>DAIOXI010000164.1:0-2875 GCA_036758045.1 Albidovulum sp.
CGGTGACCGGGTCGCGCGACGATCTGGCCTATGTCAGCCCGAAATCCGGCCGCGCGGTGGCCCGCGCGGCGGCGGGGGAGTGGGTGGACCGGCTCTTGCCGCTGCCCGCCTGTCTTCTGGGGCAGGGACCGGCCGGGGCGGGGGAGATCGCCGACGGGTTGCGCCTGACCGGCTATTTCCTGGAACACCGGATCGCGCCGGAGGTGGGTAGCCGCCCGCTGCCCGAGGCGCGGCGGCGGTTGGTGACGCTTCTCTCCCGCGCGGTCTGAGGCCGACACGCGCCTGTCGCAAAAGATCGCTACGTTCGCGCCTGCGCCGCTTTCAGTGCGATTGGGAGGGTGCAGATGGCATTCCGTTACATACCGGTCTTTCTGAGGCATCCGCCCACGCCGGGTGTGCGCGGCTTTGCCGTGCTGGCCGGGATCGAGGCGTCGCTGCGCGGGATGCTCGTCTCCGTCTGGCCGCTGGAGATGTATGCCGCGCTGGCGGAAAACGCGGGCCATGTCAGTCTTGCCTATTTCCTGGCGGGCGTCGCTTCGCTTCTCTGGGGGCTGATGGTGCCATGGATCAGCCGTTTCCTGCCCCGGCGCTGGACCTATACGGCGGGCTGTTCGCTTTACTTTGCCGGGGGCGCGCTGGCGATCTTCGGGCAGGGCGTGACGATCCCGGTCGCCATGACGCTGATGAATTTCGCCACCGTGACGGCCTTTATCTGCACCAATGCCTATCTGATGGATTTCATCGCCCGCGCCGAACTGGGGCGGACGGAATCGCTGAAGATGCGCTACAGCGCGCTCTCCTGGGTGGTCGGGCCGATCCTGGGGGTGACGTTCTGGAAGGTCTGGATGCCCTTGCCCTATCTGATTGCCATGGGGTTCGCCGCAGCCCTTCTGGCGACCTTCTGGTTCATGCGTCTGGGCAACGGGCGGCTCATTACCCGCGCCCGCGCACCGGCGCCGAACCCCTTGGCCTATCTTGGCCGTTTTTTCCGCCAGCCGCGTCTTGTCGCGGGCTGGCTTTTCGCCGTGATCCGCTCGGCGGGGTGGTGGGTCTATGTCGTCTACCTGCCGATCTTCTGCATCGAGGCGGGGCTTGGCGACCGGGCGGCGAGCTATGCTTTCTCGGCCTCGAACGCGCTCTTGCTGCTGGCGCCCTGGATGCTGCGCTGGATGCAGCCAAGAGGGCTGCGGCGCGGGGTCCGGCTGGCCTTTGCCGGGGCGGCGGCCTGCTTCGTCATCGCCGCCCTCGGCCACTACTGGCCGCCCGCAGCGATCATCGGGCTGGGGGCGTCATCGGTGTTTCTCGTCATGCTCGACGCCTTTGGCGGGCTGCCCTTCCTGCTGGCGGTGCGCCCGGCCGAACGGACCGAGATGTCGGCGGTCTATGCCAGCTACCGAGACGTCTCCGGCATCGTCACGCCGGGCGTGGCCTGGTTCGTGCTGCTGGTCTCGCCGCTGGCGGGCATATTCCTTGCCGGGGCGGCGGGACTGGGGGCGATGGCGCTGGTCGCGGGGTTGTTGCACCCGCGTCTGGGCGGGATGCGGCGCGTGGCGGGCGGGTGAGGGGCAAGCGATGCGGCCCTTCCGCCGCCGTCGGCCGCCCGTCAGCGCGGACCTGCCGCCACTTCCGACAAGGCCTTGTCGAGCGCTTCGCAGATCATCTCCGCCCCTTCCGCGTCGATGGTCAGCGGCGGGCGGATCTTGAGAACATTGTCGGCGGGCCCTTCGCGGCCAATCAGGATGCGCATCTCGCGCAGGCGGTTGATCGCGTGATCGGCAATGCGGGTGGCGGGGGCGCGGGTTTCACGATCCTCCACCAGATCGACGCCGGTGAAAAGGCCCATGCCGCGCACCTCGCCAATGGCCTCGTGACGGTCCTGCAACGCCCGCAGCCCGGCCAGCAGGCGCGCGCCGGTGCGCGCGGCATTGCCTTGCAGGTCCTCCTCATCGACGATGTCCAGCACTTCGCGCCCGATCCGGCAGGACAGGGGCGATCCGCCGAAGGTCGAGAAATATTCGGCCCCCTGCGCGAAACGCGCCGCGATCTCCGCCGTGGTGACGACGGCGGCGAGCGGGTGGCCATTGCCGATCGGTTTGCCCAGCACAACGATGTCGGGTACCACGTCCTGCTGTTCGAAGGCGAAGTAATAGTCGCCAAGTCGGCCAAGCCCGGTCTGCACCTCATCAGCGATGCAGATGCCGCCCGCGGCGCGGATGCGGTCGTAGACCCCGGCAAGATAGCCCCTGGGCGGGATGATCTGGCCGCCGACACTGGGGAAGGTCTCGCAGATGAACCCGGCAAGCCGGCCGCCGCGACTTGCCACCGCCTCCAGCGCGGTGTCGATCTGGGCGGCGTAGCGTTGCGCGCAGTCGGGGTCCTCGGCGCGGAAGCGGCCACGGTAATCGTCTGCGACATCGACCAGATGGACCCATGGCTTTCGGCCGTCCATTCCCGGCCTGGCGAACTTGTAGGCCGAAATGTCGATGCAGCCGGTGGTGTTGCCGTGATAGCCGTGATCGGGCGTCACGATGTCATATCCCCCGGTCGCGGCACGGGCGAGGCGCAGCGCAAGCTCATTCGCCTCGGACCCGGAATTGACGAAGAAGCAGACGTTCAGCCCCTCGGGCATCTTCGATGTCAGCTTTTCGGCAAAGGCCCGCTGGGCGGGGTGCAGGTAGCGGGTATTCGCGTTGATCCGGCCCAACTGGTCGGCGGCGACCGCACGGATGCGGGGATGGGCGTGGCCGACATGGGGGACGTTGTTATAGGCATCCAGATAGGGCCGCCCCCACTGGTCGAACAGGTGATGCTTCCAGCCGCGCAGGAACATCACCGGCTTCTGGTAGGACAGTTTCAGGTTCCGGGCGAAATGGGC
>DAIOXI010000164.1:2885-7086 GCA_036758045.1 Albidovulum sp.
GCCAGCAGGGCGGCCTCCGGTTCGGGGGCGAAGGCCAGGGGCGCGTCGGGCAGGTTCAGCAGCGCGGCGGGGGTCGGGAAGCGCGCCATGTGCAGATCGCGCGCGTCGGGGTCGGCCACGCCATCCCAGGCGGGATCGTCGGCGAAGCCCAGTTGCAGATGCAGATGCGGCGCCCAGCCGCCGTTTTCGGGCAGATCGCCGATGCGGGCGAACCCCTCGCCCGCCGCAATCCGCTGCCCCGGTTTCAGGCGCGCACACCCGGCGGCCAGATGGCCCCAGAGCGTATGGAAGATCCCGGCGGGCGTGTCGTGGCGCAGGACGACCATCCCGCCATAGCCCTGCGCGCCGTCCTCGACCCCGGCCCTGACGACGGTCCCGTCAAGGGGCGCGTGCAGCGCCGTCCCCGCCGGGGCGAACAGGTCGATTCCAAGGTGAACGCTGCGCCGGGGCGCGCTTTTCGTCGCGCCGGTGAAGGCGGGTTCGGTGTAGATCAGCCGCGGCTCGCCATAGCGGCCCAGCCAGCGGGTATCGGCCCGGCCCAGCCCTGCCGCCTCGCCGGGGGAGAGCGCGAAGGGGTTTTCGGGGCAAAGGCTGCCGCCGACCGAAAGATCGCCGACCGGAAAGCGCGTGAGGTCTTCGGCAATGACCGGCGCGAATGTCCCGCGCATGGCATCGAGCCAGCCGAGGATCGCGGGCGCCTCAGGCACAACGGGCAGCCCGCAGGCCAGCCGTAGCCGGGCGAGGATCCGCGCCGGGTCAAGGTCACCCCGTTCCAGAAGCCGCCAGGCCGGGGCCTGCGAGATCGTCACATAGGGATCGTCAGGGCGCCCGGCGGCCTCGATCGTCGAATTCACCACGCTGACCGCTAGCCGCATGCGGATCAGCGGCCAGAGGAGAGCGAGTTCCCCCTCTCCCACCGGGCAGGCGCCGTGATAGCCCGCGACGAGCGCGGCCAGCGCCGCCTCGGGATCATCGCGGTCGAGCATCGCATAGGCCGCCAGGATGGCGAGGTCGGTCACCACAGGGGCGCGGGTCATGTCGCCAAAGTCGATCAGCCCGGTGACGGCGGATGGCGCGGCGATCCCCTGACGGATCAGGATGTTCCAGTCGTTCAGGTCATTGTGGACCGCCTGCCGGGGCAAGGCGTCGAGCGCGGGGCGCAGGGCTTCGAAGGCGGAAAGGATCCCCTCCACCAGCGCGCGCCGCGTGCCGGAAAGCACCGAAAGGTGGTCGCCGATCCAGCCCGCCTTGGCCAACTGCCACTTCTGTGCGCGGTCCAGGAGCGGATGGTCGAAACCGCGCAACGCCCGCGACAGTCGGCCCGCCATGGTGCCGAGATCGTGCAGGAGAGGAAGCGACGGTTCCACCACCTCGGCGAAGGGCCGGCCAGGCAGCGCGCGCTGTACCCATGCAAGGCGCGCCGCCCCGGTATCGTCGCGGAAGGAAAAGGGCGTGCCGAGGACCTCGGGCAAGGGCAGCTCGGGGTCCATGGCCCGCGCATGGTTGATGGCGCCGATCTGCATCCCGACCAGCGCGGGATCGCAGCCGTCGCGCATGACCTTCAGGATGACCGGCCCGTCATCGTCAGTGGCGCGTAAATTCAGGTCGTATTCGCCGCCAACGCGTTCGGTTTCGGGACGCAGGCGGAAGTGCTCCTTCGCCGGTTTCAGCCAGTCCACCCCATGCTCCTTCGTCGGCCCCGTGGCCCGTGCCGGACCTGCCACCCCTGAAACGCGGCACTGGCGGCATCATCAACCCGATGTCCCAGGGCCGGTCAATGCCGTTCATGCGCGGGGTGAAACTGTGAATCGGGACGGTGGCGCGATAGCTCGGGATCATCCGCTCGGTCGAGGCGTCACATATGCCGACCCGGCAACCCCGAAGATGCTCGGAATCCAGGCAGCACCCATCAAGACTGGTACGCCCGATGGAGCGATGGCCGCCTAGATGCGCTTGCCGCTCGCTCACCCCGGCCCGGGTCGGTCTGGAACCGTATCCCGGATCAGGTCCACGAGGATCTCTACGACTTCGACCTGGAGCACGAAGATCTGACGCCGCGCGATCTGGCCGTCAAATAAGCCGATGAGAAGCGCTACGTCGTCTCGGAATCCTCCGTATGACCGCGCGCGCCGGCGCGGGCGCTGATGGCGTAGCGATGTTCCGAGTGGCGGAGCAGGGACTTGCGCCATCCGAGTTGCGCCGCCTGCGCGCGATGGATGGGACGCAGGCCCCTATCCACGCGAATGTCCACGAAGCCTGCATCCCGCAGAAGCGCGACCACGTCCGCGGCGCGGGCGCCGTCTGAAAAGTGGACGCGCGACAGGATATCCCGATGGCGCGGGTCCCCGGCATGCCTGGCGGATGGGGTCATCCGGGCGAGAAGGCGGGCGAGCCAGGTTCGGGTGACGAAATCCCCGTCCACGACCAGAAGCTGCCCGCCGGGCGCGAGGATGCGGCGCCATTCCGCGAAGGCTGCGGCGGGGTCGATCAGCGTCCAGACGAGATGCCGTGTTACGATCACGTCGAAACCGGCATCGGGCAGCATCGTCCGTTCAGCATCCGCCTGAAGAAAGGTGACCTCGGGCAGTTTGGCGCGCGCCCTTGCCAGCATCGGCTCCGCCCAGTCAAGCCCCGTGACCGCGAAGCCCAGCCGTTGGCAGAGCCGTGCGATTTCCCCCGTGCCTGAGGCAAGGTCAAGCAGGCGCCGACCCCCTCCCGGCCCGAGATGCTTGCGAAACAGCGCCTCCCACGCCTCCATTTCCGCGCCGTCGGCGATCCTGTGTCCCGGATCGCTGTCGAAGGTCGCGGCGCGATCCGACCAGTAGTCGCGGATCTCGTCGCGCAGGTCGCGGTTCGTCAACATGGGCGCGGACATGGGGCCTCCTGTGTGTGGTGAAATGGATTTCTTAAAGTTTATTATTTTTGTCAACTTTAATATTGACTAAAATAGTCGGAAATATTACCCCGATCCCGTCTGACAGCAGGAGCTTCCCGAAATGCACCTTCGTTCTTTCCTTGGCGCCACCGTGCTTTGCCTTTCCGCGTCCATGGCCCATGCCGATCCCGTCACCGTGACCGACATCGTCGGGCGGCAGGTGACCGTCGATGCTCCGGTAGATCGCGTGATCCTCGGCGAGGGCCGGCAGATCTTCTTCACCGCCGTACTGGACGGCGAAAACCCCTTTGCGCGCGTGGTGGGCTGGCGCGACGACCTGCGCGAGGCCGCCCCCGAAAGCTACGCGGCCTATGCCGGGAAATTCCCCGAACTGGCCGACATCCCGACCTTCGGCGGCTTCAAGGACGGCACCTTCGACATCGAACAGGCGGTGGCGTTGCAGCCGGACGTGATGATCATGAACCTTGAGGCGAAGGCCGCCACCGATGAGGCGGGCTATGAGGAGAAGCTGGCCAAGTTGGGGATCCCCATCGTCTATATCGACTTCCGCGAAAAGCCGTTCGAGCATACCGCGCAATCCATGCGGATCATCGGGCAGTTGTTCGGCAAGGAAGAGCGGGCGGCGGAATTCAATGCCTTCTACGACGCGCAGATCGCCCGTGTGACCGACGTGATCGCGGCGCAGCCCGACCTGAAGCGGCCGCTGGTCTTCGTCGAGCGCGCCGGTGGCTATACCGAGGATTGCTGCATGTCTTTCGGCAACGGCAATTTCGGGACCTTCGTGGAGCTCGCGGGCGGCGAGAACATGGCCGCGCCCTTCATCCCCGGCACCTTCGGCACGGTGAACGCCGAACAGATCATCGCCTCGAACCCCGATCAGATCGTCGTGACGGGCGGCATCTGGGACGCCTATGTGCCTGGTGGCGCCTGGGGCGGCGTTGGCCCCGGCGCGGATGCGGTGGAGGCTCGCAGGAAGCTTGCCGCGCTGATGGAGCGTCCGGCCTTCACCGGCGTGAAGGCGGTCGAGGACGGTCAGGTCCACGCGATCTGGCACCAGTTCTACAACAACCCCTACAGCTTCGTCGCCGTGCAGCAACTTGCCAAATGGCTGCACCCGGATCTGTTCCCCGACCTCGACCCCGAGGCGACGCTGGCCGAACTGCATGCGCGCTTCCTGCCGGTAGACTACCGTCCGGGGTACTGGGTCTCTCTCGACGCCGCGCGAACCAACTGATGCGGGTGGGGCGGCTTGCGGGCCGCCTCACTTTCCCAGGAGGCTCCATGACAACCCTGACCAATGATCTG
>DAIOXI010000165.1:0-7047 GCA_036758045.1 Albidovulum sp.
GATGCGCCAGATCGGCGGCCAGACCGGCGACGTGATGGGCGCGATGCAGATCATCACCGAATGCGCGGGCTGGGCGGCGCTGACGGCCGTGGTTATTTGATCAAATATCACCCGCCCCACAGCCGCCTGTCCAAAAGCCCCGCTTCCAATTTGATCAAAAATCGCGGATAAGCCGGGCATCCCTTGGGAGAACATGTCATGGCAGCTTCGGACGATCTGATCGCGGGCATCCGGCCCGACAAGCTCAAGGCCCTTGCGGCGCGTGAGGCAAGGCGCTTTGCCGCCGGGCGTAAAAAGACGAAAGAGGCGCTCGACAAGGGCGCGGCGCCCTTCCTCGACGCCGTTCCGATGCACTGGATGAAGGACTGGCCGATGCCCTTTCCGCTGCTGGTGGAAAAGGCCGAAGGCGCGCGGCTGACCGATCTTGACGGCTATGAGATCGACGATTTCTGCCTTGGCGATACCGGGTCGATGTTCGGCCATTCGCCCGGACCCGTGGCAAAGGCGATCCGCAGGCAGGCGCGGAACGGCCTGACCTATATGCTGCCGACCGCGGCCGCGCTTGAGGCGGGCGCGCTTCTGACGAAACGTTTCGGCGACTTCCTCTGGCAGATCGCGACGACGGCGACCGATGCCAACCGCTTTGCCCTGCGCGTGGCCCGCGCCGTGACCGGCAAGCCCAGAGTGCTGGTCTTCAACGGATGCTATCACGGCACCGTCGACGAAACGATGGTTGAGCTTCGGGACGGCAAGACCACCGCCCGCGCCGGCCTGACCGGGCAGGTGACGGACCTCGCCACCCTTGCGACCTCGGTCGAGTTCAACGACCTTGCCGCCGTCGAGGCCGCGCTGAAAACGGGTGAGATCGCCGCGATCCTGACCGAGCCGGTGATGACCAATTCCTGCATGGTCCTGCCCGTGCCCGGCTTCCATGACGGGTTGCGCGCATTGGCCACGCAATACGGCGCGCTTCTCATCATCGACGAAACGCATACGATGTCCTCGGGCCCAGGCGGTTACACCAGGGTCCACGGCCTTGACCCCGACATCTTCGTCACCGGAAAATGCGTCGCGGGCGGCATGCCGACCGCCGTCTGGGGCCTGCGCCCCGGCGTCGCGGCGAAGTACAAGGACTATAATGAGACCCGCCCCTCGGGCCATTCCGGCATGGGAACGACGCTGTCCGCCAACCCGATGCAATTCGCCTGCCTGCGCGCCACGCTGGGCAAGGTGATGACCAAGAAGAACTGTGCCCATATGGAACGGGGCGCCGCGCGGCTGGAACAGGGGCTGAACGCCGTCATCGCCAAGCATGGCGCGCCCTGGCATGTCACCCGCGTCGGCGCGCGGGTGGAATTCATCTGCGCCGAAGGCCCGCTGCGGAACGGGACCGACGCCGCCGCCGCGCATAAGCCCGCGGTTGAGGCCGCGCTGCACACCGCGCTTCTCAATCGCGGTTGCCTGATCGCGCCCTTCCACAACATGATGCTGGTCAGCCCGGCGACGACGAAGCGCCAGATCGACCGGCTGGTCGCCGCCTTCGACGAGATTCTGACCGACCTCTTCTCCTGAGACCCGCCATGACCCAGACCTGCCCCTCCGGCGCGACCCTTGCCGAAGCCGAAGCCTTCCTGGCTGCCCACCCCGAGATCGAGGCGGTGGACATCGTCCTGCATGATTCCAACGGCATCGGGCGCGGCAAGATCATCCGCCGCCACGAACTGCCCTCGCTCTACACCTCCGGGCGGCATATGCCGATCTCGATCCTCGGCCTCGATATCTGCGGCGAGGATGTGCATGAGACGGGGCTGATCTGGGATCAGGGCGACGGCGACCTGCGCGCCTGGCCCATTCCCGGCACGCTGAAACCCTTGCACAACACCACTCCCCCGCGCGCCGAGGTCTTCCTGTCGCTTTATGAGCTTGACGGAAGGCCGATGACCTCCGACCCCCGCCACGCGCTTCAACGGCAGGTGGATGCCTTCGCGAAGCGCGGTCTGAAACCGGCCGGGGCCTTCGAGCTGGAATTCTTCCTGCTGGCGAAGGATCGGGGGCCCGACGGTCAGGTCCGCCCTGCTGCCGACGTTCTCGACGGTCGCGAAAGCCACAAGACCGAGGTCTATTCGGTCGATCACCTGCACGGGATGCTGCCGCTGTTCTCCGACATCTACAAAGGCGCGGAGCGGGCCGGGATCACGGCGGAAACCATGATCTCCGAATACGCGCCGGGGCAGTATGAACTGACGCTGCATTACCGCGCGGATGTGATGCAGGCCGCCGATGACCTTGTCCGGCTGAAGCGGATCGTGCGTCAGCAGGCCCGCGCCCATGGCGTTACCGCCTGTTTCATGGCCAAGCCGATCGCGGATTATGCCGGGTCAGGGATGCACTTTCACGTCTCGCTTCAGGACGAAACGGGCCGCAACGTCTTTGCCGAGGAGCCGGGGCAGGGCTGGACGCCGACGCTGCTTCACGCCCTGGGCGGGCTGCGCGCCACGATGGCGGAGTCGATGCTGATCTTCGCCCCGCACCTGAATTCCTGGCGCCGCTTCGCCAATCAAAGCTATGCGCCGGTTTCGACCAACTGGGGCGTGAACAACCGTTCGGTCGCGTTGCGTATCCCTGAAGGCGACCTGCGCGCGCGGCGGATCGAACACCGCCCCTCGGGCGTCGATGCCAACCCCTACCTTGTCGCCACGACCGTTCTGGCGGGCATCCTGCACGGCCTCGACAACAAGATCGACCCCGGTCCGGAGACCACCGGTAATGGCTATGAGGATGACGCGGCCTCGACCATGCCGCGCGACTGGGGCGCGGCGATCCGGGCGGCGGAAGGGTCGGCCTTCCTCAAGGCGGCGCTGGGCGAGGACATGCACCGCACCTTCACGGCGGTGAAGGCGGCAGAGCTTGCGCGCGTGGCCCGCACCATATCCGAGGTCGATTTCGACCTTTACCTTCACACGGTTTGATCGGTCCGGCAGGGAACCGGCGGAACTTCGCCTCGTCTGGCGGGTAACGCCCCGCGATTTTCCGCCGACCGGCTGTTTTGCGGCCCGTTTGGCCCGGAACGCGCCCTCTGCCCGGACGTTGGGTCCACGAAGCGCGACGCAGCGCTTTTGGAACTGACACAGAGGAGATGGCAAAAATGCGTAAGTTCTTGCTTTCGACCGCGCTTCTTGGCGCGCTTTCGATCCCTGCCCACGCGCAGGATCTGTTCCTTCCCTCGGCGCAAGAGGGCGATGTGCGGGCCAGCACCTTCATAGGTCAGCGTCTTTACGCAGCCTAATCACCGTCCGACATGACCGAGGCCGATGGCGCGCAGACGGACTGGATGGACGTGGGCGAGGTCAACGACGTTTTCCTGTCGCGTGACGGGACGGTCGATGGCGTTCTCGTCGACATCGGCGGCTTCCTCGGCATGGGGGAGCATCGGGTTCTGGTCGATATGAGCCAGGTGAAATTCGTCGCGGACGGCTCCACCGCCGATGACCCGAACGACTACTTCCTTGTCGTGACGGCGACGGAGGACGCGCTGAAGGCCGCGCCGCAGTATCAGGACGCCGCCGCCCCGGTGGAGGAGACGGCACCGGAGGCCGGGACCGACACCGCCGCGACGACCGAAACCGCCCCGGTTGCGGCCCAGCCCGCCGAGGCTGCGGCCCCCGCCGCGACAACGTCCGACATGGCGCCTGCCAATGACGGTTTCGTCGCCGCGACGCCGGAACAGATCACGGCAGAGGCCCTGACCGGCGCCTCGGTCTATGACGCGAATGACGAGCGTGTCGGCGAGATCGCGGAACTGATCCTCGACGCCGATGGCAACGCCCAGCAGGCGGTTGTCGATGTCGGCGGCTTCCTCGGGATCGGGGAAAAGCCCGTCGCGCTGGACATGAGCATGGTCAAGATCATGAAGGCCGCCGAGTCCGATGAACTTCGGGTCTATGTCGGCGATACGAAAGAGCAGCTTGAGGCGATGCCGACCTACGAAAAGGGCTGATCGCCCAAGGAATGAAGGAAAGGCCCGCCACCGCGCGGGCCTTTTTTCGTGCGTCGGGTGGTGCAACGCGGGGCTGGCGGTTGCCCGCCAAAAGAAAACGGCCGCCCAGGGGACGGCCGTTTCCGTGCCACGTCTGCTCTCTACGTTACATCGGCGGGCGGCCGCGCACCGCGCGGGCGATCATCGCGATCACGAAAAGGACGATGAAGACGAGGAAGAGGATCTTGGCGATCCCCGCCGAGGCGCCGGCGATGCCGCCAAAGCCGAGAAGGCCGGCGATGATCGCGATCACCAGAAAGGTAAGAGCCCATCCAAGCATTGCAGTTCTCCTTAGGTCGGAAAGCTGATGTGTCGAAGTGGAGCCAACGCGCCGCCCTTCCGTTGGTTCCCGTGCCGGGGCAACCCGCTTTGAATGCGTGAACAATCGTGCCCATATGGACAGGGCAGGCTTGTCTGGAAAGGAAACGCGATGGGAATGAACATGTTCGGTCTGGGCGGGATCGGCGGGATACTTCTTCTTGGGCTCGACATCTGGGCGATCATTTCGGTCCTGGGGTCCTCGGTCTCATCCGGGGCCAAGGCGCTTTGGGTCTTGCTGATCGTCCTTCTGCCGCTTCTGGGCTTCATCATCTGGCTGATTGCCGGGCCGAAGGCGTCCTGAGGCGCGGAACCGGGCGCGGTTCACAGGCGTTTCATCCGCAATTCCGGCCGGGGGTCGGCCGCGAGAACCCAAGGAGAATGAGCCATGTCCGAGACCACGAGGAAAAAGGCCCATGAGGCCGCCGAAGCGATCCGCAAGACCGGCCAGTCCGCCGCGCAGGATGTGCGCGACGCGGCAGGGGCCGCCGCGCAATCGGCGCGCGAGGCGGCCCGCTCCGCCAGGGAGGCCGCTGGCGAGGCGGTCGATCACGCCCGCCACTCCGCCGCCGATCAGGGCGAACGGGTGGCGGCCGCGATGCGCAGCCACGCCGATGAGCTTGGGGCCGACAGCGTCAAGCGCCGGGTTCTCGATTCCGTCGCGGGCGGGGTCGATACGATTTCGGACCGGGTGCGGGACGGCAATCTCAGCCAGGTGCTGAACGATGCCGAGAATTTCGCCCGCCGCAACCCGCTTCTGTTCATCGCGGGCGCGGCGCTGGCGGGCTTTGCCATCGCGCGCATGACCCGGCCGCGCGGACATCGGGACGAGGCGCTTTGATGCGGGAACCGGGCGCGGGGCCATCGGCGATCGGCCTGATTTCGGACACGCTGGCGCGGCTTCTGTCGATCCTGCGCGGAGAGATCGCGCTGGCCAAGGCGGAGATGCGCGAAAGCGTGTCGGGTATCGGGCAGGCCGTCGCGCTGATCGCGGTTGCGGCGGTGATCGCGGTGGTCGGGCTGAACCTTCTGACCGGGGCGCTGGTCCTGGCCCTTGTCGCCGCCGGGCTGCCGCAGGGGGCCGCCGCGTTGATGGTCGGGCTGGCCCTTGTCGGGCTGGCCGCGATCCTCTTCTTCACTGCCCGCGCGCGGCTTCAGGCCGCAAGTCAGGCGCCCAGGCGCATGGCGTCGAGCCTGCGCAAGGATGCCGCCGCCGTCACGGGGGAACAGCACGATGTCTGACGACACCAGAACCATCGAGGAAATCGAAGCCGATCTTGAGCGTGACCGCGCGGCGCTGAACGACAACTTCTCTGCCCTTCAGGAACGTCTGAGCCTGAAGGGCGTCGCGCAAGAGGCGCTGGGTCTTTTCGGCGGCGCGGGGCCGGGGAAGGCTTCCGCGGCGGCCCTTTCGGGCGCGCCCCTTGCGGCGCTGGCCGTGGGCGCGGGCCTTGGCTGGCTTGCCTCTGGCAAGGGCAAGGGCGGGGCCGGGTCCTCGACCACCGCCGCGACGCTGGCCGCCGCGACGGCGGCGCAGGTCGTTTCGGCGATGGAGCCGGAAGACATCCGCGCCGTCGCGAAGGAGATCGACCAGATCTACCGCGCCGGTGCGGCGCGTCTGAAATCGCTTCACGCCGAGATGCGCGACAAGGCCGAAGGGGCGGCGGAGGCCTTGCGCGAAGGCGCCGATCAGGCACGCGGTTACGCGGCCGACAAGGCGCGTATCCTGGCCGATGTCGCGGCCGAGGCGAAGGCGCGGCTGGAAAGCGGGCTGGACGGTCTGTCCGATGAGGCCGCCGCCGCCGTGATCGCCGCGCGCGAACAGGCCTATCAGGCCCGCCGCGCCGCCAGCCGCAAGGCGGGCGAGGCCTATGACGAGATTGCCGCGATGGTCGACAAGGCACCGATTGCGACCGGCGTCGCGGCCTTTGCCGCCGGGGCGCTGATCGCCGTCGCGCTCAGCGCCTTTGGCGAGGGCGGTCGCCGCTGACCACCGCTGCAGAAAAACGGCCGCGCCCGAAAGCGCGGCCGTTCCGTCATGCCCTGACCGGCCGGGGCAGATCTTGTCGGACCAGGTGTCGAGTTCCTTCTCCGCCTGTTCCCTGGCATAGCCGTATTTGCGCTGAAGCATGCCGACCATCTGGTCACGCTTGCCCGCGATCTGGTCAAGCTCATCATCGGTAAGCTCGCCCCACTTTTCCTTGATGTGGCCCTTCATCTCGGTCCAGCTGCCTTCGATTTGGTCCCAGTTCATGGTCTTTCCTTTCCTCAAGCGGTTGTACGGAAAAACGCCCGGCGGGGTCGAAAGTTCCTTGAAACAAGGGGTTTTATAGCGGCTTCGGCAACTGCGCGCCGATGCAATCCGGGGGGAAGGACGCGCTATTCCGCCGCGCGGTCCCCGGACGCGCGGCCCTCCTCGCCCTCGGCAAGGGTGCGCAGCGGGAACCGCACGACAAGGCCATAGCGCCCGTCTTCGTGGCGCCGCTCGATCGTGCCGTTCAACTGGCGCACAAAGGCGTCGATAAGCTGCGTGCCAAGTCCGGTCCCCTCGGCGCCGTCCGCCGCGCCGTCCTCCGGCCCGGCGGAGGAGTTCCCAACGCCCAGTTCCACGAAGCCCGGTTCGGCATGGCGCAGGCTGATCGACAGATACGAGCGCGCCCGTTCCGCGCCGGGCTGCCCGTACTTCAGCGCAT
>DAIOXI010000166.1:0-7041 GCA_036758045.1 Albidovulum sp.
TCGACGCCGGTCAAGGCGGTCAGGCAACTTGGCGACAAGGTCGAAGTCGTGACGGCTCGACCTGACCCTGCTCGACAGCGATTTGGGCAAGCTCTCCTTCCACCCAGACGTCGCCTATCAGTCGAGCCAGTTCTTCGAGGTGCTGAATATCCCGAGGCTGCGTCAGGGCGCCTATGCGCTGGTTGGCGGGCATATCGATTTCGAGACACGGGATGGGCGCTGGTCCGCCTCGCTCTGGGCGAAGAACCTGACGAACCAGTTCTACTTCACCTCCCGCATCGACCTGCTGGCCGGCTTCGGCTTCGACCTTAACCATATCGGCAACCCGCGGACCTACGGCGCGACCGTCGGTTTCAAATTCTAGGAGAGGCTGCATGTCCGACTATAAGCTGCTCATCGGCGGCGAACTGGTGGAGGGGGATGGCGTGCTGGACGTCATCAACCCCGCGACCGGCGCGCCGTTCGTGACGGTCGCCCGCGCCTCCGCCGCGCAGGCGAACAGTGCCATCGCCGCTGCCAAGGCCGCCTTTCCCGGCTGGGCGGCCGTGCCCATGGCGGAGCGTCGGAAGAAGCTCGTCGCGCTTGCCGATGCCATCGCCGCCGATGCGGACCGGCTGGCGCGGCTGCTCACCATGGAGCAGGGCAAGCCCCTCCCTGAAGCGCAGGGGGAGGTTGCCTGGACCGAGGGCTATCTGCGCCATTATGCTACGCTGGAACTACCCGACCGGGTGATCCAGGATGACGACAGCGCCTATGTCGCGGTGAAGCACAAACCGCTGGGCATTGTGGTCGGGATCATCGCCTGGAACTTCCCGCTGCTCGTCGCCTGCTGGAAGATCGGGCCGGCGGTGCTGGCGGGCAACACGATCGTCCTGAAGCCCGCGCCGACCACCCCCGTTTCCGCCCTGGCGCTGGGCGTGCTGTGCCGGGATATTTTCCCGGCAGGGGTGGTGAATATCATCGCCGACAATAATGACCTCGGCCCCCATCTCACCGCCCATCCCGACGTCGCAAAAATCGGCTTCACCGGATCGACCGCCACCGGCAAGCGGATCGCCGCGAGCGGCGTTGATACGCTGAAGCGCGTGACGCTGGAACTGGGCGGCAATGATCCCGCCATCGTGCTGGAGGATGTCGACGTGCGCGAGACGGCGCAGGCCATCTTCAACAACGCCTTCCTGAATTGCGGACAGGTATGCCTGGCGATCAAACGCGCCTATGTTCACGAGGCGATTTATGACGCCATGTGTACGGAACTGGCGCGACTCGCAGAGGAGGCGATCGTGGACGACGGCTTGAAGCAAGGCACGCAGTTCGGCCCGATCCAGAACAAGGTCCAGTTCGAGAAGCTGAAGGGCTTTCTCGACGCTGCCCGTCGCGACGGCAAGATCGTGGCCGGGGGCGAGGCAATGGAGCGCGCAGGCTATTTCGTCCGCCCGACCATCGTGCGCGATGTGGAGGATGGCGACCAGATCGTGGACGAGGAGCAGTTCGGCCCCATCCTGCCCGTCATCCGCTTTTCCGATGTCGACGATGTGGTGCGGCGCGCCAATGCGTCCGACTATGGGCTCGGCGGCTCGGTCTGGGCACGGGATGTCGAACGCGCGGCGGATATCGCGTCGCGCATCGAAAGCGGACAGGTCTGGGTCAACCAGCATATCGCCATCGGCCCCCATATCCCGATGGCAGGATTCAAGAATAGCGGCCTCGGCGTCGAGCAATCGGTGGAGGGGTTGGCGGAATATACCCAGCTACAGGTGATCAACATCAAGCGATGAGCACGCCTTCCATCACACGCGGGCCCACCGACGTCCCGCTGCTCGACACGACAATCGGTGAGGCCCTTTCGCACGCTGCCCGGCAGTGGGGCGAGAGCCTGGCGCTCGTCTCCCGCCATCAGGGCGTCCGCATGAGCTGGGCGGAACTGGATGCGGAGGTCGACCGCATCGCCTGCGGCCTGCTGGCACGCGGCATCGCGAAGGGCGACCGCGTCGGCATCTGGGCGCCTAATTGCGCGGAGTGGACCGTCATCCAGTTCGCCACCGCCCGGATCGGCGCGATCCTGGTCAACATCAACCCGGCCTATCGCACCAGCGAGGTCGAATATGCGCTGAACAAGGTCGGCTGCGCGGCGCTGGTCGTCGCGCCCTCGTTCAAGTCGAGCGACTATATCGCGATGCTCCGCGAACTGGGGCCGGCGAAGCTGCCCGATCCCCTCCTCCTCATCTCTTTGGGGGAGGAAGCGCATGAGGGCTTCCAGCGCTGGGCGGACCTGCGCGCCGATGTCGACGTGGCGAAGCTGACCGAAGTTGGCGCAACACTTCACGCCGACGACCCGATCAATATCCAGTTCACCAGCGGGACGACCGGCTTTCCCAAGGGCGCCACGCTGACCCATCGCAACATCCTCAACAATGGCTATTTCACCGGGCGCACGATCAAGCTGACGCCGGCGGACCGCGTGTGTATCCCCGTGCCGCTCTATCATTGCTTCGGGATGGTGCTGGGCAATCTGGCGGCGCTGACGAGCGGTGCGGCGATGGTCTATCCCGGCGCGGCCTATGACCCGAAGCTGGCGCTGGAGGCGGTGGCGGCGGAGGGGTGCACCGCCCTATACGGCGTGCCAACCATGTTGATCACGATCCTCAACCAGCCGGATCTGGACAGCTACGACGTCTCGACGCTGCGCACCGGGATCATGGCGGGAGCGCCCTGCCCGACCGCGATGATGCGGCAGATCATGGACCGGCTGAACATGACGGAAGTCACCATCGGCTATGGCATGACGGAGACCAGCCCCCTCACCACCCAGACCCAGACCGACGACCCGTTCGAGGAGCGCGTGGCGACCGTCGGCCGCGTCCATCCCCATGCGGAGGCGAAGGTGGTGGGACCGGACGGCGCGATCCTTCCGCGCGGCCAGCAGGGCGAATATTGCTCGCGCGGCTATGCGGTGATGGAGGGCTATTGGGGCGATCCCGAAAAGACGGCGGAGGCGATCGATGCCGAGGGCTGGATGCATTCCGGCGACCTCGCGGTCATGGACGAGGCAGGCTATGTCCGCATCACCGGCCGGATCAAGGACATGATTATCCGGGGCGGCGAGAATATCTATCCGCGCGAGATCGAGGAATTTCTCCTCACCCACTCCGCCATCGCCGATGCACAGGTCTTTGGCATCAGCGACGAGAAATTCGGGGAGGAGGTCTGCGCCTGGATCATCGCCAAGCCCGGCCACGCGCTCACCGCCGATGACGTCCTGGCGCATTGCAAGGGCAGCATCGCCCATTATAAGGTGCCGCGCCACATCCGGATCGTGGATGCCTTTGCCATGACCGTCACCGGAAAGGCCCAGAAATTCGAGATGCGCAGGATCATGGAGGACAGTCTGAAAGCCACCGCGAACCCATGACCGAACCAGCCACGCACGTGCCGTCCAGCTATTTCGAGCGGCTGGACACCCAGCATTTCCACCCCACCATCCATACGGGCGGCGCCTGGAACATCGCCGAACAGCATGTCGCACCGCTGTTCGGATTGCTGGCGCATGCCATCGAGCGCGATCATCGCGAACGGCGGCCGGAGACGCTCGACATCTGCCGCGTCTCCTTCGACATATGGGGAACGCTGACGATCCAGCCCTTCGCGGTCGAGGTGACGGTTTTGCGAGCCGGCCGGACCATCGAGCTGGTCGAGGCACGCGCGATCCAGGACGGTCGTCCGGCCGTGGTGGCGCGCGCTTGGCTTTCGGCTCGCTATGATACGGCGGCGCTGGCTGGGACCGCCTTGCCGGGCATCGCGCCGCCCGACGCGATGGAGCCCTATGACGCCACCACACGCTGGGACGGAGGCTTCATCCAGTCGATGGAGGTGCGGCGACAACCGCTCGATGAAGCGCGCGTCGCCTGGTGGTGTCGCACCGCCACCGCGCTGCTGGATGGGGAGGCGGTCAGTCCCACAGCCCATGCGATGGGCCTCCTCGACCTCGCCAACGGGATCGTGCCGCGCGTCTCGCCGCGGGAAGTGCTCTTCCCCAATCTCGATCTCACCGTCCATCTGTTCCGCGCACCGGCGGGGGAATGGGTCGGCTTCGAAACCTCTGTTTCCGTCGGTGCGACCGGTCTGGGCCTGACGCACAGCATCCTGCATGACAAGGATGGTCCGGTCGGCTCGGTGGCGCAGATATTGACGATACGCCCTCGCCCCTGAGCCCGTCCGTGTTACGGAGTAGCATATCCATTCGTCTCGCGGGTTTCCCGCGCGTTCATGCCTATTCTCGATGATGCGTCCATCGTTGCGACCGCCCGGAAATAAGAGGCACGTTCCCGATAGTGGCGTGTCGCTTCGGCACCGCCGCCCGCCGCCATATCGTCGAATAGTCGCGCCAGCTCTGCACAGATGACGTTCAGGCTCCCGGCGCGATCGCTATTGCGCATCGCCTGAGAAATCGCCCAGAGGAGAGCCGAATTTTCCCGGCGGAGGGACTGGATCTGCCCCTGCATAGCACCGGCATTATCCGCCGCGCTGACCATCCGGTCATATTCGCTGCCGTCGCATGATCCCATGAAGTCGAGGACCTTGCCAAACAGGGCGCGATAGTTTCGATTGGTCATCCTATCCCTCCACCGTCATCGCCCTGGCCGCCTCGGCAACGCCTTGGCGCATCCCGGCGGCTTCTCCGACGAGAATCAGCATGGGCTGCCCCTCATCGAGCGACCGCGCCACCAGCGGCAGCAGGTCGAGCCGCGTATGGAGCAGTTGCTCCGTCGGCAGGCTGACATCGCAGGCGATCAGCACCGGCGTCGTCCCCGGCAGACCGGCCTCCACCAGATTGCGACTGATGCTCTCCGCCGCCGAGCGCCCCATGTAGAAGGCGGTGGTCGCCTGGGGATCGGCCAGCCCTGCCCAGTCGAGGTCCAACGTCTCGCCCGCCCGCGCATGGGCGGTCACGAACTGTACGCGCCGCGCGAGGCCGCGCAGAGACAGGGACAGCCTGCCGCTTGCCGCCGCCGCGCTGGCCGCCGTGATGCCGGGGCAGATGGAACAGGGGATGCCCGCATGGCCCAGTGCCGCCATCTCCTCGGTCGAGCGGCCGAAGATCGACGGATCGCCCCCTTTCAGCCGCACCACCCGCTTGCCCGCGCGCGCCGCCGCGACGAGCAGGTCGTTGATGCTCTCCTGCGCCTTGGTATGCCGGCCGGAGCGCTTGCCCACATGCACCATCTCCGTACCCGGCCGGGCGAGGGCGAGCACCCCCGGCCCGACCAACGCGTCGTAGAAGAGGATGTCCGCCGCCGCGATCAGCCGCTCGGCCTTGCGGGTCAGGAGGTCGGGATCGCCCGGCCCCGCACCCACCAGCCAGACCTCGCCCGGTGCGATCAGGCCCGGCACACTCATGCCGCGGCCTTCAGCGCTTCGGGCCGGGCGATAAGGATGCGGTCCCCGTCCATCCGCACCGCGATGGTGGGCGTGCAACCCTTGTCCTCGCCCTGCGCCGCGCCGCTGGCCAGAGCGATGTTCCAGTTGTGCAGGGGACAGGCGACGCTGTGGCCGTGGACGATCCCCTGGGAGAGCGGCCCCTTCTTGTGGGGGCATTCATTGACCAGCGCGAAAACGCTATCGTCACCGGTGCGGAAGACGGCGATCTCCCGCGCCTCCCCCTCTATCCGCACCGTGCGGGCACCGCGCCGGGGGATGTCGGCCAGCGTTCCGATGTCGATCCAGTCGGTCATGTCGTTCACTCCGCAGCGATGAGGGTTTCGGGGGCGAGAGGCTGGTGCAGGTCGGTACGCGCACCGGCGGCCCGCTCCGCCCAGGGATCGTCCTGGCTGAACTGTTGCGAGTAATGGAACCGCGAGGTCAGCGCCTCGCGTCCCTCCGCATCGTCCACGACCCGCGCCTTGATATAATCGACGCCGATCCGCTCGATCCAGGGTGCGGTCCGCTCCAGATACCGTGCCTCTTCGCGGTAGAGCTGGATGAAGGCGGCGCAATAGTCGAGCGCCTCCTGCTCCGTCGCGACTTTGCACAACAGGTCGGTGGCGCGGACATGAATACCGCCATTGCCGCCGACATGGAGTTCATAACCCGAATCCACGCACACCACGCCGAAATCCTTGATCGTCGCCTCCGCGCAATTGCGGGGACAACCCGAAACGGCGATCTTGAACTTGTGGGGCATCCACGATCCCCAGGTCATCCGCTCCGTCTTCACGCCGAGACCCGTGCTGTCCTGCGTGCCGAAGCGGCACCATTCGGACCCCACGCAGGTCTTCACCGTGCGCAGAGACTTGCCATAGGCGTGGCCGGAGACCATCCCGGCTGCGTTGAGATCAGCCCAGACGGCGGGCAGGTCCTCCTTCTTGATGCCGAAGATGTCGAGCCGCTGGCCGCCCGTCACCTTGACCATCGGCGCGTCATATTTCTCCACCACATCCGCGATCGCCCGCAACTCGCGCGGGTTGGTGAGGCCGCCCCACATGCGCGGCACGACGGAATAGGTGCCGTCCTTCTGGATATTGGCGTGCATGCGCTCATTGACGAAGCGGCTCTGCTGGTCGTCCTCATATTCGCCGGGCAGCGCACAGAGCAGATAATAGTTGAGCGCAGGCCGGCAGGAGGAGCAGCCGTCGGGCGTTGTCCAGTGCAGCTTCTGCATGACCTCGGGGATGGACGTCATGCTCTGCGCAACGATCTCACGGCGGACATCGTCATGGGTGAAGCTGGTGCATTTGCACAGGGTCTTCGGTCCGGTCTGGACGTCCTCCCCCAGAGTCAGCGCGAGGATGTTCTCGACAAGGCCCGTGCAGCTTCCGCAACTGGCCGACGCCTTGCAAGTGGCGCGGACGGTATCGAGGCTGCACGCGCCGCCCTGGATCGAGGCGACAACCTGCCCCTTGGTCACACCATTGCAGCCGCAGACCTCCGCATCGTCGGACATGGCTGCGACGGCCGCCAGCGGATCGGCCGAACCGCCGGATGCGAACGCCGGCTCTGTTGCAAAAATCGTGAAGCTTGAGCATGCTTGGCGGAGATTGGACG
>DAIOXI010000167.1:0-2500 GCA_036758045.1 Albidovulum sp.
CCCCCCCCCCCCCCCCCCCCCCCCCCCCCCCCCCCCCCCCCCCCCCCCCGCCTCGCGTCAGGCGGCCAGCGCCGCGCGGGTCTTTGCGATGGCCAGGGCGGCACCCGCCGCTTCGCGCCCCTTCAGCACGAAATGCTCGCGGAAGAACGCGCCATGGGCCTCCGTCTCCTGATAGTTATGAGGCGTCAGGACCACTGACAGCACTGGCACGTCGGTATCCATCTGCGCCCGCATCAGCCCCTCGACCACGGTCGCGGCGACGAAATCGTGGCGGTAGATGCCGCCATCGACGACAAAGGCCGCGCCAACGACCGCGACGAACCGGCCGGAGCGGGCAAGATCGCGGGCAAGCAGCGGTATCTCGAAGGCGCCGGGAACGTCGAAGACCTCGACGGCGGCGTGGTTGCCGATCTCCTCGCGGAACCCGTCCAAGGCGCGCTCCACGATATCGGCATGCCAGTTGGCCTTGATGAAGGCGTAACGGGTGGGTGTCATCCGGTGATCTCCTTTGCTCAAGTGACACGTCACCCAAGGCGATCACGGACAGGCACGCCCGCGCCCACGGGGCGCATCGCGGACCTGTACGTTCTCTTTCATCCGGTCTGTGACCGTCGGCCCCGGCATCGCACCGGATCTGCTGACCCCCCGCTTTCGCGAGGGCACTCGCGGGCTCGGGGCGCGCGCGCATATTGGCCCCATACCGCCGGTGGGGAATTCCGCCCCGCCCTGAGAACGCGGACAGGATGGCAGGCGCCGGGGCCTTGCGCAAGGGGCCGCGGACCGGCGCGTGGCGCAAAGATTGTGCCGGTGACAAAGGCGGGGATGACAAACCCGCGCGGGCAGGGGCAGATAGTGGGGGAGGAGACCCAACGATGCACCCCAACCCCGTCTATCGCCGGATGCCGGAAGAGGCTGTCCTTGCCTTCGCGCGGGGCCGTGGCTTCGGCCTTCTTCTTGTCAACGGGCCGCAGGGGCCGCTCGCCGCGCATGTTCCCTTCACGCTCACGCCCGACGGCAAGGTGGCAGAGATGCATCTGGTGCGGTCGAACCCGGTGGTCCGGGGCCTGGGTGATGGTCTTCCCGCGCTGCTCGCCGTGTCGGGGCCGGATGGCTATATCTCGCCCGACTGGTACGGGATCGACGATCAGGTGCCGACCTGGAACTACGTCGCCGCCCATCTGCGCGGCACCCTTGAACCGCTGCCCGACACCGCGCTTCGCGGCCAGCTCGACCGCCTGTCCGAGGTGTTCGAGGCGCGGCTTCTGCCCAAGACGCCCTGGAAAGCCGACAAGATGCCCGCCGAGGTGCTGTCCCGCATGATGCGCTCGATCTGCGCCGTGCGGCTGACCATCGCATCGGTCGACGGGACCTGGAAGCTGACCCAGAACAAGCCCGAGGCCGCGCGCCTCGGCGCCGCCGGGCAGTTGACAGCCGACACGCCGGGGCAGGAAACTGTGGCACTCGCCGCGCTGATGCGCGATCCGCCCGCCTGACCCTACGCCCCCCTTCAGAGGTCCCAGATGCTTCGTCTCTACACATCCCCCACCACGCCCTTCGGCCGCAAGGTCATGGTCCTGATCCTCGAAGCCGGTCTGGCCGATCAGGTGGAAATCGCGCAGGCCACCGGCACCCCGCTCGATTCCTCGAAGATGCCGCTGTCGCAGAACCCGCTGGGCAAGATCCCGGCGCTGGAGCGCGGCGACGGGCCTGCGCTTTATGACAGCCGGGTCATCTGCCGCTATCTCGACGACCGGGCCGGGGCCGGTCTCTACCCGCCCGCGCCGCGCCTGTGGGAAACGCTGACCCTTGAGGCGACCGCCGACGGCATGATCGAGGCGGCGATCCTGATGCTTTACGAAGGCCGGTTGCGGCCGGAGGAGAAGCGCTTCGACGGTTGGGTGGAGGGGCAATGGGCCAAGATCGCCCGCGCGCTCGACACGCTTGAGGGGCGCTGGATGTCGCATCTGAACGGGCCGCTCGACATGGGTCAGATCGCCATCGGGGTGGCGCTGTCCTACCTCGATTTCCGCTTCGACGCGCGCGGCTGGCGTCAAGGGCGGCCAGGGCTTGCCCGCTGGCACGAGGCTTTCGCGGCGCGTGAGAGCATGACGGCGACGGTGCCGCAGGGGTAGGGCGTCAGGCACCGAGGGATACGACCTGCCCATCGCCAGGGTCCTTGCCCTTTCGGGTCACGAAAGGCTCTTTGGGAAGAGGCAACTCAGTGTGCTCGCGTATATGTACCTATGCTTCTCGGATCTGACGCCGTTCGATCAGGAGCTTGATGGACTCCTGCCCGACGGGACAGTTCAAAAGTCGCGGATCTTTCGCCGGGCAGTATGGAAGAGGAGCGCCTGATCGGCCTTTGGGCGCGCGCAAGGTATGAGGCCGTCGGGGATCACATGCTCCGCCTTGTCTATGCTAACGGCTGGGGCGCTCGCCAACTGACCGTCCACTTTGTGCGCTTTCACGGGGGATAACGTCCGAAAAGGGCAGATCCGGC
>DAIOXI010000167.1:2510-3936 GCA_036758045.1 Albidovulum sp.
CCGGCACCACTCGACATGAACGCCTTGGGGCGCCACGCCTCAGGTCAATCGCGCCTCACTCCGCTTGGCAATGTGGCGTCGGGCAAAGGTCGAGCGCGAAGCACAGCCGGTTCTCGCCGCCCTGCCTGCGATAGGTCAGGTCGCGCGTCAGCCGACCGATGATATGCCAGCCCCAGCCGCCTTCCTTCAGCGCCCCGTCGGGGCCGAAGACGCTGGCCCCGCCGTCCCCGCTTGCGGGAAGCATGGCGGGCAGCGGCGTGCCGTGATCGCAGACCTCACAGCTCAGCATCTGCGGATCGGCGGCCACTGACAGGCCGATCTCCCCCGCCCCGCCGCCGCGATAGGCGTGTTCGACGATGTTGTTCAGCACCTCGGCCAGCACGATCTCCAGCGTGCCAAGTGTTGGCGCGCAGATCCGCCCGCGCAGGCCGCCGGTGATCTCTTCCAGCGCGGCACGGACGGCCGGGGCCGTCGCGGGAAAGCGCAGCCGCAGGTCGACGGGGAAGCGCCCCGGATCGTGTCCGCCGCAGGGCGGTTCAGACGGTATCGGCATCAGCGGCGTCCGGGGCGGTGGGCAGGATGCGGAACACCTCGTTCATGCGGGTCAGCTTGAAGACACGCTCCACATTCGGGGTCAGGTTCGCAAGCTCCAGCTCCCGCGACGGGGCGAGGAACTTCAGCACCCAGACGATGGCGCCAAGGCCCGAACTGTCGATGAACCGCACCTTGCCAAGGTCCAGCGTCACCCGCCCCGCCGCGGTCCCGGCGAGTTCGCGCATCGCGTCCTTGAACTGGATCGCCACGGCGGCGTCGATACGGTCCTCCTCCACCCGGACCAGCAGGGTGTCCCTCGTGCGTGTCGATTGCAGTTCCATGGCGCTCCTTCCCTCATGATGGCGGAAACGCTAGACGGCAAAGCTTACTATTCGGTATGCCGGTTTCAGATCGCCGAGGAGGAGGATGGATATGGCCGAGGATGTCGTGATCGCGGGCGCCGCGCGGACGGCAATGGGCGGGTTACAGGGTGTCTTCGCCGGAACCGACGCCGCGACGCTTGGCGGGGCCGCCATCGCGGCGGCGCTGGCCGATGCCGGGGCGCGGCCCGATCAGGTCGAGGAACTGCTGATGGGTGGCGTCCTGCCCGCCGGTCTGGGCCAGGCGCCCGCGCGGCAGGCGGGGTTCCGGGCGGGCCTGCCCGAAGGGGTTCCGGCCACGACACTGAACAAGATGTGCGGCTCGGGCATGAAGGCGGCGATGGTGGCCTTCGACCAGATCGCGCTTGGCCAGACCGGGATCATGGTCGCGGGCGGCATGGAAAGCATGACCAATGCGCCCTACCTTCTGCCGAAGATGCGGGGCGGCGCGCGGCTTGGCCATGCGCAGGTCATCGACCACATGTTCCTCGACGGGCTTGAGGATGCCTATG
>DAIOXI010000167.1:4026-7013 GCA_036758045.1 Albidovulum sp.
CGCGAGCCATGCGCAGGCCCCGGCGGATTTCCCCACCGCCCCGGTGCCCGCCTCGCGCAAGCTGCTCGACCGGCTCGGCTGGGACCGGGATTCGGTCGATCTCTGGGAGGTGAACGAGGCCTTTGCCGTCGTGCCGATGGCCTTCATGCACGAAATGGGCCTCGACCATGCCCGCGTGAACGTCAATGGCGGCGCCTGCGCGCTGGGCCATCCCATCGGCGCCTCGGGCGCGCGGATTGTCGTCACGCTGCTGAATGCGCTCGAAAAGCGCGGGCTGAAACGCGGGGTTGCGGCGATCTGCATCGGCGGTGGCGAAGGCACGGCCCTTGCCATCGAACGGGCCTGATTTCTTCGTTGCCCGAATACTCCCAGGGGGTGCGGGGGCAGGATGCCCCCGCCGGTTGCCAGAGGACCCGCCATGCAGGCCGATTACGCCACGCTATCGAAGACCATCGCCAGCCTGACCGAGGGCGAAAGCGATATCGTCGCCCTCATGGCCACGGTCGCCTGTGAGGTTCACCATGCCGACGACCGCTTTGACTGGACCGGCTTTTACCGCGTGACTGGGCCCGAATTGCTAAAGATCGGCCCCTATCAGGGCGGTCACGGCTGCCTCGTCATCCCCTTCTCGCGTGGCGTCTGCGGCGCGGCCGCCCGGACGGGGGCGATCCAGATCGTGCCGGATGTCGAGGCGTTCCCCGGCCATATCGCCTGCGCCTCTTCCACAAGATCGGAGATCGTGCTGCCGGTCTTCGGCAGGGACGGGCGGCTGATCGGGGTCTTCGATATCGACAGCGACCGGCCGGACGCCTTCACCGAAGCCGATGGCGCGGCGCTGGCCACGATTCTCGCCTCTGTCTTCGGACGGCTCTGATGGGGCGGGTCCACAAGGGCGGCTGTCTTTGCGGCGGGGTGTCCTTCGTGGTCGAAGGGCCGCTTGATGACGTCATCGCCTGCCATTGCAGCCTGTGCCGACGGTGGAGCGGGCATGTTTGGGCGGGCAGTTTTGCGCCCAAGGCCGGGTTCCGGCTGCTTTGGTACAGGACGCTCCGCTGGTATCGTTCCTCCCCCGGTGTCGAACGGGGGTTTTGTGCCGATTGCGGTGCCTCGCTCTTCTGGCGGCCCGAGGCGGGGGCGGAGATTTCGATCGCTGCCGGGGCGCTCGATGCACCGACGGGCCTCAGGCTGGCCGAACATTGGCACCGCGCGGATGCGGGCGATTACTACAGCCCCGAAGGCCCGCCGCCGGCCCCGTCGACCCATCCGCCCGCGAAGCTTTCCTGCGCCTGTCTCTGCGGTGCGTGCCGTTTCGACATGCCCGGCCCGGCGGGGCCGATCACCGCCTGCCATTGCCGCCAGTGCCGGGTTCTGTCGGGTCACTATTCCGCCTCGATAGACACGGATGAGAGCCGCCTGACCTGGCACAAGCGCGCCACGCTGAGAGAGTTCGAGACCCCCGGCAAGGGCCGTCGTGGCTTCTGTTCGGCCTGCGGCTCAGGCCTCTGGTTCCGCTCCGCCGCGGGGGAGTTCTCGGTCGAAGCGGGCTGTGTCACCGGGGCGACCGGGGGGCGGCTGGTTGAGCATATTTTCGTCGCCTCGAAAGGCGATTACTACGACATCGACGATGGCCTGCCGCAGTCGGGCCGCTGGTAAGGGGAAAGACATGGCCGATATCACGCTTCTGGACGGTGGCATGGGGCAGGAGCTTGTGGCGCGCTCGGGCGATGCGCCGACGCCGCTTTGGTCCACTCAGGTCATGATCGACCATCCCGGCCTCGTCCGGCAGGTGCATGAGGACTATTTTAACGCCGGTGCCACGGTGGCCACGACGAACACCTACGCCATCCATCACGACCGGCTGGCGAAGTTCGGCATCGACGACCGTTTCAACGCGCTGCACATGCAGGCGCTGGCCGAGGCCGCCGCCGCGCGGGCCGCGCATGGGGCGGGGCGCATCGCCGGATCGCTGGGGCCGCTCGTCGCCTCCTACCGGCCGGAAACGCATCCGCCGCACGACGAATCCGTGTCTAAATATGCCGAAATTGCCCGTCTTCTCGCCCCCGTCGTCGATCTTTTCCTGGCCGAAACGGTGGCCTCGATCGCCCATGCGCGGGCGGTTCTGGAAGGCGCGCTTCTCGGTGGCAAGCCGGTCTGGCTGTCGGTGACGGTCGATGATGAGGACGGGTCGCGCCTGCGGTCGGGCGAGGCGGTGGCAGACCTCGGCCCCATCGTCGCGGGCAAGGCGGGGGCGGTTCTGGCCAACTGCTCCGCGCCCGAGGCGATGGCGGCGGCGCTGTCGGTTCTGGGGGCCTTCGGCCGTCCCTACGGTGCCTATGCCAATGGGTTCCAGCAGATCACAAAGGAGTTCCTGAAGGACAGTCCGACCGTGGACAGCTTGCACGCCCGCCCCGAAATGACGCCCGAACGCTACGCCGATTTCGCGCTGCAATGGGTCGGGATGGGTGCCACCATCGTCGGCGGCTGCTGCGAGACGACCCCCGCCCATATCGCCGAGATCGCCCGGCGGCTGACGGCGGCGGGACACCGGATCGTGTGAGAAAAGGGCCGTAGGAAGGGCGTAGGGTGCGCGTCGGGGCCGTGTAGGGACTTTTCGCTACAGGCGGTGCGTTCCCGTCCTGGCGCGGATGGTGGGCCGAATGCCCACCCTACGGTTCATGGCATCCCGTTCGGGTGCCTCCCCCGATTGCCCGCCCACCGTCCCGCTGCTATTCCCCGCCCATGACCGGCACCGACTATTCCCCGCCCGATGATCCCTTGCGCCTGATCCATGCGGATCATGCGATCCTTGTGGTGGACAAGCCGGCGGGGCTTTTGACCGTGCCGGGGAAGGGCGCGCATCTGGCGGATTGCCTGATCGGGCGGCTCAGGGCGCTTTATCCCGAGGTGCTTCTGGTCCACCGGCTCGACCGCGATACCTCGGGCGTGATCGTCTTTGCGCTGACGCCCCATGCGCAACGCGACCTGTC
>DAIOXI010000168.1:0-4751 GCA_036758045.1 Albidovulum sp.
CGGCGCCGGGGCGTTCAGGCCCAGCTGATCCTTCAGCGCGGCGACGGTTTCGGGCTTGGCGTTCAGCCCCAGCATGTAGGAGGCCGGATCGCCCGGCACCACCTCGATCACCGCGAAGATCACAAGGCTCGCGACCACGAGGCTGAGCGCGAGGGAGATCAGGCGTCTGAGGAGATAGCGAGTCATCCGGCCCCTTTCCGGGGCGAGGCTAGGGGGAAGCGGGCGGGCGGTCCAGAGGGTCGGAAGGCGCGCATGCGGTCCATAGGGGGCGCGTCGGGTTCTTGTAGCTACGGGCGCGCGTCGGGCTTGAAGCGGATTTCCGGGTCTGCGACGCGCAGACCGATCTCGCTCAGCCCGAAGTAGCTTGTCCGGGCTGTCGCGGTGAGGACGTCGCCGGGGGAGAGGGTTTCCACGAAGGTGCGGGGGTAGTTGCAAAGGTCGAATGTCGCCTCGGGCCGGTCTTTGGCAAAGGCGACAATGCGGGCACGACGAAGGTCTGCATCTCGAACGCAGCGCCGGTGATCTTGTTCCAGCCCCAGACGAGGGTCTTGGTCTGGAACTGCCAGGCAAAGAGGATGGAAACCCCGAGGCCCCCGAGGAGGAGGACGATGCGCTGCCCAAGCGGGCTGTCGATCCCGCCGCTGCCACCCGAATAACGCCGTATCAGGATGGCCGGCAGGATGGGCAGGAATAGGACCGCCGTCGTCAGCGGCAGACAGAACCAGCCCGCAGCGCGCCATTCGGGTGACGGCGTGGCGGCGATGAACAGCATCCCCGCGATGGCTTGGATCATGCCGAGGAAGAAGAGCGGCAGGGCGATCAGGGCGAGGACTCTGTAGAGCGCGATTTTCTCGGGGAAGACGGTATGCTCCACGAGTGGTTGGTCCGGCGGGGCAGCCGCCTGTCGGTAGGGGCGATAGGCGAGGCCGGGCAGGATGAAGGCCAGCGTGTAGAGCAGCGCAAAGCCGAGGCAGAGCGCAAGGCCGGAGCGCGACCCTATGAGCATGACCGCCGGGAACAGGATCAGGAACAGGACCAGCGTTGCAAGAAAGGCGATCAGCCCGCGTGTGCCGGACCGGGAGGTTTGCCGCAGGATTGCGCGGCGCAAGGTCGGCACGGCAAAGACGCTGGCGCAGATGAGATAAACGGGCGCCACGATCGCGGCGAAGGTTGTGAAACCGGTGGGGTCTGACAGCCCGGCGACGGCCTTGAAGGCGAACCTGAGCCCGAGCAGGGCGAGGGATAGCGCGCTAAGGATCGTGGCAAGCCGGATGATCGTCATAGACATGCCTTGCGCCGGTGAAGTTTCTGACCGCGATGGCCTTCGCCGCCGGTCTGTCCGGGCCTTGATGGCGGTCGGGGGCGCGGGGTGTCAAGCTTATAGCCCCAGCCCGGAACAAGGCGCGGCACGCGCCGCCGGGCCAGCGCCCGACCGCCCCGGAGGGCGGGCGCTTTTGCGAGGTTGCATGGCCAGACAGGCGTCGGAGGTGGGTGGCACCATAAAGTGCCGTCCTCGACCGTTGCGGCGCCCGCCCGCGGTCGGGCGCGGGTCCGTTATTGTGCGGATGGTGGAGATGGTGGGCTGAAGGCCCACCCTACGGTGATCCCCGAAGCGCGTTCGTCCCCCGCCGACACTATCCCGCCGCTTTCCGGCTAGTCGCCCCCGCCGCCGCCCGCTACAACGCCCCTGAGCGCGTGGCGATGGCGTCGCCGCAGGGGCCTTGCCCCGACGCTCGCGGAGTTTTCCGCCGCAGTCCTGTACGCCGGGACCTTTCGGGGTCCGGGCTGTCTCCAGACCCCTAGCGTGAGGTCTGACATATGGAACGTCCACAGCAGTACAAATTTCACCAGGGCGACCGCGTCCTGCCCTTCGACCGCGCCGAATACGATCTGCGGATCGGCGGGCTGCGCGCGATCATGGATGCGACGGGGGTGGAGGCGGTCGTGCTCACCTCGATGCACAACATCGCCTATTACTCCGGGTTCCTCTACTGCTCCTTCGGGCGGCCCTATGCGCTGGTCGTGACGGCGACCGAGGATGTGACGATCAGCGCGGGGATCGACGCGGGCCAGCCGTGGCGGCGCTGCCACGGCGACAACATCACCTATACCGACTGGACCCGCGACAATTACTGGCGCGCGATCCTGTCGGTGACGGGGGAGGGGCGGGTCATCGGCCATGAGGCGGACCATCTGACGTTGATGCAGGCGGAGAAGCTGAAGGCGTTCCTTGCGCCCGAACGGATGGTTGATATCGCCCCGGCGACGATGCGGCAGCGGATGATGAAGTCACCGGCGGAGATCGCGCTGATCAAGCACGGGGCCAATGTGGCCGACGTGGGCGGCTACGCCATCCGCGAGGCGGTGAGGGAAGGCGCGCGGGAGATCGACGTGGCGATGGCCGGGCGCGATGCGATGGAGCTTGAGATCGCGAGGCGCTTCCCGCAAGCGGAGTATCGCGATACCTGGGTCTGGTTCCAGTCCGGCATCAACACCGACGGCGCGCATAACCCGGTGACGGCGCGGGCGTGCCAGGTGGGCGATATCCTCAGCCTCAACGCCTTCCCGATGATCTCGGGCTATTACACCGCGCTGGAACGGACGATGTTCCTGCGCGAGGTGGACGCGGCGAGCCTGCGGATCTGGGAGGCGAATGTCGCGGCGCATGAGCTGGGGATGAGCCTGTTGCGGCCCGGCGCGCGCTGCTCGGACGTCACCGCGCAGATCAACGCCTTCTTCGAGGAACGCGACCTTCTGCAATACCGGACCTTCGGCTATGGCCATTCCTTCGGGGTGCTGTCGCATTACTACGGCCGCGAGGCGGGGCTGGAACTGCGCGAGGATATCGACACGGTGCTGGAACCCGGCATGGTGATTTCCATGGAGCCGATGCTGACGATCCCCGAGGGGACGCCGGGCGCGGGCGGTTACCGGCTATCCCTACGGGCCGGAGTTCAACGTGGTCGGCTGATTTGCAACGCTTGCCGGGGCGGGGCTGCGGGGCGGTTGCAACCGCCCCCAGTGATGATAGGGATGAAGACAGGCAACCGCGCGTGGATTCCCCGATGACCGATCTTACCCAGAACCGGCGAGCCTTCCTTGGCCTGGCCGGTACCGCCCTTCTGACGGCCTGCGCCCCGCGCACGTCAAGCGATGTGTTCTCCCAGACCTCGCCCGACGGGACGGCGCAGGATTTCACGCCGGTCGAGGGCTATGGCGTCATCGTGGATGGCGACTACACGCTGCCCGCGGTGCCGCCGGAATATCTGCAATGGCCCAACCGGCGGCAGGTGGTCTATTACGAAGGCTCCGCCGCGCCGGGGGAGATCGAGATCGACCCCTATGCGAAGTTCCTCTACTACGTCATGGATAACGGCACCGCCTGGCGCTACCCGATCGCGGTCGGGCGTGCGGGGCTCAGCCTGAAATCGACGACGGTGATACGGCAGAAGAAGGAATGGCCGGGCTGGCAGCCGACGCGTAACATGCTGCGCACCCAGCCCGAGGTTTACGGTCCCTTCGCGGGCGGGGTTCCGGGCGGTCTGGCCAGCCCCCTGGGCGCGCGGGCGCTGTACCTCTACAAGGGCGGACGCGACACATATTACCGCATCCACGGGACCAACGACCTCGGCTCCATCGGCAATTCGGGGTCGGCCGGGTGTATCCGGCTTTTCAATCACGACATCATCGACCTGTATGACCGCGTCTCGGTCCCGACGACGGTGAAGATCCGCAGTCAGGCCGAATCGCTGCGCATCGTCGGGCCGGAGTTCAGCCCCCGCGGCGTGGAGCTTCCGCCCAAGATCGTGTCGCCGGAATCGATCTACGGCGCCACGGATATCGCGCTGGATCAGTGAACCGCTGCTCTATAGCCGGATGACGTAATCCTTCCGGGTGGTCTCGATCACCTCCCAGGTCCCGGAAAAGCCGGGGCGGAGGATGAAGCTGTCACCGGCCTTCAGCGGATATTCCGTGCCGTCGTCGGCGGTGATGAGCGAGCGGCCCGCGAGGATGCGGCAATATTCCCATTCCTCGTAGCTGACCCGCCACTTGCCGGGGGTGGATTGCCAGATGCCGCAGTAAAGCCCGTCGCGATCCTCGACATTCCAGGTGGTGTGGACCGGATCGCCGGAGATCACCTTTTCCGGGGCGGGGCGTTCAACCTCAGCCTCGGCGGCGGAGGGGGTGAGGTAGAGGAAATCGGGCATGTTTGGTCCTGTGAATAGCAGAAAACGGCCGCGAAACCCCTCGCGGCCGTCGGTTGTGTCGGTCAGCCGGTCGTGCCCGTCGGCGCCTCAGTCAACCCAATGCACCGCTGTCAGGTCGTTGGCCTGGGTGGGCGAGTTTTCCCACAAACCTTCGATCCTGGCGTTCGCGACGCCGGTCTTGGCGAGCTGGAAGAGGTATGCGTTGACATAGTCCTTCGCGATCATCTCCTGTGCCTGTTTCAGAAGGTCGGAGCGCGCCGCCGGGTCGGTGGTTTTCGTCAGCGTCTCCATCAGCGCCACGAAATCCGGCTTGCCATAGCCGAAATAGTAATCGGGGCGGGCGTAGATGTTGATGTCCATGGGCTCTGTATGGCTGACGATCGTCAGGTCGAAGTCATGGCCCTTGAACACCTGTTCAAGCCATTGAGCCCATTCGAGATTGGTGATCTCGGTCCTGATGCCGACGGCGGCAAGCTGGGCTGCGATGATCTCTCCCCCGCGCCGCGCATAGGTGGGCGGCGGCAGGGCGAGGCGGAGGGTAAG
>DAIOXI010000168.1:4761-6972 GCA_036758045.1 Albidovulum sp.
CGCCTCGGCCAGCAGGGCCTTCGACTTCTCAGGGTCATAGGCGGACAGTCCGGCCAGATCGACGTAATCGGGATTGTGCGGCGCGAAATGGGTGCCGATGGGTGTGCCGTAGCCGAACATCGCGCCGTCGATGATGTCCTGCCGGTCGATGGCATGGGCGATGGCCTCGCGCACCTTGACATTGTCCAGGGGCGGCTGGCGGTTGTTCATCGCCAGGATCGTCTCCCCCTCGGTCGAGCCGACGATGACCTTGAAGCGCGGATCGGTCGAGAATTGCGCCAGAGTCTCGGGCGCGGGGAAGTTCGGGAAGGCGTCGACATCGCCCGCCATCATCGCCGCGAAGGCGGCGGTGGGGTCGGAGATGAAGCGGAAGGTGGCCTTTGACAGTGCGACAGGCGTACCCCAATAGCCGTCATAACGGCTGATGGTGATATGGTCGCCCTGCGCCCATTCGCCGAACTTGAAAGGGCCGGTGCCGACGGGGTTCGTCGCCGCCTCCGCGACCGATTCCGGCGCGACGATCACCGCGTCGCCCCAGGCCATGTTGAAGGGGAAACTGCCGTCGGCGTCCTTCAGCGTGACCTTGACGGTGGCGGGGTCGATGACCTCGACCGTGTCGATCCCGGCGAAAAGCGCCTTTTGCGCATTGGCGCTGTCCTCGGCGCGGGCGCGGTCGAGCGAGAATTTCACGTCCTCGGCGTCGAAGGCGGTGCCGTCGTGGAAGGTGACGCCGGTATGAAGGTGGAAGGTATAGGTCTTGCCATCCTCGGATACGTCCCAGCTTTGGGCAAGCGCGGGCAGGACCGCGCCATCGGGGCCAATGCGGGTCAGGCCTTCGAAGATATTGGCATAGACAACCTCATCAATCGCGGCGGCGGCGCCGGCGGTAGGGTCGAGGTTCGGCGGCTCAAGCACCATGCCAAGCGTGATCGTGTCTTGCGCCGCATGGGCGGCGCTGACCGACAGCGCGAGGGCGGCGGCGGTCAGGGTCAGGCGGTGGAACATGGTGCGACTCTCCAGATGGTCCGGCACGGGGCCGGGCGATTGGCGCCATCTTTGGACGTTTTTCCCCGCCGTTCAAGAACTTGCCGTGACACGCCGTGCTGGAAACGATGCTGCGGTGCAGCTATGATGGCGTGACGCCGAAACGGGAGAGGACCTGGGATGAGCGTGACGGGGCAGGTGAAGCGGCCGGTGCCGCCGGACATCCGGGCGCGGAAGGGCGGCACGCCGCTGGTGATGCTGACGGCCTATACGACGCCGGTGGCGCGGCTGGTCGATCCACATTGCGACATGGTTCTGGTGGGCGACAGCGTCGGCATGGTGCTGCATGGTCTGCCTTCGACCCTTGGCGTGACGATGGAGATGATGATCCTGCACGGGCAGGCGGTGGCGCGCGGGCTGGAGCGCGCGATGCTGGTTATCGACATGCCCTTCGGGTCCTATGAGGCGGGGGAGGCACAGGCCTTCCGCAACGCCGCACGGCTGATGGCAGAGACCGGGGCGGCGGCGGTGAAGCTTGAGGGCGGCGCGCATATGGCGCCGACGATTGCGTATCTGACCGCACGCGGCATCCCGGTGATGGCGCATATCGGGCTGACGCCGCAGGCGGTCAACACGCTGGGCGGTTACCGGGTGCAGGGGCGCGGCGAGGATGGCGACCGCATCCGGCGCGACGCGGTGGCGGTGGCCGGGGCGGGGGCGTTTTCGGTCGTGCTGGAAAAGGTGCCGGAGGCGCTGGCCGCGGACATCACCGAGCGGCTGGATATTCCCACGATCGGCATAGGTGCCTCGGCCCGCTGTGACGGGCAGGTTCTGGTGGTCGACGACATGCTGGGGCTTTTCACCGCGTTCCGGCCGAAATTCGTGAAGCGCTATGGCGAGCTGGGCGCGGCGGCGGACGCGGCGATCGCGGCCTATGCCGAGGAGGTGCGGGTGCGGACCTTCCCCGCGGCGGAGCATGTCTTTGGCGAGGAGGCGCGCAAGTGACCGAGGTGATCCGAAGCGCTGCGGCGCTGCGCGACAAGGTGGCGGCCTGGAAGCGATCGGGGATGCTGGTTGGTGTGGTGCCGACGATGGGCGCGCTGCATGACGGGCATCTGAGCCTTGCCCGCGCGGCAAGGGCGCAGTCGGACCGGGTGATCGTGACGATCTTCGTCAACCCGATGCAGTACAACAATCCCGAGGACCTGAAGAAATACCCCCGCGACG
>DAIOXI010000169.1:0-6950 GCA_036758045.1 Albidovulum sp.
GAAGCCGCCCACAAGGCAGCCCTTTACGCGGAGGCGGCAGGCGTGACGCTGGGCCGGATCGTGACCATTTCGGAACAGGGCAATTACGGCGGCCCGCAGCCGATGATGATGGCCGAGGCGCGGTTCGCCAAGGATGCGGGCAGCGTCCCGGTCGCCTCGGGCGAGATCAGCATCGGCGCGACGATCAGCGTGGTCTATGAGATCGCGCAGTAGGCGGGCGGCATGAAAACCCGGTGCGCTTCTGGCGCACCGGGTCTTGTGTTTCACATCGGGCCGGACCTGGACGAAACGAATATCGCCGCCTGGGCCGTCTCCCTTAGGCGGCTGGCGACATTGCTGAACAGGTCGAGCGAATCCACCAGCTTCACGCAGGCCGCATAGCCGCCCTTGACCGCAAAGGTGAACAGCGCCCCCGCGCCCCTGGGGCAGATCTTCTGCGCGCGTTCGTAATAGGGCGAGGACGGCAGGCCGGCATAGGTCACGAACTCCACCCGCGGATCGTTTTCCAGCCACTCCGCCACCTTGCGCGCGTTCGCCACATGGCGTTCCATCCTCAGCGACAGGGTTTCGATCCCCATCAGCGTGTAATGCGCGCCCTGCGGGTTCATCGTCATGCCAAGGTCGCGCAGGCCGATGGCGATGCCGTGGAAGGTGAAGGCCAGCGCGCCGAAGGTCTCATGGAAGCGCAGCCCGTGATAGGCGGGCTCGGGCGCGGAGAGAGAGGGGAACTTGGCGCTGGCGGACCAGTCGAACTTGCCCGAATCCACGATCGCGCCGCCGGTCACGGTGCCGTTGCCGGTCAGATACTTCGTCGTCGAATGCACGACCAGCGTCGCCCCCATCTCGATCGGGCGGCAAAGCCAGGGCGTGGCCGAGGTATTGTCGACGATCAGCGGAATGCCCGCCCCGTCCGCGATATTGGCCAGGGCCGGGATGTCGCTGACATAACCGCCCGGATTGGCGATGGTTTCGCAGAAGATCGCGCGGGTATCGTCGTCGATGGCGGCCTTGACCGCATCCAGATCGTCCGTGTCGACGAATTTCGCCGACCAGCCAAAGCGTTTGATGGTCTGGCTGAACTGGGTGATCGTGCCGCCGTAAAGCCGGGTGGAGGCGATGATGTTGCGCCCCGGTCCCATCAGCGGGAAAAGCGCCATGATCTGCGCGGCATGGCCCGAGGAACAGCAGACCGCGCCCACGCCGCCCTCAAGCGTCGCGATCCGTTCGCCCAGCACCGCGACGGTCGGGTTGGTCAGGCGGGAATAGATATAGCCCACTTCCTGAAGGTTGAAGAGGGCCGCGGCATGGTCCGCGTCGCGGAACACATAGGCCGTGGTCTGGTAGATCGGCGTCTGGCGCGCGCCGGTGGCCGGGTCGGGCCGGGCGCCTGCGTGGATCTGGAGCGTGTCGAAACCGTAGCTTTTGGACATGGAAAGTCTCCCTCGGGGCTCATTCGGCGCGACGTTAGGGCAAGCGCCGAAAGGGGGCAACCGGAGAGAGGGGGGCCGTCAGCGCCCGCCAAGGCGGATCATGCCCTCATGCCCGCCCCGGACCAGGTCGATCCGCCAGTCGCGCGCCTGCGTTGCGGTGGCGGTCGCGAAGTCCCCGGCGCTGGCCATCGGGGTGCCGTTCAGCGCCACGACGATGTCGCCGGGTTCAAGTCCGGTGCGCCGCGCGGGCCCCGCGACCTCGGTCACGACGACCCCTTCGGAGGACAGCGGCAGGTCAAGCCGGTCGATCAGCGCGGGCGTCAGGTCCGACAGGGCCAGCCCCTCGAAGATCGTCCCCGGCCCGATCCTGACCGGTTCCGTATCCGCGCCCGGCGCGGCGGCAAGGGTGAGCGGCACCTCGACCAGTTTGCCGTCGCGCCAGTAATTGGCCGCGACCGTCGCGCCCGGCGGATGCACGGCAAGGCGATAGTCCAGCTCCTCCGGCCCGTCGACCGGCTGACCGTCGAGCGCGGTCAGCACATCGCCGACCTGAAGTCCGGCCCTGGCGAAGGGGCTTTGGGGATGCAGTTGGGTCAGCGCCACGCCATGCGGGCCGGGCAGGCCCATCGCCTCGGCCATGTCGGCGCTGACCGGCTGCGCCACGAGCCCCGCCCAAGGCCGGATCAGCGCGGTTTCCCCGGCCTCGGCGGCGGCGACATAGCGCGCCACAAGGTTCGCGGGGATCGCAAAGCCGATCCCGTTCGACCCGCCCGAGCGGCTGACGATGGAGGTATTGATCCCCAGAAGCTGCCCCCGCATGTCCACCAGCGCGCCGCCGGAATTGCCCGGATTGATCGCCGCGTCGGTCTGGATGAAATAACCCCGCCCGCGCCCGATGGCAGCCCCGGCGCGCGCAAGGCCCGACACGATGCCGCTGGTCACCGTCTGGCCTACGCCGAACGGGTTGCCGATCGCCAGCACCAGATCGCCCACTTCCACCTCATCGGAATCGGCCAGGATCAGCGCCGGAAGGTCCTTTGCCCCGTCGAGTTTCAGTACCGCGATATCCGCCGCCTCATCCGCCAGGATCACGGTGGCGTCGTAGTCGCGCCCGTCGGCCAGCACCACGCGAATCTCGTCCGCATCGCCGGTGACGTGGTAATTCGACAACACGATCCCGTCTTCGCGCAGGATCACGCCGGACCCCAGCGCATTCTGCACCCGTGGCGCCGCCTCGCCGAAATCGAAAAGCCGGGAAAAGAACGGGTCGCCCGCGAAGGGGCTGGCGCGGCCCGGCACGGTGCGGCGGGTAAAGATGCTCACCACGGCGGGGGAGGCGCGCTTGACCACCGGGGCAAAGCTGAACTGCACCTCGCCTTCGTTGGTGGGAACCTGCGTTTCGGCCAGGGCGGCCACCGGCAGGGCAAGGGCCACCAATAGGCCGAGCATGGGGACAAGGCGCATCGGGTGAGGTCTCCAGGCAATCCGTCGCGCGAATCCTTGCCGGGCCGCACGCGGAAATCAAGATGGCGTTCCGTCACGCCTGCGCGAGTGGCCCCCCGCATCGCGCTTGGCAGCGCGGGCAGCGCGCGCCTATAGAGAAAGGGCAACACCCGGAGGACCCCATGCATCTTGCCCGCTTCCCGCGCCATTTCCTCGCCCATCTGCCGACGCCGCTGGAACGGCTCGACCGGCTGTCGGCCGAACTCGGCGGGCCGGAGATCTGGATCAAGCGCGACGACTGCACCGGGCTGTCGACCGGCGGCAACAAGACCCGCAAGCTGGAATTCCTGATGGCCGAGGCCGAGGCGCAGGGCGCCGATCTGGTGATGACGCAGGGCGCCACCCAGTCCAACCACGCCCGCCAGACGGCGGCCTTCGCGGCCAAACGACCGAAAAACGCCCCGGCGGCGGCGACATGAATGCCGAGATGGAGGCGGTCGCCGACCGTTTCCGCGCCGAAGGGCGCAAGGTCTACACGATCTCCGGCGGCGGCTCGAACACCACCGGGGCGCTGGGCTATGTCAACTGCGCCTATGAGCTTCTGGGACAGTTGAACGACCGCGCTCTGCGGGTCGATCACATCGTCCACGCGACCGGATCGGCGGGAACGCAGGCGGGCCTCGTTACCGGGCTCAAGGCGATCAACGCGGGCATCCCGCTTCTGGGGATCGGGGTCCGGGCGCCGAAGGCGAAACAGGAGGAAAACGTGTTCACCCTCGCCAGCGCCACGGCCGAGAAGCTGGGCTGCGCAGGCGTGGTGAGGCGCGAGGATGTGGTGGCCAATTGCGATTATGTGGGTGAGGGTTACGGCATCCCCACCCCCGGCGGGATCGAGGCGATCCGCATGTTCGCGGAACTTGAGGGGCTGCTGCTTGACCCGGTCTATTCCTCGAAGGGCGCGGCGGGGATGATCGACCTGATCCGCAAGGGCCATTTCAGGAAGGGGCAGCGGATCGTCTTCCTCCATACCGGCGGCGCAGCGGGGCTTTTCGGCTACGATTCCGCCTTCGATTTCACCGACCGCTGGACAGCGGCCCCGCGTCGCCCGTAAGCCCGGCGGCGGGAAACAAGGGGGCCATGATGGCGGACAATAAGGCGCAAGCGACTGGATTCAATGTCGTTTTCGTCGGCCAGTCCGGGCGGCTGGCCTATGAGGCGGTGGCCTTCGCCGCCACCTTCCGCGCCGCCAACCCCGATTTCGCCGGTCGCCTTGTCATGCTTGAGCCGCTGCCAAGCCGCCTCTGGCCGAACGATCCCGCCGTGCCGCCGCAGATCAGGGCGCTGCTCAAGCGCTTCGACGTGGATGTCGTCCCTTTCGAAAACCGCCATTTCGGCGCCGCCTATCCGCAGGGCAACAAGATCGAGGGGCTGGCGGCGCTGCCCGAGGCGCCCTTTGTCTTCTTCGACACCGACACGGTCTTTACCGGCCCGCTGTCCGGGGTGGATTTCGACTTTGATCGCCCCTCCGCCTCCATGCGGCGCGAGGGGACATGGCCGGAGATCGAGCTTTACGGGCCGGGCTATGGCGCGATCTGGACATCGCTCTATGGCAAGTTCGGGCTGGATTATCCCTCAAGCCTCGATCTGTCGCAGCCGGACGAATATTGGGAACGCTACCTCTACTTCAACGCGGGCTGGTTCTTTCACCGCTCCCCCAGGGCGTTCGGGACGCGGTTCCTAGACTATGCGCTGGCGATCCGCGATGACGGGCCGGAACCGCTGGTCTGCCAGAGCCTCGACCCGTGGCTCGACCAGGTGGCGCTGCCTTTGGTGATCCATTCCTTCGGCGGCGGGCGTCCGGGGCAGGGGCTTGCCGGTCTCGACGGCGCGGTGAGTTGTCATTACCGGACCCTGCCGCTGCTTTACGCCCGCGAAAGCGACGCGGCGGTGGCCGCTATGGAGGCCGCGCTGGCCCCGAACCCGGTCAAGAAGGTGATGAAGGAGTATGAGCCCTTCAAGAAACTGCTCTATCAGGGCAAGGGCCAGAAGATCCGCGCCATGTTCGACCGGAACGACCTGCCGCGCAGGGAACAGGTGATCCGCAATGCGATAAGGCGCGCAGGGTTGTGGCTGCGCTGAGGGGGGCCGGTCGAACGCACCCGGCGCCACTGCGCGCCCTTGGTGCGAGGGTTTGCTGGCGGCGGTCTTGGAGGAGAACGGGGAGGCCGGTGCCTTGCCGTCCCGGACCCGATCCGGGCCGCGGCCGATTTCGCCTTCTGCGTCGCCCTGCCGCCCCGGCCCGCGATCCCGACGCCGCCCTTACCCTCTCGGCCGCCCCGGCAGCATGCCGATGATGGGACCGGACAGTTCGCGGATCAGTTTCTCGCGCATCGCGCGTTCATAGTCGCCGAACCCGGCCGCCTCGATGACGAAGGCGCCCGGTCCCCGGATCAGCGCCTCGCGGTAATAGGCGGCCACGTCCTGATCGCCGCCCTGGATCGCAAGGCCGTTGACCACGATGCCCGCGAAGGGAAAGGCGCGATAGGCGGCGCCGGGCGGGAAGCCGTCATTGGTCACCCCGTCGCCGGAGACGTCGAGCGTGCGGGCCTCGCAATCCGGCCCAAGGCGGAACTGCGTCGCGCCAAAGCCCACCGCGTCGCCAAGGGCGGTCGGCAGGTCGTCACGGTCGCGCTGGCTTGTCGCGATGGTTTCGGCGGCAGCGGTCAGATCCTGCGCCGTCTCGATCGCCGTCCAGGGCAGGATCACGCTTTGCGCGAAACGCCCGCTCCATTCATAGACCGCAAGGCTGACGGGCGCGTCTCCTTCGGCCAGCATTGCCTCGGCCACCTCGGGCGCAATCAGCGCCGCCGCAAGGCCGCCGCGCTGCAACCCGTCCTCCTCGGCATCGACCGAGGCCGACACGTCCAGCGCCAACAACAGCGCCAGCCGACAGGGCGCCGCCCCGGCGGGCGCGGCAAGGCCAAGGGCCGCCGCCCCCGCCAACATCCGCCATCCGACCGCCCGTGCCATGACCGCTCCGCATTCCCGACCCCGATCATAGCAGAGTGCGCAGCGGCGCGAAGCCTTTCAGCGTCCCAGACGCCCGATCCGCGGCCACATCGCCGCCGGGACAGTCCCGTGCGACATGGGCCGGGTGATGACGACAGCGCGGCGGCCGAGGCGATGCCCGCCGCCAGCAGAACGCACAGCGTCAGGCCAAGGCGTAGAACCTCCGCATCACCAGTGGCCCGTGTTGGGCATGCTCGCCCAAGGCTCCGCCGGGGCCAGCGCCTTGCCCTTCTGCAACAGTTCCACCGACACGTTGTCGGGGGAGCGCACGAAAGCCATATGCCCGTCGCGCGGCGGCCGGTTGATGACCACGCCGTTGGCTTGCAAATGCGCGCAGGTGGCGTAGATGTCGTCGACCTCATAGGCGAGATGCCCGAAATGGCGGCTGTCCGAGGGCAGCCCCTCATCCCCGTCCCAGTTCCAGGTCAGTTCGACCGGGCAGTCCGGCTGCCCCGGTGGCGCCATGACGACCAGGCTGAAGCGCCCGCCTTCGTTGTCGTAGCGCCGCGTCTCCTCAAGCCCGAGAAGCCGGTAGAAGGCCATCGAGGCGTCAAGGTCCTTCACGCGCACCATCGTGTGCAGATATCTGATCCCCATCGGACCCTCCATATCTCATGTTCGCGCCAACAGTAGCAAAGCGCCGCGCCGCCCGGTAGGGCTGCGACAAAAAACACATCCCTACAGCCTGTCGTGGGTGCGCTTCGCTGCCGCCATAGATATAGTGGGGTTCGATTCGTATTCGCGGAGGCTTCCATGACCCTTACCCCCGAACAGCAGGCTGAGATCGCCGAGGCGCGCGCCACCAGCCGGACGACGCTCCGCGCCACGTCGGAGGGCATGGAAAAGCACCTCTATACCGCGCATGAGGTGCTTGATCACGGGCTTGTCCGCGTCATCGACTACATGGGCGACGATGCCGCCATCACCCAGGCCGCGCGCGTCTCCTACGGCCGTGGCACCAAGGCGGTGCAGAACGACGAAGGGCTGATCCGCTCCCTGAAGCGCCAC
>DAIOXI010000170.1:0-6914 GCA_036758045.1 Albidovulum sp.
ACAGAGCGTGAACAAACCGTCAAGGATCACGCCCATGCGCGAAGTCATCTCCATCGCCACGATGTTTCTCCTCCTCGCCGCCGCCGGGATCAAGGTCCCCGCCCAGGATGCGGCGAAGACCTGCAGGACCGCGTCGCTTGCGGCGATCTTCTCGCCCTGCTGATCGGCCTATAGCCGACCAAGCAGCGCCCTGGTCGGCCAGGCGTCGGCGGGCATCCCCTGCCGCTCCTGCTCGCGCTGCACCGCCTCGCGGGTCTTTTCGCCGAGAATGCCGTCGATGGCACCGACGTCATGGCCCCTGGCGGAGAGCTTTCTCTGCAAGCTCTTCATCTCGCCATCCGACAGGCCCGGCTCCGGCGATCCGGGGTGATAGACCGGGGCACCTTCCAGCCTTGTCGCGAAATAGGCCGCCGTCGTGACATAGACGAAGCTTTTGTTCCATTCGAAATAGACGCGGAAATTGGGGTAGGCGATGAAGGCCGGCCCCTTGCGCCCCATCGGCAGCAGGATCGACCCCTTCAACCCCTGCGCCAGCGGCCCCGACCTTCCCTTCACGCCCATCGCCGCCCATTGGCTGACCGGAAGCTCATGGTTCAGCCCGGTCTTTGACCAGTCGAGATCGGCGGGCAGCCTCACCTCCTGCAACCACGGCTCATTGCGTCGCCAGCCGAGGTCGCGCAGCATCTTCGCCCCCGACATCAGCGCATCGGCCGAGGAGGTCTTCAGCCGCACATGCCCGTCGCCGTCGCCATCGACGCCGTTATGCAGGATGTCGGCGGGCAGCATCTGCACCTGCCCGATTTCCCCCGCCCAGGCGCCGGTGGTGCCGCGCGGATCGAAATCGCCGCGTTTGTACAGTTCGAGGGCAGAGAAGATCTGCGGACGGAACAGGTCCGGCCGGCGGCAGTCATGCGCCAGCGTCACCAGCGCGTTCAGAGTGTTGAAATTGCCCTGCACCGCGCCGTAATCGGTCTCCAGCGCCCAGAAGGCCAGCAGGACACCGGGCGACACGCCGTACTCTGACTGCGCGCGTTTCAGGACCGAGGCGTATTTCTGCGCGTTCCGCCCGCCGTTCTGGAGCCGCCCGGCGCTGATGACGCTGCGCGAGAAGTCGATGAAGTCTTTCCTGAAAACGCCCTGCGCCCGGTCCGCCCGCAGCACCTTCTGATCCTGCCTGACCCCGGCGAAGAAGGCGTTCACCATGGCGCCGTCATAGCCCTTCGCGCGCGCCTCGGCGGCCAGCCCGCTGACGAAACCGTCGAAACCGCCGCCGCATTGGGCCAGCGCGATGTGCGGGGTCAGGGCCAGGGCAAGGGCGGGCAGAAGGTTACGCATGACACTCTCCGGTTGACACGGGCGCCAGCCTAACAATCCTTGTATCGGCGGCAAGCCGCCTGATGCCGAATTCCTTTGGGCAAGCGTTAAGATTTGTTTAAGCATTGTTGATGAATCTCTGACAACGCAGGACGGAGCGCAAGATTGGCCCTCCTGCCAGCAGGAGGGGCGATGCGCGTACTGATCGTCGAAAGCGATCCGAACCTGGGCTGGATCTGGAAACGCCATGTGGAGCGGTTCTCGGCAGAGGTCACTCTGGTCCAGTCGCAGGAAGCCGCCGTCACCCATATCGAGCGGGAAGAGATCGACATCGTCGTGCTGGACCTGATCCTTGGCGGCGGCAGCGCGATCGCGGTGGCCGATTATTGCGCCTATCGCCGCCCCGATGCGAAGATCATCTTCGTCACCAATACCAGCTTCTTTTCCGACGGCTCGATCTTTCAGCACATCCCCAACGCCTGCGCCTTCCTGCCCTCGCGCACCGCGCCCGAGGATCTTGCGGCGGTGGTGGAACATTACGGCTCCGCCCCCTGAGGTCTCAGCCGCGCCCGTGCGGGGCGGCGAAGTCGAGGATCGGGTTGATCGGGATGATCCGGTTCGGATTGATGGTGTCGTGGCTGTAGTGGTAGTGGCGCACGATATGGTCCAGATGCACCGTCCCCGCCACCCCCGGCCATTGGTAAAGATCGCGCGTGTAGGGCCAGAGGTTCGGGTAGTCGATCAGCCGCCGCCGGTTGCACTTGAAATGCAGGTGATAGACGGGATCGAACCTGACCAGCGTGGTGAACAGCCGCCAGTCGGCCTCGGTCGGGCGGTCGCCCAGCAGGAAGCGTGACTGCGTAAGCCGGTCGTCCAGCCAGTCGAGCGTTTCGAAAAGCGCATGGACGGCGGCGTCATAGGGTTCCTGCGCGGTGGCGAAACCGGCCTTGTAGACGCCGTTGTTGACGCGGTCATAGATGCGGGTGTTCATCGCCTCGATCTCATCGCGCAGGGACACGGGCCAGTAATCGTCGCGGTTCGCGGTCAGCCCGTCGAAGGCGGAATTGAACATGCGGATGATTTCGGCGCTTTCGTTCGACACGATGGTGCCGCGCGCCCTGTCCCAAAGGATCGGCACCGTCACCCGGCCCGTCGCGTCGGGTTTGGCGCGGGTGTAGATGTCACGCAGGAAGGTCGAGCCGAAAAGCGTGTCGCCCGTCGCGCCGGGAAAATCGGTGCGGAAGGTCCAGCCGTCCTCCAGCATGTCGGGATGGACGACGGAGACGTCGATCATGCGTTCCAGCCCTTTCAGCGCGCGGAAGATCAGCGTGCGATGCGCCCAGGGGCAGGCATAGGACACATAGAGGTGATAGCGCCCCGCCTCGGCCCGGAAACCGCCGGTGCCGGTGGGGCCGGGCGCGCCGTCGGCGGTGATCCAGTTGCGGAACTTCGCCGTGTCGCGCTTGAACGCGCCGCCCGAGGCGGCTGTATCGTACCAGCCGCTCTGCCATGTGCCGTTGATGAGCTGCCCCATGCGGACCTCCTGTTCGCGGGCGCAAGGGTAGCCCGCGCGGCCGTCGAACCCAACCGGCATCCGCGCAAAACCCCTCTGCACCCGCGCACAGCATTGTTGCCGCAGGGGCATCAGAGCCGCCCAAGACCCCGCGACTGGGCAAGGGATCGGGCATAAGCGGCGGAAAGGCTTGCAATTCTGTCCGACCGGCCCATGCTGAGGGTCGGGGGGAACGTGGTATGACGGATTATCTGCCGGAAGCAATCCGCGCAGGGCTGGAAGAGGCCCGCAAACGGGAACAACGCCGACGCTCGCGCCTGTGCGTGCACGCGGGGGGGGAGGTCTATCCGATCCTGCGCTACTGGGACACGGGCTTTTCGCTGGATGCCGATCAGGTGCAGGCGCTGCGCGGCCGGGTCGATATCTATGACGGGCCGAAGCACCTCTACAACTCGCTCATCATCGCCGCCGAAGTCGAGGCGGGGGAGCTGATCTGCACCATGAAACGCTCCACCCCCACATTCGACCGCGCGCCGCTGGACTACGCCCGCGAGGATGAGGCGCCCGTGGGCTACCTGCCGCGTGGCTAGGGCCGTCAGGGCCGGATGTCCACCAGCGTGCCGATGGGCGTGATGCGCCACAGCTCCTCGATCTCGGCATCTGCGACGGCGATGCAACCGGCGGTCCAGTCATGGCGCAGCGTCGCCTTGCCATAGACCGCGTTCGGCTGGCCGTGGATGAAGATGTCGCCGCCCGGCGCATCGCCGCCCGCGCTGGCGCGGATCACGTCCTCGCGCTGCGGATAGTCGATCCCCAGTGAAAGGTGAAAGCGGCTGTTGGCATTGCGACGGTCGATCCTGAACAGCCCCTCGGGCGTCTTGCCGTCGCCTTGCCGTTCCTTGTCGCCCTCGGGTGCGAAGCCAAGGGCGACGATGTAGCTGCGCAGCGCCTCTCCGTCGCGATAGACGGTCAGGCGGCGCGCCGATTTCTCGATCAGGATGCGGTCGATCTGGCCGCTGAGCGGCGGCAGGGGCGCGGGGGCCGGTTCCGGCAGGCGGGGACGGTAAAGCGCCAGCCCCCCGATCGCCAGCGCCGTCAGGATCAGGATCGCCCGAAAAAGCCGACTGAGCGCCCTCATTGCACGTCGGCAAAGGCCTTCTGCAGCCGCTCCACCGCCTCCACCACCCGCGCGCGCGGCGTGGCGAGGTTGAAGCGCAGGAAGCTTTCGCCGCCCGCGCCGAAGGTCGCCCCGTGATTGGCGGCGATCCGCGCCTCGCCCGCGACACGGGCATTGGCGGCATCCGCGCCCATACCCAGCCCGGCGAAATCGACCCAGGCGAGGTAGGTCGCCTCAAGCGGCATCGAGGCGAGGCCGGGGATTTCCCCGATCCCGGCATCGAAGACCTTCCGGTTGCCGTCGAGATAGGCGACGAGGGCATCGACCCAGGCCGCGCCCTCGGGCGAATAGGCGGCCGTCGCCATGTGCATGCCGAAGCTGTTGCCGGAAATGCCAAGCGCCGCCATCTTCGCGGCGAAGGCGGCGCGCAGGCGGTCATCGGCGATGATGACATTGCCGGTATGGCTGCCCGCGATGTTGAAGGTCTTCGTCGTCGCGGACATGGTGACCAGCCGGTCGGCAATCTCCGGCACCGCCGTCGCCATGACCAGATGCTTGTGGCCGGGATAGACCAGATCGTGATGGATCTCGTCCGAGATCAGGACCAAGTCGTGGCGGCGGGCGAAATCGGCGATGCGGCGCAATTCATCGGCGCTCCAGACCCGGCCGCCGGGATTATGCGGCGAACAGAGGATCATCATCTTTTCGCGCCCGGTCATCTGCGCGTCCCATGCGGCGAGGTCGAGCATATAGCGCCCGCCGTCCCGCGCCAGAGGGCATTCGACCACCTCGCGCCCGGCGGCTTTGATGACGCGGGCGAAAGCGTGGTAGACCGGCGTCATCAGGACGACGCCATCGCCGGGTTTCGTGAAGGCCTCGACACAGATGCCGGTGCCGTTGACAAGGCCGTGGGTGGTAAAGATCCACTCCGGCGCGACCTGCCAGCCATGGCGGGTATCCATCCACCAGCGGATCGCGTCGAGATAGGCGCCGTCATCGCCGAAATAGCCATAGATCCCGTGGCGCAGCTGCGCCTCGACCGCGCGCTGGATGCAGGGTGCGGCGCGGAAGTCCATGTCGGCGACCCACATGGAAATGCCGTCCTTGGGATCGACCCCGTAAAGCGCCTCCATCTTGTCCCATTTCGAGCAATGGGTCCCCACGCGGTCGATGATCTCGTCGAAACCCGTCTCCGTGGCCTGGTCCAAACTCATGTCGCTTCCTCCGCTGGTGCGGGGACCTTCCGCTATCGCGCCGCGATGCGCAAGGTCCCGCCCCATTGCGCGCGGCGGGGCCATGTCCTAAATCACGGGCCATGACGACACGCCCGATCCTGATCCACCCCGACCCGCGCCTGAAAAAGCGCTGCGACCCCGTGACCGAGATCACGGAGGAGTTGCGTGCGGCTGCCTCGGACATGCTGGAAACCATGTATGACGCGCCCGGCGTCGGCCTTGCCGGACCGCAGATCGGGCTGATGAAACGCATTCTGGTGATGGATTGCGTCAAGGACCCGGAGGCCGCGCCGCGCCCCATGGTCCTGATGAACCCCGAGGTGACATGGGCGTCCGAGGCGCTGAACACCTATGAGGAAGGCTGCCTGTCGATCCCCGAGCAATATGCCGAGGTGACGCGGCCCGCCGAGGTCAGGGTGCGCTGGCTGGCGCTGGACGGGTCCGAGCAGGAAGAACATTTCGCCGGTCTCTGGGCGACCTGCGTGCAGCATGAGATCGACCACCTGAACGGCAAGCTCTTCATCGACTACCTGACGCCGCTGAAACGCCAGCTCATCACCCGGAAGATGGAAAAGCTGAAGCGCGAGCGGGCGCGTCTGTGACCGTCCGCCGCTTCATCCCCTATGGCGACCGCCGCCTGCATGTGCCCGCCGCGCCGGTGGCCGCGGTGAATGAGACCGTGCGCATGATCTGGGATGACATGGTCGAGACGATGGACGCGATGCCGGGCTACGGCCTTGCCGCGCCGCAGATCGGGATCGGCCTCTGCCTTGCGGTCGTGGATTGTTCCGACAAGCGCGGGCAGGCGGTGAAGCTGGCCAATCACGAGGTGCTGCATGCCTCGGTCCAGATGCGACGGCATGAGGAGGCGAGTCCGAACCTGCCCGGCGTCTCGGCGGTGATCGAACGCCCGCGCGCGGTGACGGTGCGGTTTTTGAACGAGGATGGCGAGATGGAGGACCGCGATTTCGTCGGCCTCTGGGCCACCTCCGTCCAGCACCAGATCGACCACCTGAACGGGCGCGTCTATGTCGATCACCTGTCGCCCGTGCGCCGCAAGATGCTGGTGGCGCGGGCCGAAAAGCTGAAGAAGCGCGGATAGGGCGGATGGGGGGGGGGGGGGGGGGACCCCCGCGGAGTATTTGCGCAACGAAGAAGGAACGGCCGATGCGCGTGATCTTCATGGGGACGCCGGAGTTTTCGGTTCCCGCGCTCGACGCGCTTGCGGCGGCGCATGAGGTGGCTTGCGTCTATACCCAGCCGCCGCGCCCGGCGGGGCGGGGGAAGAAGGACCGGCCGAGCCCGGTGCAGGTCAGGGCCGAAGCGCTGGGCCTGCCGGTGCGCCATCCCGCAAGCCTGAAGGGGGCGGAGGCGCAGGCGGAATTTGCGGCGCTGGAGGCCGATGTGGCGGTGGTCGTGGCCTATGGGCTGATCCTGCCGCAGGCGGTTCTGGAGGCGCCCGCGCAGGGCTGTCTGAACATCCATGCCTCGCTTCTGCCGCGCTGGCGCGGGGCGGCGCCGATCCACCGGGCGATCATGGCGGGCGACGCGGAAACCGGGGTCTGCATCATGCGGATGGAGGCGGGGCTGGATACCGGGCCGGTGCTGCTGCGTCGGGAGGTGACGATCGGTGCGGAGGAGACCACGGGAGACTTGCATGACCGGCTGTCGGCCCTCGGGGCCGGGGCGATAGTCGAGGCGCTGGCCAGGCTGGATGGATTGGCGCCGGTGCCGC
>DAIOXI010000171.1:0-6892 GCA_036758045.1 Albidovulum sp.
GCCGAATTCCACATCGCCGGTCTGCGCCATGAAGCCGTCGATCACGCGGTGGAAGGCGACGTTGTCATACTTGCCCGCGCGGGCCAGTTCCTTCATCCGCTCGGCATGTTTCGGCGCCACGTCGGGCAGAAGCTCGATCACCACCTCGCCGTCCTTCAGCGTCATGATGATGGTGTTTTCGGGGTCCTTGATATCGGCCATCGGGGTCTCCTTTAAATCTCGGGCGGACCCTAGTCGGGCGCGCGGGGCAAGGGAAGGGCAAAGCGCGGTGATGAGTTGACCTTCGCCCATGCTTCGGGTGATTTGGCGATAACGGCGGCGCGAGGCCGCCTGTCAGAAAGGATGCCGCGATGGACTGGAAAACGCTCGACGACATGGACCTTGCGGAGAAGATCGTCCTTGTCCGCGTCGATATCAACGTGCCGGTCGAGGCCGGGCGGGTGACCGATGCGACGCGAATCGAAAAGATCGTCCCCACCATCAAGGACATCCAGAAGAAGGGCGGGCGCCCGGTCCTGCTGGCCCATTTCGGCCGCCCCAAGGGCAAGGTCGTGCCGGAGATGAGCCTGAAGGTCACCCTGCCCGCGCTTGAGGCGGCGCTGGGTCAGCCGGTCGGGTTCGCCGAGGATTGCGTGGGGCTGGCGGCGAAGAAGGCCGTCGCGGCGATGGGGCCGGGCGATGTGCTGCTGCTGGAGAACACGCGCTTTCACGAGGGCGAGGAAAAGAACGATCCGGTCTTTGCGGCGGGGCTGGCCGCGCTTGGCAATGCCTATGTGAACGACGCCTTTTCCGCCGCCCACCGCGCCCATGCCTCCACCGAGGGCGTGGCGCATCTGATGCCCGCCTGCGCCGGACGGCTGATGGAGGCGGAGCTGAAGGCGCTGACCGCCGCGCTTGGCGATCCGCTGCGCCCGGTGACGGCGGTGGTGGGCGGCGCGAAGGTCTCGACCAAGCTGGAACTGCTCGGCAACCTCGTGGCCAGGGTCGATCATCTGGTGATCGGCGGCGGCATGGCCAACACCTTCCTCGTGGCGCAAGGCGTGGATGTGGGCAAATCGCTGGCCGAACATGACATGGCCGATACCGCGCGCGAGATCCTGTCAAGGGCGAAGGAAACCGGCTGCAAGATCCTCCTGCCCGCGGACGTGGTCGTGGCCCGCGAATTCCGCGAAGGCGCTGCGTCCGAGGTCGTGGCGGCGGATGCCTGCCCCGCCGATGCGATGATCCTTGATGCAGGGCCGAAGGCGGTCGGGGCGATCGGCGCTGTTTTCGAGGCGTCCCGCACGCTGATCTGGAACGGCCCGCTGGGCGCTTTCGAGATCGCCCCTTTCGACGCCGCCACCAATGCCGCGGCGCAGAAGGCGGCGGACCTGACGCAGGCGGGCAGGCTGACCTCGGTCGCGGGCGGCGGCGATACGGTCGCGGCGCTGAACAAGGCCGGCGTCGCGGACGATTTCAGCTATATCTCCACCGCCGGGGGGGCGTTCCTGGAATGGATGGAGGGCAAGGCCCTGCCCGGCGTCGTGGCGTTGCACCGCTGAACGGTTGACTTCGCCCGCCCGCACCCTAGCTAGGGACCGGGGGCGCGGAGGCAGACATGGCATCGAAATGGACGCTGATCACCGGCGCGTCGGAAGGCTTGGGCGTGGAATTCGCCCGCCTCGCGGCGGCCGAGGGGCGTGACCTGATCCTCGTCGCGCGGCGGGCGCAGAAGATGGAGCGTCTGGCCGATGAGTTGCGGGCGAAGCACAGGATCGCGGTCGAGGTGATCCCGGCGGACCTGTCAGACCCGCAGACGGTCGAGACGCTTTGGCGCAAGGTCGCGCTGCGCCGGCATATCGAGATCCTCGTGAACAATGCAGGGCTTGGCTATAACGGCCCGTTCCTTGACGGCGACGGGGCGCGGGAAATGCAGTCGGTCATGGTCAATGTCGTCGCCGCCACGATCCTGATGAAACGCGCGGTGGCCCATATGGCGCAGCAGGGCGGCGGGCGGGTGCTGAACCTCGCCTCCACCGCTGCCTTCATGCCGGGGCCGAACATGGCTGTCTATCACGCGACGAAGGCCTATCTCCTGTCGCTTTCCGAAGCGGTGGCAGAGGAGTTGCGGGGCACTGACGTCACCATCACCGCGCTTTGCCCCGGCGCGACGCGGACCAATTTCGCGGCCGATGCGGGGATGGAGCATATCAGGCTTTTCAATACCCTGCCCGTTCCCACGGCGGCCAGGGTCGCGCGATCCGGCTGGAGGGCGATGAAGCGCGGCAAGCGGGTTCACGTCACCGGCCTGCCCAACTAGCTGTTCGCATTCGCCCCGCGTCTTGCGCCGCGCGCGTTCGTCACCCGGATCGCGGCATTGTTTCTGAAATAGCCACGCCCGCGGGGCGTTAGCGGCAACAGAATTGCAGCGCCCCCGAGACCCGTCTAGAAGCGGGGCAATCGGGCGGCGCCCAGGGTCCACCAGTCAAGCGAGGTACTTCCATGGCACGGCAAGAACAGGCGGAACAGATGCGTTCGGGCAAGGGCTTCATCGCCGCGCTCGACCAAAGCGGCGGATCGACGCCCAAGGCGCTGAAGCTCTACGGGGTGGAGGAAGGCGCCTGGTCCGATGAGGCCGGGATGTTCGACCTGATCCACCAGATGCGCGCCCGCATCGCGACCGCCCCGGTCTTCGACGGCAAGCGCGTCATCGGCGCGATCCTGTTCGAAAAGACCATGGATGGCGATTTCGGGGGCAAGCCCGCCGCGACCTACCTCTGGGAAGAAAAGCACGTCGTCCCGTTCCTGAAGATCGACAAGGGTCTTGAGGAAGAAAAGGACGGCGTGAAGATGATGAAGCCGATCGACGGCCTCGACGACCTGCTCGATCGCGCGGTCGCCAAGGGCATCTTCGGCACCAAGGAACGTTCGGTCATCGACGCGGCCAACGCCCGGGGCATCGCCGCCATCGTGGCGCAGCAGTTCGATCTGGGCGCGCAGGTCCTGTCCCACGGGCTGGTCCCGATCATCGAGCCGGAGGTCACGATCTCCATCGCCGACAAGGCCGAGGCGGAAGATCTCCTGCTGGCCGAGATCCTGAAGCATCTCGACACCGTCCCCGCAGACAAGCAGGTGATGCTGAAACTGTCGCTGCCGAGCAAGGCCAACCTCTACAAGCCGCTGATCGACCATCCGCGCGTGATGCGCGTCGTGGCGCTGTCGGGCGGCTATAGCCGCGAGGATGCCAACAGGCTTCTGGCGCAGAACGCGGGCATGATCGCCAGCTTCTCGCGCGGGCTGACCGAAGGCCTGTCGGCCAAACAGTCCGAGGCAGAGTTCAACGCCATGCTCGACGGCGCGATCCAGTCGATCTACGACGCCTCGGTCGCGGGCTGAGGCCCGAACCTTGAAAGAATCCCGGCGGTGTCGAGGCCCGACACCGCGCCGGGAACCCGCCCGCCCTCGCCCGCCACGCGGGTCGCGACATAGCCGTCCGCGACCGCGCCGGGCGCATGGCGGATGAGGATCGAGGCGGCCAGCAGAACCGCCATGCGTTCGGCGAAAAGCCGCGCCTCCGCCTCCGGCGGCAGCCCGGTCCAGCGCGCCCGGTGTCCCGCCAGCGCCGCGTCATAGCGCCGGTCGGCCCCTGTCGCCGCATCCAGTTCCGCCGCCAGCACCTCTGCCGCCAAAGGCTCCTTCGCCAGGGTCCGCAGGATGTCGAGGCATATCACGTTGCCCGAGCCTTCCCAGATGCCGTTCAGCGGCGCCTCACGGTAGAGCATCGGCATTGGCGTCTCCTCGACATAGCCCATGCCCCCAAGCGCCTCCATCGCCTCGGCCACCACCACCGGGCAGCGCTTGTTGTTGAGGAACTTCGCCAGCGCCACCGCGATGCGGGCAAAGGCGCGGTCGGCCTCCGCCCCGCCATCGAAGGCCGCCGCGACCCGCATCGACAGCGCCAGCGCGCCTTCCCAATCAAGCGCCAGATCGGCCAGAACCGCGCGCATCAGCGGCTGGTCGATCAAACGGCGCTGAAACGCGGTGCGCCCCTTTGCCCAATATATCGCCTCATCCAGCGCGGCGCGCATCAGGCCTGCGGGCGCGACAGCGGTGTCGAGCCGGGTGTCATGCACCATCTCGATGATCGTGGCGATGCCGCGCCCCTCCTCGCCCAGCAGATGCGCCAGCGCCCCCTGATACTCGATCTCGGCCGAGGCATTGGCGCGGTTGCCAAGCTTGTCCTTCAGCCGTATCAGCGCGATGGCATTGCGCCCCCCAGGCAGCCAGCGCGGAACGAGGAAACAGCTCAGCCCGCTTCCCGTCTGCGCCAGCGTCAGGAACCCGTCCGACATCGGCGCCGAGCAGAACCACTTGTGCCCGGTCAGCCGCCAGCCCTCGCCATCCCGTTCGGCCCGCGTGGAAGAGCCGCGCAGGTCCGACCCGCCCTGCTTTTCCGTCATCGCCATGCCCAGCGTCACCCCCGCCTTCTCGGTCAATGGCCGGATCGCCGGATCGTAGTCGCGCGCGGTCAGTTTCGCACGCCACGCCGCACCGACCCGTCCATCTGCTGCCAGCACCGGGACGGCGGCATAGGTCATGGTCAGCGGACAGCAGATTGCGGGTTCTACCTGGCTCAGCATGTAGACCATCGCGGCATGGCCCATATGGCCGCCCGCGCGCCCTTCCCACGGCAGGGCGGCATAACCGGCAGTAATGCCTTGGGCCATGACTGCATGATAGCCCGGATCAAAGCGCACCTCGTCCAGCCGCCGCCCGGCCCGGTCGAACTGGAAAAGCTCCGGCGGCACATGGCGCGCCGCCTCTGCCGCCGCGCGCAGGCCATGCGTTGCCAGCGCCGCCCCGAAGCGCGCGGCATCATCGACGGCCCCGCCCCACAGCCCGAGCCAGCCCCGCAACACCGCATCCCCGGCCCAGGGATCGCGGGCAGGCTGAGCACCGGGCTGGTTCGCGACCTCATGGGTGGGCAGCACGGAACGGGGCGGAAGCGGCGCGGGATCGCGGTCCATGGCATGTCCTTTCCCCGCCAGTCTACCGCGCCGGGCCGGAATGCGCGACTGCCCGCTTTTCAAGGGAATTTCAGCCACGCGGGGGATTCACAAAGCGATTCGGATATGACATGATTCGCCAAACACCGGACCCGCCAAGAGGTCCGTATCGAGGCAGAGCATGAACGTACCCCGCAAGAAGCCGGCCATCGGAACGGCTCTCTATCTCCTCGTCATCGGCGGGCTTGGCTTCTATTTCACCTTCGCCGCGATCCAGGGCGATTACGGCGTCTTCCGCCGCGTCCAGGCCGAGGCGGAGCGCGAGGCGCTCACCGCCGAGCGTGACCGGCTGAAGGCCGAGGCGGAGAAGATGGCAAACCTGACGCGGCGGCTGTCGGATACCTATCTCGACCTCGATCTGCTAGACGAACGGGCGCGCAATGTGCTGGGCATGATCCGGCCCGACGAGATCGTCATCCACTGATCCCGAAGGCGCGCCTGCGGCGCAAGATTTTCCCCTCGTCACCGGCCTTGCGGCCGCCTCCTCAGGCATGAGTATTTGCACCACGCTGAAAGGCAGGTTCGGCACCCCGCCCCGCTTGCGCCGGACGGGGTGCTTTCACCGTGGACGGTCATCGGCGCTCCCGCCTGTACCGTGGGTCCAGTTGAGCCCCTGTTCCTTTCATTGTGGTTAAAATACTCCGGTGGGGTCCGGGGAGGCAGCGCCTCCCCGGCGGCCACGCGAAGCTGCCACTCCACCAGGTCCAGCCCCCCCCCCCCCCCCCCCCCCCCCGGCGCGGCGCGCAGAACGCGCGGCGCGCCTTCAGGACCCGGAATTAGCCCTCGCCTGTTGCCTATCCTTGCGATATAAGATCGTTTAACGTTGAACTATTTTTATGCCAACGGGAGGAGCGCGCGATGGCCGCACGAAAATCCGCTGCGAAGTCAAATACTTCCAAAGACGAACTGTTGACATTCTACCGTGACATGCTGTTGATCCGGCGATTCGAGGAAAAGGCCGGTCAGCTTTACGGCATGGGCCTGATCGGCGGCTTCTGCCACCTCTATATCGGGCAGGAGGCAGTCGTCGTCGGGTTGGAAGCGGCGGCGGAAGAAGGCGACAAGCGCATCACCTCCTACCGCGATCATGGACATATGCTTGCCTGCGGCATGGATCCGAAGGGTGTGATGGCCGAGCTGACGGGGCGCGAGGGCGGCCTGTCCAAAGGCAAGGGCGGCTCCATGCACATGTTCTCGAAGGAGAAGCACTTCTACGGCGGCCATGGCATCGTCGGCGCGCAGGTGCCGCTGGGCGCGGGCCTCGCCTTTGCCGACAAGTACAAGGAAAACGGCCGCGTCACCTTCACCTATTTCGGCGATGGTGCCGCGAACCAGGGTCAGGTCTATGAGACCTTCAACATGGCCGCGCTGTGGAAGCTGCCGGTGATCTTCGTGATCGAGAACAATCAGTATGCGATGGGCACCGCCCAGAAACGTTCCACCTCCACGCCCGAGTTGCACACCCGTGGCGAGGCTTTCGGCATCCCCGGCGAGACGGTGGACGGCATGGATGTGCTGGCCGTGAAAGCGGCGAGCGAGAAGGCCGTCGCGCACTGCCGCTCAGGCGAGGGGCCCTATATCCTCGAAATCATGACCTATCGCTATCGCGGTCATTCCATGTCCGACCCGGCCAAGTACCGCACCCGCGAGGAGGTGCAGAAGATGCGCGAGGAACGCGACGCTATCGAACATGTGCGCGAGTTGATCCTGCAAGGCAAGCATGCCAGCGACGATGAGCTGAAGGCCATCGACAAGGAGATCAAGGCCATCGTGAATGAGGCGGCCGACTTCGCCAAGGAAAGCCCCGAGCCCGCGCTCGAGGAGCTTTGGACCGACATCTACGCCTG
>DAIOXI010000172.1:0-6836 GCA_036758045.1 Albidovulum sp.
ATAGCCCATCTCCTCCAGAAGCCCCAACTCCCAGCGCAGATAGTCCGCCGCCCAGCCCTCGCCCGCGCCGATCCGGTCGAGAAGACCAATGCTCGCGCGGTAAAGCGCACCATGCGCCTCGCGTTCGGGCAGAAGGAAGGTCAGCAGCGCGCAGACCGAATTCAGCCCCGCCAGCGCCAGCCGGTCGGACATCAGCCCCGCGCGGGACCTCAGGGGTTCGACCGCATAGCTCCCCAGATGCTCGTCCAGCCGCGCCCGCCAGGTCACGTCAAGCTGTGCGCCGGGCTGAAGCAGCGGCGCAAGACGGCGCGAGGCCCCGCCGTGCACGATCCCGGCGTGACGGCCATGGCCAAGGGTAAAGACCTCGATGATGCTCGAGGTCTCGCCATGCCGCCGCACGGCCAGAAGCACGCCTTCGTCCCGCCAGTCCATAGCGCGACCGTTTCACCTGACGCAGCCGACGGCAAGGGGGCGTCAGTCGGCCAGCCCCTCTTCATCCAGAAGCGTGCGCCCCGCGCGGCTCTCGATCTCGATCACCCAGAGGTCGGGATCGGTGCGCCTCTGGCGCCGCACGGCCTCCGGCCCCTCGGCCAGAACGACCCAGGTCCGCAGCCCGGTCATCAGGTCGAAGCTGCGCTGGTAAAGCCGCCCCTGCCCGTCCAGCGTCGCCAGTTTCACCAGAACCGCGCCCGCCGTCGGATCGCCCTTCGCCACCACATAGGCCGGGATATGTGCCGCCTGAAGCCGCGCCAGATAGGCGCGCACCCAGAAATCGGCGGTCAGCCGCGCGCTCATCGCCCCGCCCTTTCATTGTGGCGGCAAATACTCCCGCCGGAGGCCCGCCGCCGAGCGGGGGCTCGAAGCCCCCCGAGGCGGCCCCGGCCCGGCGCGGGTTCAGTCGCCATCCCTGAACTCAAGCCCCATCTCGGAATAGCGCTCCCGCTCCTCCTGCCAGTTCTCGCGCACCTTCACTTGCACGAACAGGTGAACCGGCCGGTCGAGGAATTCCATCAACTCCGCTCGCGCCGCCTGACCGACGGCCTTGATCGTCTCGCCCTTGTGGCCAAGCACGATCCCCTTGTGGCCGTCGCGGGCGACATAGACGATCTGGTCGATTCGGGCAGAGCCGTCCTTCTTCTCCTCCCAGCGTTCGGTCTCCACCGTCAGCTGATAGGGCAGTTCCTCATGCAGGCGCAGCGTCAGCTTCTCGCGCGTGACTTCGGCGGCGATCATCCGCAAGGGCAGGTCGGCGATCTGATCCTCGGGGTAGAACCAGGTCCCTTCGGGCAGTTCCGCGCCCAGCCATGCCTTCAGGTCCTCCACCCCATGCCCGCGCTCGGCGGAGATCATGAAGGTCTTGGCGAAAGGATAGGCCGCGTTCATCTCCTCGGCCAGCTTCAAGAGCGCCTCGGCCTTCACCCGGTCGATCTTGTTGATGGCCAGCGCCACCGGCTTGCCCTTGGGCAATTCGGCGGCGACGCGATCAAGGATCGCCTGCACACCTTCGGTCAGCCCGCGATGCGCCTCGATCAGCAGGACGACGATATCGGCATCCGCCGCGCCGCCCCAGGCCGCCTTGACCATCGCCCGGTCAAGCCTGCGGCGCGGACGAAAAAGGCCCGGCGTATCGACAAAGACGATCTGCGCCTCGCCCTCCATCGCGATGCCGCGAATACGCGCGCGCGTGGTCTGAACCTTGTGCGTGACGATCGAGACCTTGGCCCCGACCATGCGGTTCAAGAGGGTCGACTTGCCCGCATTGGGCTCTCCGATCAGGGCGACGAAACCGGCGCGTGTGGTCATGGGGCATCCTATCGTGACGATCCCGGCCACATAGAGGATTTAGCATTTCGGCGCCAGCCAAGACTGGCGCGCCGACGGCCTCAAAATGGCCCGAAAGATGATGCATGGGGTTCAAAGCAAAAGGATTGGGCCAATGACGGCGGCGAATGCATGCGCCTTCTGAGATTTCTGCTCCGCGCATTTTCATCGGGCACTGTCAGAGGTCGGACCGTAGTCCGATATGAACAGACGACACTCAAGGAGCGGCTTGAAACCAGGCATGCTTCCTCGATACGTCGCACGACGGAAATCAGGATCGTCGAAACGTTCGAGGTCCGCGGCCGGGCTTGGGTTATCGACGGCGACACACTGGACATTCGCGGTACACGCATCCGCCTGGCCGGTATTGACGCGCCGGAAATGGACCATCCCTATGGCAAACGCGCGAAGTGGGTCCTCGTCAATATGTGCAAGGGGAATGACATCCGGGCCGTCTGCGATGGCGACATGTCGCACGAGCGCACCGTCGCAACCTGTTACCTGCCGGACGGAAGGGACCTTTCCGCCGAGTTGGTCAAGGCTGGCCTTGCGATCGACTGGCCGAAATTCTCGCGAGGGAAATACGCAAGCCTCGAACCCGAGGGCATCCGCAAGAAACTCTGGCGCTGCGATGCGCGGCAGAAGGGGCGGATGCCGCCAGCCCGTCTGCCCGACTAATCCGCGCCGCGTTCCATCCGCTGCAACAGCGCCTTGGCGGCGGCCTGTTCGGCCTGACGCTTGCTGCCCGCCCTGGCAATCTCGCTCTCGCCGCTCGCCAGTGTCACCTCGACGGTGAAGACCGGCTGGTGGTCCGGCCCCTCGCGGTCGCGTTCGCCGTAGCTGGGCGGCGGCAGCCCGCGTGCCTGCGCCCATTCCTGAAGCGCGGTCTTGGCGTCGCGGGCATCGGCCTTGACGTTGGCGATACGGGTCGCCCAATGGCGCAGGATCACGTCACGCGCGGCGTCAAGCCCGGCGTCGAGATAGACCGCCGCGATCACCGCCTCCATCGCGTCGCCCAGGAGCGCCTCCTTGCGCCGCCCGCCCGACATCATCTCGGACCGGCCAAGTTTCAGCACCTCGCCCAGCCCGATCTCGCGCGCAACCGCGGCGCAGGCCTCCTTGCGCACCAGGGCGTTGTAGCGCGGCGCCAGCAGCCCCTCGCTCGCCCCCTTGTCGGCCTTCAGGAGCGCTTCGGCGATCACGAGGCCAAGCACACGGTCGCCCAGAAACTCAAGCCGCTGGTTGTCGGGCCGCTGCGGCGTCGCGATCGAGGCATGGGTGACGGCGCGGACCAGAAGCTCGGTCCGCGCGAAGTCGTGGCCGAGCCGGGCCGAAAAATCACGGAGATCGGCCGCCAGTTTCACTCGATCGCCTTGAAGAAGCGGTCGCTGCGCCAGGTCCAGAAGAAGAACAGCGACTTGCCGGCGGAAGAGAACATGATCCGGTCGGCGCGGCCGATCAGGTAGTCTGCGGGCAGCATGCCGACACCGCCGACGGAGAGCGGAAAGCGGCTGTCCTGGCTGTTGTCGCGGTTGTCGCCCATGAAGAAGTAATGCCCCGCCGGAACTGTGAAGACGGGCGTGTTGTCTTGCGCACGGTTGCCGATGTTTAGAATGTCATGCGACACGCCGTTCGGCAGCGTTTCGGTAAAACGCTCCTTCATGCAGGTGCCGCCCATGCCGACAGGATCGTTGGCGCAGGCCGGGATATTGCCCTTGGACCCTTGCGGTTCCTTGATCTCCTCGAAATCGCCCGCCGGGGTCTGGGGGGCCTCCTGCCCGTTGATGTAAAGAACGCCGTCCTTCATCTGCACGGTATCGCCCGGCAGGCCGATCAGGCGCTTGATGAAATCCGCGCCCGTGCCGGGGTGGCGGAAGACGACGACATCGCCGCGCTCGGGCTCGGACGCGAGGATTCGGCCGGAAATCGGGCAGGCGGAGAAGGGGCAGGAATAGCGCGAATAGCCATAGGCCATCTTGTTGACGAACAGGAAATCGCCGATCAGCAGCGTGTCCTTCATGGAGCCGGAGGGGATCCAGAACGGCTGGAAGAACAGGGTCCGAAAGACACCCGCGATCACCAGAGCCCAGAAAACGGTCTTGACCGTTTCCATGACGCCGTCCTTGGCTGCGCTGCTCATCCGCCCCCGCCTCTGCTTGCCTTGTTCAAGGCGCTACATGCGCGCGGGCGGAAGGGGAGTCAAGTTTCGGTGCCGGTCGGCCGCGCCTCGATCACGACGAAAGCCTGCGCCCAGGGGTGATCGTCGGTCAAAGTGACGTGAACGATGGCCTCATGGCCGGGCGGGGTCATGTCTGCCAGGCGTTCGGCCGCCCAGCCGGTCAGCTGCATGACGGGCTGGCCAGAGCGCAGGTTCGACACCGCCATGTCCTTCCAGGAAATCCCCATCCGCAATCCGGTGCCAAGCGCCTTGGAACAGGCCTCTTTCGCGGCCCAGCGTTTGGCGTAGGTCCCGGCGGTATCCTTGCGGCGTTCGGCCTTTCTCTGCTCCACCTCGGTGAAAACACGGTTGCGGAAACGGTCGCCGAAACGGTCGAGCGTGGCGGCGATGCGGTCGATATTCGCAAGGTCCGTGCCGATGCCAAGGATCATGCCACCCTTCCCTTTCGCCCGCATCATATGGCGCGACTGGCCACGGGGGGCAAGCCATCCGGCTCAGGCCGGGACATGCTCGCGGCAGATCCGGCCGGTTTCCGGCGGCGCAAGCGCGATATCGAGCAGGCGGCAGCGGGCATGCCCATCCGCGCCGCCTTCGTGAAAGCGGCATGTGCGGCAGAGGCCGAAGCTGCGTCCGCCGCGGGCCGCGATCAGGCGCCTGAGAACACTGTCGAGCGCCTCTTCCATCTCTGCATCGTCGACGCCCAGAACCGGGTCCACCACCAGCGCGCCCTTCCCCGCTTCGGTCAGGTCGTAGCGCAGGCTGCGCCCGTCAGAGGGGTCGCCCACGGCCACCACCAGCCCCTTGCGGGCCAGCACCCGCAAGGTCTGCGACACGGTTCCCCGCGTCGCGTCAAGGTAATCGGCCACCGCCGAGGGGCTGCGGGAAAAGGCGTTGGCCTGCGCGAGGTAGTCGAGCGCCGAGGCCTGCGCCGCGTTCAGCCCGGCCCCGCGCCGCGCCGCGGAATGCAGGCGGGTCAGCCGGTCGAGAAGCAGGTTGAGGCGGGACGGCGCGGTCATGGGACGAAAGTGCTTGCCATATCGTAGCGAGTCAATATCAAATAATAATATCGACTCGCTATTGAATGGAGATCCCGATGACACGCCTGTTGCTTTCCCCCGCGCTCTGCGCCCTTCTTGCCGCGACCGCCGCCCAGTCCGGCGGCATCACCTCGCCCGCCGATCCGTCCGGGCGGGCGGCATTCGACATCCTGTCGGCCGAGGCCGCGCGCAACGGTGACGCCGTGACCTTTCGCATGACGCTGGCCGCGACAGCCGGGGCCGACCGGCCCGCGCCCGTCGGCACGCTGGCCGGGGCGCCGGTCCATGCCTATGTCTGGCCGACTTCTCTCGACCCCGCCGCCGTCGGCTTTGAGGGCGGCACCGGCATCCTTGCGCTGGCCGCCACCAGCCACCCGGATTTCGACGACACACCGCTTGAGGATGAAAACGGCGACGGCGATCCGGCCAATGACGGGGAACCCTGGCACAGCCACTGGGTCGTCCTGACGCCCTCCGAAGCCTGCGGGCCGGGCGCGCTGTCGGTGCGCGACATTCCCGAAGGCGAAAGCCCCGCGCTGCCGAAGACCTGGCCCGGCCTGCCGCTGTTCATCGACAGCCCCGGCTACGCGCCGGTTCTGGACGGCGCCACGGTGGCGGTCACGGTCACCCTACCCGGCGCCCCGGCAGAGATCGGGTTCGACGGCGTCACCTCGGCGCTACGGGTGAACGCCAACCTGCATGCGCCGCTTCTGTGCGTGACCGATGTTTTCGATGTCGCCTCGGGCAACCTGTCCCTGCCGGGGCGGGCGGACTGAGCGGTCGCGGCGCGGGCGATCAGCCGCGCGCCGCGTCCATCCGCCCGCGCATGCCCGCGATCGCGGCCTCAAGCCCGACAAAGATCGCCTCGCCGATCAGGAAATGGCCGATGTTCAACTCCCTGACCTCGGGAAAGGCCGCGACGGGCTGGACGGTGTCATAGGTCAGACCGTGGCCCGCATGGACCTCAAGCCCCAGCGCATGGGCAAGGCGAGCGCCTTCCGCCAGGGCGGCAAGCTCGGCGTCGCGTTCGGCAAGGCGCCCCTCGGCGTGAAGGTCGCAATAATGGCCGGTGTGAAGCTCTACCACCGCCGCGCCGATGCGGGCGGAGGCCTCGATCTGGCGGGCGTCATGTCCGATGAACATGGAGACCCGACACCCGGCCTCGCGCAAGGGCGCGATGAAATCGGTCAGGCGCGCGACATCGCCCGCGACGTCAAGCCCGCCCTCGGTCGTCCGCTCCTCGCGCTTTTCCGGCACGATGCAGACGGCATGGGGGCGATGGCGAAGGGCGATCTTCTGCATCTCGGCCGTCGCGGCCATCTCGAAGTTCAGGGGCAGGCTCAGCGTCTCCATCAGCCGCGCGATGTCGCTATCGGTGATGTGGCGCCGGTCCTCGCGCAGATGGGCCGTGATCCCGTCGGCGCCCGCCTGTTGCGCCAGAAGCGCCGCCCGCACCGGATCGGGATAGGCCGAACCGCGCGCGTTGCGCACCGTCGCGACATGGTCGATGTTGACACCAAGACGCAGTTTCCGGGTCATGTCCGCTTCTCCTTCTGCGGGATCGTCGGAGGCAGGATAGGGGCTGGCGCGGGGGCTGTGAACGGCCGAAGTGTCACCCGTACAATCGGACCGGCGGGCGCTTCAGGTCCGGCTGCCCGGCTCTTCCGCGCGGGCATGAAGGCGCGCCTTCAGCTTTTCGAACCGCGCCTTAAGCCGTTTGCGGCGATGCTTCTGATAGGCGGCAATCACCGGCGCCGACAGGTAATAGGCAATGACACCGGCGACGATCCCCGGCACCA
>DAIOXI010000173.1:0-6701 GCA_036758045.1 Albidovulum sp.
CGAGGAATGCCACCCCGATCAGCCCCTGAACCGCCAGCACCCGCGACCTGAGACGGTCGGGCAAAGCGCCCCCGAACCAGGCCGCCGCACCGCCGAAAAGCGCCAGAATCAGCACCCAGAGCAGCATGGAGCCCTCATGGTTCCCCCAGACGCCCGAGACCTTGTAAAGCATCGGTTTTGCCGTGTGGGAGTTTTCGTAGACCAGCTTCAGCGAGAAGTCCGAGGTCACGAAGGCATGGGTCAGCGCCGCGAAGGATATCGCGATGCAGACGAATTGCAGGGTCGCCGCCGCAGGGGCGAGCGCCATCCAGGAGGTCCAGCCCTTCTGCGCGCCGACAAGCGGCAGCGTGCCCTGCACAAGGGCAATGGCAAGGGCGAGGATAAGGGTGAAGTGGCCAAGTTCCGCGATCATGGCGCGCACCATAGCGGCAAGTCGGGTCAGCGCCAATGGGCTGCGCCGCGATGTCGCGGGGCCGTGAAAGGTTCAGCGGTCCTGCCGCTGCCGCCAGGCCTCCAGCGCGGGGTTGTCGCCCCCCGGTGCGCCGGGCGCCGCGGGGTCGGAGGGCGCCACCATCACCGACCGGCCGCTACGGAAATAATGCGCCTCCCGCGCGCCGAAATAGAACCCCACGATGGCCGCCAGCAGCCACCAGAGCGGATCTGGAACATGGTTAAGACCGATCATCCGGCGCGAAAAGCCGTCCGGGTCGATCATCGCATAGACGAAAAGCCCCAGCGTCCCCAAGGCCAGCATCGGGCGTGGCAAGCGATTGAGACCATTGACGAAACGGTCGAACCAGCCGTCGCGGACATATTGAAACTCTGCCCCGTATTCCCCCAGCGCGGCGATATAGGCGTCATGCGCCGCCTGCATCTTTTTCGTGGCGTTGGGGGTAAAGACCTCGGCCACCCCTGTCGCCGCCTGCCCGATGGCCGTGGTCGCCGCAGGCGCCCCGAGGATGCGCCCGATCAGCCCCATTTCGCCACCCTTGCGCGATGCTCTGCCTCGCTCAGGTGATAGGCGGGGGAGATGAATTCCTCGGCCCGGCTGATCCAGCCCCCCTTGCCGCCATCGCGGCGGCGCGCGTATTTGCGGCTGGCGGGGCGGGCATCGGCCAGCGCGTAATAGTAGTTCCGCCGCGCGATCCCGTAGGCATCGGCGAACAGCACCGGATCGACGCGGGCCGCCTCTTCAGCCGCCGCGCAGGTCTTCGGCCCAAGCACGCCATCGACGGCAAGGTCATGGCCCATCTGGTTCAGGAGCCGTTGCAGGATGCGCACCGCGTTGGCGCCGGCGTTGACATACATGTCGAAAACCGAAGGCTGCACCGCCTCGGGCAGGCCACCAATGCCGGTTTCCTCAAAGAAATGGCGGACATAAATCTCCGCTGCCTTCTCCGGCGTCAGCCTGCGCAGATCGGCCCCGCTCACCCGCCCGTCGCCGGTCAGATCGACGCCCAGCCGTTGCAGCGTCTTCAGCGTGACGCCGTGCTTCGTCGCCCCGCCCGGATCGTCGGGGTCGTTCACATAACCGCCCTCGCGGGCGACGATTTCCCTGGCGATGTCGATGACACTTTGCATGGCCCCGGTCCCTGATTGCGGGACCAAAGCTCATGCGAATTGGTTAATTCGTTGCGGGGGCACCGTTCGGATCGACATACATGCCCTGATCCTTCAGCGCGTCGATCACTTCCTTGGGCATGTAGGTTTCGTCATGCTTGGCGAGGATCTCGGTCGCGACGAAGGTGCCGTCGATATATCTTCCGGTCGCCACGACGCCCTCGTTCTCGCCAAAGAGGTCCGGCAGGACGCCCGTATAGCTGACCGGGATCGTGGCGTTGGTGTCGGTGACCTTGAAGGTGATCTCCGCCCCCTGCCCGCGCACCAGGCTGCCCTCCTCGACCAGACCGCCGATGCGGAAGGTCTCATTCGGGGCCGGGGCCTTTTCGGCCACTTCGGTGGGCGAGCGGAAATATTGCAGCGCGTTCGGCGCGGCAAGGTAGAAGGCCGCGAAACTTGCCCCCATCGCCACGAAGGCGAGGATGATGATCTGGATACGGCGCTGTTTTTTCAGACCTTTCATGTGACCCTCACGGGAAGACGGGGGCCAGCATCAGCCCCGCCGTTTCATCGAGCCCCAGCATCAGGTTGGCGTTCTGCACCGCCTGACCCGAGGAGCCCTTGTTGAGATTGTCGAGCGCGGCGACGACCAGCGCCCGGCCGGGCTTGCGGTCGCCGATGACGCCGATCTGGCAGAAGTTCGACCCAGCGACCGCCCCGGTCCCCGGCGCCTGACCGAAGGGCAGGACGTTCAGGAACGGCTCATCCGCATAACGTGCCGCAAGCGCCGCGTGGATCGCCGCCGCATCGCCCCGGACATAGCAGGAGGCGAGAATGCCGCGTGACATCGGCACAAGATGGGGGGTGAACATGATCTCGACCTTGCGGCCCGCAATTAGGCTGAACTCCTGATCGAATTCTCCCAGATGGCGGTGCTTGCCGCCTTGACTATAGCCAAGGACGTCGGTCTGCCGCTCGGTAAACAGCATGTTTTCCTTGAGCGACCGCCCGGCCCCGGAGATGCCGTTCTTCAGGTCGCAGATGATGTCGTCGAGGTCGATCAGCCCGCCCTCGATCAGCGGGCGCAGCGCGAATTGCACGGTCGCGGCGTTGCAGCCGGTCCCCGCCACCAGCCGCGCCTTGCGGATATCGTCGCGATAGAACTCGGTCAGGCCGTAAACCGCCTCTTTCTGCAAATCGACCGCGACATGGGGGGCGCCGTACCATTTTTCATAGGCCGCCGGGTCGCGCAGGCGGAAATCGGCGCCCAGATCGACAACCTTCACGGTTTTCGGCAGGTCGCGGACCAGCGCCTGGCTCAGCCCATGGGGCAGCGCCGCGAAGACAAGGTCGATGGCGGCAAAGTCGATCGCCTCGATCGTGGTCAGGGTCGGCAGGGCCAGGTGGCGCAGATGCGGAAAGACCGCGGCCATCTCCATCCCGGCCTTGCGATCGGCGGAAAGGGCCGCGATCTCCATCCCCGGATGGGTCGCGATCAGGCGGACGAGTTCGGCGCCGGTATAGCCCGAAGCGCCCAGAATCGCGATTTTCTTGCCCATGACCTGTCTCCCGCGCGGTGTCACGGGGGGTCATGTCGCGCGGTCGCGCGAGAATCAACCCAAATCTGCGTCAACGCCCCGCGCTGCGGCGCGAGGTCTCAGGCCGTGCGGCGTGACTTGCGGCGGCGCGAGAAGGCGCCGAGCCCGCCGAGACCGGCCAGCAGCAGGGCCGCCGGGGCCGGCAGCGGGACCGGGGCCGGTGCGTTGCCCGGCACGCTGATCGTATAGCCGACCGGCGATCCCCAGCCGTAGATCCCGACATAGAGCGTCCCGGCAAAGCCGGAGCCGAGCGCGAAACTCGCCGTTCCGGTCGGGGTGAAATAGCCCAGATTGAAGGTGCCGCCATAGGTGCCGTCCCAGTTCCACCGGAAGGGCTGCGTGCTGTAATAGATCGACCCGCCCGAGGCGAAGGAATAGCCGATGCCCGCAGGCGCCGAGAAGGTGAAGGTCAGGGTCTGGGCGCCGGACGCGAGGCCGGTGAAGGCGAAAATGTCGGTATTGCCGGACCAGCCGCCATCGGTGGTCCCGATGACGGTGTCATAACCGATGCCGATGAGCGTGGCGGCATTGTAGGCGTCGCCGAAATCGCCACCGGGAAAGGCGCCCTCGCTTATGGTGGCGCCGGTGGCCGGCGCGGTGGCGGCCAGCAGGGCCGAGGCCACGGCGGCTGGCCACAGGATCATCGACGGAAGCTTCATGTCATTCACCCCGGAGACGGTTATCGCACCCCCGGATTTCGCCCGTGATCGTGTTGGAATTGCGACGCGGCGTTGGCGCTTTGGTCCGGGGACGGAAACCCTTCGTTTACCAGGCTTGCACAGTCGCGATTGCCGCAGGACGAAAAAGGGCCGACCCTGCCAGAGGGTCGGCCCGGTGATTTCCGCGCCTTCGACCGTTTCGATCAGGCCGCGCCCTGCGGCTTGCGGCGGCGGGCCGCCGCGCCGACCCCGCCAAGACCCGCGAGCAGCAGCAGCGCCGAGGCCGGCAGCGGCACCGGGGCCACATAGGCGTTGCCCGGGATGCTGATCGAATAGGTCACCGGCGAACCCAGCGCCAGGCTGAGGCTGACGAAGAGCGAGCCGTTGAACGCGGAATCGAGGTTGAAGCTGAGCGTCTGCGTGGTCGAGGAGAAGAACCCGAAATCGTAGATCGAGAACGTCCCCGCCAGGGTGCCGGAGGTCGACGAGGTGAAGGGCTGCGTCGAATAGCGCAGCGTCCCGGAACTGAGGAAGAAGCTTCCGACACTCGGCGAGGTGAAGGTCACCGACACGGTCTGTGCCCCTGCGGCGAGCCCGTTGAATTCCACGAAATCGAGATCGCCGACGCTGGTCGCGCCGCCCACCGTCTCATATCCGTTACCAATGACGGTGGGGGCAGCATAATCGTTGCTGAAATCGCCCAGGCTGCCCTCATTGATGGTCGCCGCGCCCGACGAAGCGGACATGAGGACAACGGTCACGGCAGAAGCCGCCATGGCTTTGATAAAGTTATAAAAAACCATTACTCAACCTTTCAGTATCTCGGTTTCCGCCGTTAAACTAGAAGGCAATCGTGGACAGAAAATGAAGAGATTGCGGCAAAGGGACCGAAATCCGCCCCCTGCCCCCGCACAACCAGCCCCGCCAAAAATGTAAATTTCTTTCACATGAACCCTTGATCCGGCCCCGGCGAATGCCAATCTCCTGTCATGTGAAACACATTCACATGCACAAACGGAGGTTTTCAATGTCCACCATCGCTGCCTGGCCGTCACGGGCGGAAATGTGGCTCGACCAGCGCGGCAAGGGCGCGTGGATCGCGGCCATGGTTCTCGGCTTCATCTTCTTCTGGCCCGTCGGCCTTGCCCTTCTCGCCTATATGATCTGGAGCAAACGCATGTTTTCCAAATGCCAGGGCCGTCTGGCCCATCACGACCGTCACGCAGAGATGAACCGGATGCGGATGCGCCGCTACGGGTTCCGCCCCTCGGGCAACTCGGCCTTCGACGCCTACAAGGCCGACACGCTTGACCGGCTTGAGCGCGAGCAGGACGAGTTCGAAGCCTTCCTGAAACGCCTGCGCGACAGCAAGGACAAGGCGGAATTCGACGAATACATGGACGAACGCGCCCGCGCCGCGAAATCCGAAGGCCCGGAGGACGACCCCGAACCCGGCCGCGGCGCCTACTGATAGCCCGCATCCACCCCATGCAAGGACCGGCCGACCGCCGGTCCTTTGCCTTGCGACCGCCATCTTCCCGCCCCGCCGCACAGGGTAACTCCGCTCTTGGCTGATTCCGTTCGGCTTGCTAACGTCCGCCTGTCAAGATCCAGTAACCGAAGACCGATCAACGCGCCGCAATGCGTCACACGCTCCCCATAGCGCCCCAGTTCTATGTGACGGCCCCGCAACCCTGCCCCTATCTCGAAGGGCGGTCGGAGCGGAAGCTGTTCACGGCCCTTCAGGGCGACAATGCCGAGCGGTTGAACGACGCGCTGTCCAAGCAGGGCTTCCGTCGGTCGCAGAACGTGCTTTACCGGCCCAGTTGCGAAAGCTGCGTCGCCTGCATGTCGGCGCGCATCCGGGTGTCCGAGTTCCGGCCCTCGCGCACGCAGCGCCGGGTGGCGCGCAAGACCACGCATCTGCGCCGGCTCGCCACCAGCCCCTGGGCGACCGAGGATCAGTACGGCCTGTTCCGCCGCTACCTCGACAGCCGTCACGCCGATGGCGGCATGGCCGACATGGACATCTTCGAATTCGCCGCGATGATCGAGGAGACGCCGGTCAAGAGCCGCGTCGTCGAATATTCCGCGCCGCCCGAGCCCGGCCAGATGCGCCGCAAGCTGACCGCCGTCTGCCTGACCGACGTTCTCGATGACGGGCTGAGCATGGTCTACAGCTTTTACGACCCCGACAGGGCCGGCGACAGCCTGGGGACCTACATCATCCTCGACCACGTGGTGATCGCCCGGAAGGCGGGGCTGCCTTACGTCTATCTTGGCTATTGGGTGCCGGGCAGCCGCAAGATGGGCTACAAGTCGCAGTTCGACGCGCTCGAGATCTACAAGAACGGCGCGTGGCAACCCATGGGCAACCCGGGCGAACACGATGCCAGCCTGCATCCGCTGTCGGTCGATCCCATCGCGGAACAGGTGGCGCGCATCAGCCTGCCCGACGGGATGACGGGGCGGTAGCGATGTTCAGCTATGTCAGCCTCGGCACCCGCGACATCGCCCGGGCCCGGGCGTTCTACGACGCTGTGATGGCCGTGCTCGGCCATGCGCGGGTGCCCGAGATGGAGGACGGCCGGTCCTCCGCCTGGGGCGTCGACGATCCGGGGCCGCATTTCTACGCAGGCTACGTCCGCGACCCAGATGGCAACAAGCTGAACGCCGTCTGCTATACCCCGGAATAGCCGACAAAATCCTGCGCCCCGATGCGGAATATCGCGCGCGCCCCCTTGCGCCCGGCGGTTTCGATCACATCTGTCCCCGGACCCGGATGAGGATGCGCGATGACCTATGTTCTGTTCCTGCTCGGCCTCGTCGGCCTGTTCTTCGGTGGCGAGTGGCTGGTGCGGGGGGCATCGGGCATCGCGCGGCG
>DAIOXI010000174.1:0-6695 GCA_036758045.1 Albidovulum sp.
GACGGTTGCCCGCCTACACACTTTCCAGGCGTGCGCCTTCGACCACTCGGCCACCTCTCCGTGCGGGGGTGAATACGGTGAAGCCGCGTCCGGTTCAAGCCCCCTCAGCGAAAGAGAACGCGCATGCGGTCGTGATAGGTGCCGGGGCGGAAGTGGCGGGCGACCCAGCGGTCGTCGGGGTCGAGCATGGCGGGGTGGGTGCCGGTGGGCTCGCGGCCCGCGCGGCGCAGGGCCACGGTGCGGAAATAGAGGTGGTTCCAGAGCCGCAGGTATTCCGTCGCATGGGTTTCGGCCTGCGCGGTAAAGGCCGGGCCGCGCATCAGGATCATGTTCTCGTCATTCGAGCCGACCGACCCGGCGGAGAAATTGGCCGACCCGGTGAATATCTGCGGCCTCTCGCCCAAGAGGTCGAGCGCCAGCAGCTTGGTGTGGATATAGTAGATATGGCCCCGGCTGCGGAAATGCTCCTCTTCCCGGAACCAGCGGTCAAGGCGGTGGCCCGGCAGGCCCGCGCGGATCGTGTCGCTGTTCAGCCGCGCGCCAAGGGCGATGCGGGTGTCGCGGTCGCGCCGCAGAAGCGCGCGGCGTTCGGCATTCGTCTCCTCCCGTTCCGCAAGGATCAGTTTCAGGCAATCGGCCTCCTGCCCGAAGACCTCGGCCAGCGCCTTGGTCACCCCGAAGGCGGCGGTAAACATGACCGAGGATTGCGCGCCCCCCATCGCGCCCGCGTACCAGTCGAGCATCCCGTCGGGGCGCGGTGAGAAGACCGGGACGATCAGGTTTTCCGGCAAGGGCCGGTCGGGATCGGGCGAGGTCAGCGCGATGGCGCGTTTCAGGGTGCGGGTCGTGGGGTCGCCCGCCAGAAGGTCCCAATAGGCGCGGTAGGCCGTGGCGAGGCCGGGGGAGATGATGCGATGGGCGAGGTTCGACTGGCCAAGGAACCCCGAGGGCGTGAAATTGGTCGACCCGGTCCAGAGGGCAAGCGGCTGGCCCGCGTCCGACAGGACCATGAACTTGTTATGGGTGATGTTGCCATAACGCGTGCGGGGATAGAGATGCGCATGGGCCAGCCGGTCAAGGCCCACCTCGGCGATCAGCTTGGCATTCGGGCCGCTCGTATGGGTCGGGACCAGCGTGCCGTCGCGCTTTCGCTCGCCCGCGTCAAAGAGCAGATGCACCTCCGCCCCGCGCCCCGCCGCCTCGGCCAGCGCGCGGGCCACGGGGGGATATGTGAATTCATAGGCCGCGACATGCAGCGCCTGCCCCGGCCCGCGCGCCTGGTCGATGAAGTCCAGCATCGCCTCAAGCAGCCCGCGCGACAGCCAGCGGGTCTTGTCGTTGCCGGGGTCGTTCTGTTCGTCTTCCGTCGGGCCGACATTGCCGAAACGGTCGGCGAAGGCCTGACTGGGGATCGCGCCGCGATTATGGAAGACCTCATGGTTCCCCTGGCCTGAGCGTGCCGTCACGCGGATGTCGATCTCCGGCCCGCCCTCGATGGCGGACGGGGTGCCGAACAAAGGCTGGATGACATAGTCATGGGCCGCACCCGGCGTGACCGCGTAATCGCCCCACTGAAAGTCCTGAATCGGATGCTCGCGGGTGGACCGGCGTTCGCCGGGCTGCGGGTCTGGGACGGTTTCGGCAAAGAACTTGAACCCGCGCAGCCAGTCGATGCGGCCATTGGCGCGCCTGCGGCCAAGGGCAAAACCCAGAAGCCCCCGCGCGGCGTCCGGCGGGCAGTCAAAGCCGAAAATGATGGCATGGGTTCCCGCCACGGCACGGACGGAAAACGCCCCACTGTGAACGCGCATGATAAATACCTGACTGAAATGACTTTCGTCAGGATAGCACGGATCGGGCCACGCGGGTAGTGCTCAGTCCACAAGCTCGATCGAGACGCGCCGGTTCTGCCGGCCCTTCTTCTCGATCCGGGCGACGCGGACGCGGCCGATCTCGGCGGTCCGGGCCACATGGGTGCCGCCGCAGGGTTGCAGGTCCACCTGTTCCGGCCCGGCGCCGATCCTGACCAGCCGTACCCGCCCCTGCCCCATCGGCGGGCGGACGGACATGGTCTTCACCAGGGCGGGATTGGCCTCAAGCTCCTCATCCGTGATCCAGTCGTCGGTGACGGCAAGGTCGCGCGCGATCAGGGCGTTCAGCGCCTCTTCCAGCGCGGCAGCGTCACCCGGCGGCTCCGGCATGTCGAAATCGAGCCGCCCGCGTTCAGCGCCGACCTGCCCGCCGGTCACCGGCAGGGGGATGACGACAGAAAGCAGGTGCAATGCGGTGTGCATCCGCATGTGCCGATAGCGTCGATCCCAGTCAAGTGTCTGGCGCAGCACGGTCCCCGGTGCGGGCAGGCTGACCGGGGCGTCGGGGACCAGGACGATTGCCCCGCCCTCCCCCTTCACCGCCGTCGCGATGCCCGCTGCGCCGCCCTCCCACGCGATCCGGCCGCTGTCGCCGGGCTGGCCGCCGCCGGTGGGGTAGAAGAGGCTTTCCTCCAGCACGATGCCGCCTTCATCGGTATGGGCGCGCACAAGGCCCGTGGCTTCGCGCAGATAGGCGTCGCGGAACAGCGGCCGGGTCGTCATCGCGGGTCATCCTCGTCATAGGGATCGTTGTGGATGTCGCCGGGGCGCACGTCGGCGGGCGGCGTCTCGGGCGCGGGCGGCATCGGCGGCGCGGCGGCGGGCCTGCGCCCGGCTGCGGCATCGGCCAGCGCCTCGGGGTTGCGCAGCCAGATGTCGCGCTGCGCGAAGGGTATCTCGATCCCCTCGGCGGCGAAGCGTTCGGCGATCTGGTGGAGGATCTCTGTCTGCACGACCAGCTTGAAGTTCACATCCGACAGGATCGCGCGGATCTCGAAGTTCAGGCTGTCGGCGCCGAACCCCGCAAATATGATCCCCGGCGCGGGGTTGACCAGAACCATCGGCTGCGCCTCGGCAATCTCGCGCAGGATCGCCTCGACCTTGCGGGTATCACTGCCATAGGCCACGCCCACCGGGATGATAAGCCGCCCGGTCAGGTTGCCGCGCGTGAGGTTCGTCACGACGCCGGAAATCAGGTCGGCATTGGGGACGATCACATCGGTCTTGTCGAAGGTCTCGATCCAGGTGGAGCGGACGGAGATGCCCTTGACGGTGCCGAACTGGCCGTTGACCTCGATCATGTCGCCTTCGGAAATCGGGCGTTCAATCAGGAGGATGATGCCCGAGACGAAGTTCTGCACGATGTTTTGCAGGCCGAAACCGATCCCGACCGAGAGCGCGCCCGCGACATAGGCCAGCGCGGAAAGGTCGATCCCGGCGGCGGTGATGGCGCCCAGACCGGCAAGGAACAGCCCGATATAGCCGACCCCCGCCGCGACGGCGTTTTGCGCCCCCTTGTCCAGCCGCGTGCGCGGCAGGACCGAGGATTTCAGCGCCCCCTGCACCAGCCGGGTCAGCATGTAGCCGAAGGCGAAGACAAGGATCAGCGTGACGAGGATCGAGGGCGAGATGCGGGTCTGGCCGATGGCGAAGCCTTCGGAAAAGCGGGTCCAGATCTCTGACAGGTCCGCCATCCGCGCGCCCCAGATCAGCGCCAGCAGCGGAAGCGCGGCCAGTGTCAGCACCGCGCCGATCAGGACCGGCACCAGCGCCTCGCGCCCTTCCTCTCCCGCGCCGGTCAGCATCAGGTAGATGTCGGTCGCGAAGCGCTGGATCAGGATCGTGAAGCCCAGCAGCGCCAGCGACACCACCGTCGGCCAGACCAACGCATTGGCGGCGTTGACATAGCCGATCACGGCCATCGCCGGGCCGATGACCGAGACCCCCATCAGCGCCGAGCCGATCAGCTTGACCAGGTTGTCGCGGAAGGCGGCGGCGTCCTTTTCGCTGCGCGCCTCGACCGACCGGCGCAGGATCTGGCCAAGCCGGAAGAGGAAGACCGCGACGACACAGACCAGCGGCGCGCCCCAGACCGATTGCGCCGCCATCGACAGGGGCGGGCGCACCTCCACCGTGAAAGCGCGGCGAAAGACCTCCAGCGCAAAGATCAGGCCGATGATCGTGGTATGGAACCGGGCCTCGGCATTGCCCTTGGAGACCCCCGCATTGACGGCGGCGGGACCGAAGATCCAGCCCGACAGCCAGCGCGCGAAGAAGAAGATGAAGGCGACCGAAGGCAGCGCCTCGATCAGCGCCGTCGCCCGTTGCCCGGCCATGCCGCTGCTGTGGACGGCCGCGACCAGAAGCATCATGCCGAAGACCGGCACAAGCACCTGCCCCAGCGAAACGAAGGCCGCGACCAGCGTGCGCCCGCGCGCCGACATGCGCCGTTGCAGCCGCGTCGTCAGCCGCTCCATCACGTCGGGGCCCCTGGCCAGCAAAAGCCCCGCGAAGACGAGGTAGAGAACGATGGCGGGCAGCTTGTTGCGGAACTGGTCGCGCCGGGTGGGGTTTCCCCAGGCATCCGTCGTCTCGCGCCACAGCGTCTTGATCCCCTGCTGAAGCACCGCCCAGCCCGCGGGCCAGTTGATCGGGTTGACGGGCGATGGCCAGATCTTCAGCAACTCGTTCGCCTGCCGTGCGCGGATGCGCCCGTCAATCTGGCGGATGATGCCGTCGGCGCGGCTATAGGCCTCGACCGCCTTGATGCCGGGGGCCTGAAGCGTGGACAACTGGTCGTTCAGCGCCGCGCGGCGGGCGGCGATGTCCTCGGCCAAGCGCGGTGATCTGGCTTTTCACCGTCTCGATCTGCGCGGCATTGGCACTTTGCGCGGCAAGGAATTTCGCCCGCCAGGTCACGATCCGCGCGCGCATCTCGTCCAGCGCGGTGTTCGAGGCGCGATCGTCGGCCAGCACCTTCTCGGCGTCGCTGGCGTCCTTTTCCCAACTCGCATAATCGGGCGCGCTCTGCGCCGCCGTCTCGGTCCCGGTGGCCTGCGCCAGCGCCGCCGGGACCGGGCCGAACCCCGCCAGCGCCGCCAGAAGCCAGGCGGCGGCAAGGATCAGAAGCGGAAGGGCGCGGCGCCGCATCAGTCGACGAACGCAGTGGGGATTGCACGGGGGGCGCGGTCCAGCCAGTCGGGGACCGGCAGGCCCTTGGCCCGCAGGAAATCGGGATTGAACAGCTTCGACTGATAGCGGTTGCCATAGTCGCAAAGTACCGTGACGATGGTATGGCCCGGCCCCATCTCGCGCGCCATGCGGATCGCGCCAGCGACGTTGATGCCGGAGGAACCGCCAAGACAGAGCCCCTCTTCGGCCAGCAGATCGAAGACCACGGGCAGCGCCTCGCTGTCGGGGATGCGCCAGGCCATGTCAGGGCGGATGCCTTCGAGATTGGCGGTGATGCGCCCCTGCCCGATGCCTTCGGTGATCGAGGAGCCTTCGGATTTCAGCTCCCCCGTGGTGTAGAAGCTGTAAAGCGCCGCGCCCTCGGGATCGGCCAGACCGATCTTCACGCCCTTCGGCTGCAACGCCATCGCGACACCCGCCAGCGTGCCGCCCGAGCCGACCGCGCAGACAAAGCCGTCGGCCTTGCCGCCGGTCTGTTCCCAGATCTCCGGCCCGGTCGTCTCGAGATGTGCCTGACGGTTGGCGACGTTGTCGAACTGATTGGCCCAGATCGCGCCATTTGGTTCGGTTTGTGCAAGTTTTTCGGCCAGACGGCCGGAATAGCGGACGTAATTGTTGGGATTTGAATAGGGCGCGGCAGGCACCTGAACCAGTTCCGCCCCCGCGAGGCGCAGCATGTCCTTCTTTTCCTGGCTCTGCGTCTCGGGGATGACGATCACCGTCTTGTAGCCCAGCGAGGCGCCGACCAGCGCAAGGCCGATGCCGGTATTGCCCGCCGTCCCCTCGACGATGGTCCCGCCCGGACGCAAAAGCCCCTTCGCCTCGGCATCGCGGATGATGTAAAGCGCCGCCCGGTCCTTGATCGACTGGCCGGGGTTCAGGAACTCGGCCTTGCCGAGGATCTCGCACCCTGTCATCTCGCTGGCCTTGTTCAGCCGGATCAGGGGCGTGTTTCCGACCGTATCGGCCAGATCGCGGTGGATGGTCATGCGCGGTCCTCCTGGTGCGTTGCCCATTCCTAGGGCGCGCCGGGGCAGACCTCAAGCCCCGCGCCGCAGCCCGTCGCGCCGCGCCGCCAGCCACCAGCAGAGCATGACCAGCGGCCCCGCCGTCACCTCGCCGCTTTCGACCAGCGCGACAAGGTCGTCGAAGGGCAGAAGATGGGCACGGATATCCTCCGCCTCACCCGGAACGCCGCCCAGCCCCGCGATACCGTCGGGCAGGTCGGCAAGGCCCACGAAAGTATAGAGAAACTCGCTCTTGGCCGAGGGTGAGGGGTAGTAATGGTTCGCGGGCAACAGCCGGGAAAGCCGCAGCCCCGCCTCCTCATAGGCCTCGCGATGGGCTGCCTCCTCGGGGCTTTCGCCGCCGTCGATCCGCCCGGCGATCGCCTCAAGCATCCATGGCTCGCCATCGCCGCGCCCGACCGGCCCCATGCGGAACTGCTCGATCAGCAGCACCCGGTCGCGCACCGGATCATAGGGGAGCACGACCGCGGCATCGCCGGAGATGAAGACGGCGCGATTGACCTCGGCGCTCATCGTGCCGTCGAAGCGGCGAAAGCGCAGGTCGAACTCCTCGACGGCGAAGAAATTGCCATAGGGCTGCCAGTGCCGCGCGACCGCGACGTCG
>DAIOXI010000175.1:0-402 GCA_036758045.1 Albidovulum sp.
GTCGTGGTAGAAATAGGACAGGTTGCCCCAATGCGCCGTCTCGGGCGTGAAGATCGCATAGAGGTTGTGCTTGAGGTCCTGTGCCGCGCCGACGAAGCGCGCGCCAAGCGATTCGTGCTGGCTTTCGTCGAACCGGGTCCCCAGCACCCATTTGCCAAGCTTCATCGAGGAAAAGGCGATGATCGGGAAGGTGATCGGATTGCCGAAGAAGGTCCCCAGAAGCGCCGCGAGCATGTTGCCGCGCACCGCCTTGGCGGTCAGGACGGCGGAGATGAAGTGAAACCCGAAAAGCGGCGTGAAGCTGACGAAGACCCCCGCCCCCACGCCGCGCGCGATGCGGTGCGGGTCGTCGGGCAGTCGGCGGATGCGGTGCTTGACATAGTGAAAGGCGCGGGTCCAGCC
>DAIOXI010000175.1:412-3097 GCA_036758045.1 Albidovulum sp.
ATGCCTCGGTCACCATCTGAAGATAGGACCGCGGGTTACGCCTTTTGAAGACCACGTCCGTTCCCTTCCGCCCCTCAGGGCTTGCGACCGAGATCGCGATACCGTTCCACCTGCGCCACGTCGCTTTCCGCCTCAAGCGCCGTCAGCACCATGTGGAGATGCTCAGCATCCCTTAGATCGACTTCCACTATAAGACGGTAAAAATCCGGCTTCCGGTCGACGAAAGTAAGATCGGAGATATTGGCCTTCTGTTCACCGATCAAGGTGCAGATACGGCCAAGAACGCCGGCATCGTTGGCAATGGTCAGGTTCAGGCTGACGGTATAGGCGGCGGCATGGCGGCCGGAATGCCATTGCAGATCGACCCAGCGGCCGGGCTGTTCCTCGAACTCCGCCAGGGCGGGACAGTCGATGGCGTGAACGACAACGCCCTGCCCGCGATAGGTGATGCCGACGATGCGTTCGCCCGGCACCGGCTGACAGCAATTGGCGCGGCGGAAGGACTGGTCGGCGGTCAGGCCCACGACCGGACGGCGGGCATCGACCTCTTCCGTCACCGGTTGGGTCGCGAGTTCCGGGTAAAGCGCCTCGATCACCTCGCGTGCGGTCAGTTCGGCGCTGCCGAGGCGCGCCAGCACTTCCTGTTCGTCGGCAAGGCCCAGCGTCCTGGCCGCGGTGCGCAGTGCCTTGTCGCTGGCCTTGCGGCCGTGATGTTCGAAGGCCACCCGCGCCAGTTCGCGACCCAGCTTGATGAACCGCTCGCGGTCCTCCTCGCGCAGGGAACGGCGGATCGCGGACTTGGCGCGGCCGGTCACGACGATGTCGATCCAGGTGGCCTGCGGGCGCTGGCCGGTCGCGGTGATGACCTCGACCGACTGGCCGTTCTTCAGCCGGGTCCAGAGCGGCACACGGATACCGTCGATCTTGGCGCCGACGCAGGAATTGCCGATCCTCGTGTGGATCGAATAGGCGAAGTCGATCGGCGTCGCGCCTTTCGGCAGTTGCACCACATCGCCCTTCGGCGTGAAGCAGAAGACCTGATCCGAATACATCTCAAGCTTGACGTTCTCGAGGAATTCGTCGTGGTCGTCGCCATTGTCGAAGCGTTCGGTCAGCGTCGTGATCCAGCGCGCGGGATCGACCGCAAAGGGGTTCTGCGCGCGCACGCCGTCGCGGTAGGACCAGTGCGCGGCAACGCCCGCCTCGGCCACCTCATGCATCTGGCGGGTGCGGATCTGCACCTCTACCCGTTTGCCGTCGCGGCCCGAGACGGTAGTGTGGATCGAACGGTAGCCGTTCGATTTCGGCTGGCTGATATAGTCCTTGAACCGCCCCGGCACGGCGCGCCAGCGGCGGTGGATCGCGCCGAGGATACGGTAGCAATCGCTTTCCGTCCGGCAGATCACGCGAAAGCCGTAGATGTCGGAGAGGCGCGAGAAGGCAAGCTGCTTTTCCTGCATCTTGCGCCAGATCGAATAGGGTTTCTTGGCGCGGCCGAAAACATCGGCCTCGATCGCCTCCTTCTCAAGCTCCAGCCGGATATCGGCGGTGATCTTGTGGATCACGTCGCCGGATTCCTTCTGCAACATGATGAAGCGGCGGATGATGGAGGATCGCGCCTCGGGGTTGATGACCTTGAAGGACAGGTCCTCAAGCTCCTCGCGCATCCATTGCATACCCATGCGGCCAGCCAGGGGGGCGAAGATATCCATCGTCTCGCGCGCCTTGCGGACCTGCTTTTCCTGCGGCAGCGACTTGATCGTGCGCATGTTGTGCAGCCGGTCGGCCAGTTTGACGAGGATCACCCGCAGATCCTTCGACATCGCCATGAACAGCTTGCGGAAGTTTTCCGACTGCTTGGTTTCGGTCGAGGAAAGCTGAAGGTTGGTCAGCTTGGTGACGCCGTCCACAAGCTCGGCGATCTCTTCGCCGAACTGCGCCGAAATCTCGGAGAAGGTGCTTTTCGTATCCTCGATCGTGTCATGCAGCAGCGCGGTGATGAGCGAGGCATCGTCAAGCCGCTGTTCGGTCAGGATCGCGGCAACGGCGACGGGGTGGGTGAAGTAATCTTCACCCGAACGGCGCTTTTGGCCTTCGTGCATCCGGCGGCCATAGTCATAGGCGCGCCGGATCAGCGCTTCGTTGGTTCGGGGGTTGTAATTGCGGACAAGCGCGATGAGGTCCTCGACGTCGATCATGACCGCCCGCGCATTCCCAGATCAGCCTTGCCCCTGGGCTTCCATCAGCTGACGCAGCAGGCGCTCTTCGTCCATGTCGTCCTGGGCGGGCCGATCCACCTCGGCGCCCATGAGAAGCGCCATCGCGTCCTCTTCGGCCTCGTCGACCTCGATCTGGGACTGGTGGCTTTCGATCATCCGCTCGCGCAGGTCCGAGGCCGCCTGCGTCTCATCCGCGATCTCGCGCAGCGAGACGACGGGGTTCTTGTCATTGTCGCGGTCGACGGTCAGCGGGCTGCCCGCGGCGATTTCACGCGCACGATGGGCGGCCAGCATCACCAGGTCAAAACGGTTCGGAACCTTGTCGACGCAATCTTCGACTGTAACGCGGGCCATCGGTCACCTTATCGGCTGGAATCGGGATGCAGGGCGAAGCCGGATATTTGACGCCGCACCGCAGGATTGTCAAGTATGGGCGGGTTTCATGCCGTCAAGCGCGCCCTGCGGC
>DAIOXI010000175.1:3107-6678 GCA_036758045.1 Albidovulum sp.
GTCATTGTCGCGGTCGATGGTCAGCGGTGAACCGGACGCGATCTCCCGCGCGCGGTGGGCGGCGAGCATCACCAGTTCGAAACGGTTCGGAACCTTGTCAACGCAGTCTTCGACCGTCACGCGGGCCATGAAAGAACTCCAATCGGCTTGGGAGGTATGGAGCCCGCTATTTAGGCGCTCCCTTCCCCCTTGACAAGCGCAGATCACCCCTCAAACCGGCCAAATCGCCTCTTTGTCGGCCTCGGGCAGCGCCGCGATCATCTCGGGGACAGTCGCGCCGGTGACCGGGTGGCGCCAGGCGGGGCAGATATCGGCCAGGGGAATCAGCACGAAAGAGCGGTCCTGAAGGCGCGGATGGGGCAGGATCAGCCGGTCCGGCGCCTCCTCCCGCTGCCGCGCGGGGTCAAGCGCCATCCAGCCCTTCTGCCCCTCGAGGTCGGGCCAGACCTCATCACCCAGCGCGATCAGGTCCAGATCAAGCGTGCGCGCCTGCCAGCGCCCGCGCCGCTCGCGCCCCGCTTCGGCCTCGATGAAGTGAAGGCGGGCCAGAATCTCCGCCGCCTTCCAGTCTGTCCTGAGCGCGCAGACCGCGTTCACGAAATCGGGACCCGAGCCTTTCGGATAGGCTGGCGTTCGGAATAGCCTTGAAATCGAAACCAAAGCCCCCATTTCGCCAGGCAGACAGGCAATTGCGTCAACAATGGTGCGCGCGCTGTCGCCCGACGTTGACGGCAGATTCGATCCTGCCGCAATTAGGGCAAGACTGTTCTTTTGTATAGGTACCTTTGCTTGTGCCAAATTGCCTATTCCTATAGCGTCTGACCTGCTCTGCCTGCGGTCCTGTTTGACCACTCGAACATGCACGGACTTATGGCGGATACTTTTTGAAGGGACAAATTGATGTTCTACAAGGACGAACGGCTTGCGCTGTTCATTGATGGATCGAATCTTTACGCTGCGGCCAAGGCGCTGGGGTTCGACATCGACTACAAGTTGTTGCGTCAAGAGTTCGAGCGGCGGGGAAAGCTCCTCCGCGCCTTTTACTACACCGCCCTGCTGGAGAATGACGAATATTCCCCGATCCGTCCGCTGGTCGACTGGCTGCATTACAACGGCTTCTCGATGGTGACGAAACCGGCGAAGGAATATACCGACAGCCAGGGCCGCCGGAAGGTCAAGGGCAACATGGATATCGAACTGACGGTCGATGCCATGGAACTTGCTCCGCGCGTCGATCATATCGTGCTGTTCTCCGGCGATGGCGATTTCCGCCCGCTGGTGGAAAGCCTTCAGCGGCAGGGCGTGCGGGTTTCCGTCGTCTCGACCATCCGGTCGCAGCCGCCGATGATCGCCGATGAACTACGCCGCCAGGCGGACAATTTCATCGAGCTTGACGCGCTGCGTGACGTCATCGGCCGCCCCCCGCGCGAACCGCGCTACGAGCGCGAGGAAGAGACCGCGGGCGGCAAGTAGGGCCGACCTTCCCCTCACGGGCTTGCGGGCGGCGCCAGTTGTTCCCGGCGCCGCCCGCTTCAATGGTGCGCCGTGCGAAGCGACAGGATGCCGGACATGCCGACCGACCTCACCCTCTACCTCGCCGCCCCGCGCGGTTTTTGCGCCGGTGTGGACCGCGCCATCAAGATCGTGGAAATGGCGATCGAGAAATGGGGGGCGCCGGTCTATGTCCGGCACGAGATCGTGCATAACAGGTTCGTCGTGGACGGGTTGCGCGCCAAGGGCGCCGTCTTCGTCGAGGAGCTTGACGACTGCCCCACCGACCGGCCGGTGATCTTTTCCGCCCATGGCGTCCCCAAATCCGTCCCGGCCGAGGCCGCGCGGCGCGAGATGGTCTTTGTCGATGCCACCTGTCCGCTGGTCTCCAAGGTTCATATCGAGGCCGAGCGGCATCACCAGAACGGCCTTCAGATGGTGATGATCGGCCATGCCGGCCACCCGGAGACGCTGGGGACCATGGGGCAACTGCCGCAAGGCGAGGTGCTGCTGGTCGAGACGGTCGCGGATGTGGCGGGCATTGCTCCGCGCGATCCCGAAAAGCTCGCCTTCATCACCCAGACCACACTGTCGGTCGATGATACCGCCGATATCGTCGCGGCGCTGAAGGCGCGCTTCCCGGCGATCATCGGCCCGCACAAGGAAGACATCTGCTACGCGACCACCAACCGGCAAGAGGCGGTAAAGGCCATCGCGCCGAAGATCGACGCGCTGCTGGTGATCGGCGCGCCGAACTCGTCGAACTCCAAGCGTCTGGTGGAGGTCGGCCGCGCCGCGGGCTGCGGCTATGCGCAGCTTGTGCAGCGCGCGGGCGACATCGACTGGCGGGCGCTGGGGACGCTGAAGGCGGTCGGGGTGACCGCCGGGGCCTCGGCGCCGGAAGTGCTGGTGAACGAGGTGATCGACGCCTTCCGCGCCCGTTTCGACGTGACGGTCGAGATGGTGGAAACCGCGACCGAGAACGTGGAATTCAAGGTCCCGCGCGTGCTGCGCGAACCGGCATGAGCGCGGATGCCCGCACCATCGCCGTCTATGACGCGCGCGCGGGCGATTATGACGACCGCTTCCGCCAGGTCCGTCCCGACCGCCACCTGCAAGCCTTCATCGACGCGCTGCCGCAGGGCGCGCGGGTCCTCGACCTCGGCTGCGGCCCGGCGACCGCCTCGGCCTTCCTGCGCGACGCCGGGCATGATCCCGATCCGGTCGATGCCTCACCCGCGATGGTGGCGCTGGCCAAAGAACGCCATGCCATCGGCGCCCGTCTTGCGAGTTTCGACCAGATCGACGCGGAGGCGGAATATGACGGGGTCTGGGCGAATTTCTCGCTGCTCCATGCCCCGCGCGCTGAAACCGGGCGGCCTGCTGCATCTGGGTATGAAGACCGGCAGCGGCGAAGGGCCGGACGCGCTTGGCCGTTTCTACTGCTACCACACGGTCGCGGCGTTGCGCAGCCTCCTGACCGATGCCGGTTTCATCGTGCTGACCGAAACCGAAGGCACGGAAAAGGGCCTTGCCGAAACGCTCGACCCTTTCGTGATCCTGCTGGCCCGGCGCGCTTGACCGGCCCGCGCAACACAGGCACCTTCGCCCGATCCAAGGCCCGAGGAGGTCCCGATGTCGCCCGAATACCTGCTGACCACCCTCGTCGTCTGCCTCGCGCCGGGCATCGGCGTCGTCTACACGCTCTCGGTCGCTCTGGCACAGGGGATGCGGGGCGGGTTCTGGGCCTCGGTCGGCTGTACGCTGGCCACCATCCTCCATATGGCCGTCGCCGTGGCGGGCCTCGCCGCGATCCTGCATTCCTCCGCCGTCCTTTTCCAGACGGTGAAATTCGCGGGCGTCGCGTACCTCATGTGGATGGCCTGGGGGACGCTGAGGGGTGTGGGCGGGCTGACGCTGCAAGCCGCCAACCCGCAACCGGCGGGCCGGATCGTCTGGCGCGGGATCGCGCTGAACCTTCTCAAAACCAAGATCCCGATGTTCTTCCTCGCAATCCTGACACAGTTCCTGTCGCCCGGCGACGGCCCCCGCGCCATCGTCGAACTGGGCTTCGGTTTCG
>DAIOXI010000176.1:0-2096 GCA_036758045.1 Albidovulum sp.
TGCTGGCGCTCTGGAACACGGTCATCCGCGACACGACGGTGACCTTTTCTAGCGAGGAGAAGACCGCCGAGACGCTTGGGGCCATGATCGCCGAACGTCGCGCGGCAGGGCGGGAGTTCTTCGTGGCCGATACCGGCGGCCTGACCGGCTTTGCCACCTACAGCCAGTTTCGCGGCGGGAACGGCTATGTTCACGCGATGTAACACACGATCATCCTTGCGCCGGGGGCCTGGGGCAGGGGCATCGGGCGGGCGTTGATGGCGCGGGTAGAGGATCACGCGCGGCAGGGGGGCGCGCATCTTCTGGTGGCGGGGGTCTCGGGCGAAAACACCGCCGGGATCGCCTTTCACGACCGGATCGGTTTCGCCACCGCGGGCCGCATACCGCAGGCCGGGCGCAAGTTCGACCGCTGGCTTGACCTGATCCTGATGACGAAGTTTTTGTGACGCACTGACATTTCGCCGCGCTGCGGCTAAGGTGACCCCGATGTCGATCTGGACCCGCATATCCGACGCGCTCGCCGCCCTTGCCAAGGGCGAGGGGCTTTCGGCCGTTTTCGACCGGCTGAAGACCCCGCCGGAGAAGTCGATCGGCTTCACCATCGCGGTGATCGCGCTGGGCGCCAAGATGGCCAAGGCCGATGGCACTGTCACCCGCGACGAGGTGATGGCCTTTCGCGAGGTCTTCACGATCCCGCCGCAGGAAGAGGGGAACGCCGCGCGGGTCTTCAACCTTGCGCGGCAGGATGTGGCGGGGTTCGACCTTTACGCCGAGAAGATCGCGGCGATGTTCGGCCCCGGCGATCCGGTCCTGGTCGATCTGATGGAGGGGCTGTTTCACATCGCGCTGGCCGATGGCGAATATCACCCGCATGAGGATGCCTTCCTGCGCGATGTGGCCGGCATCTTTGGTATCGGCGCGCCCTGCTTCCGCTCGCTCGTCGCGCGGTTCGTCCCCGATGCGGTGCCCGACCCCTATGACGTGCTGGGCGTTCCCCATGACGCGCCCATCGCCGAGGTCCGCGCCGCCTGGCGGCAGGCGGTGCGCGACAACCATCCCGACCGGCTTGTGTCGCGCGGCCTGCCGGAAGAGGCGATCCGGCTGGCAGAGAACCGGATGGCGGCGATCAACCGCGCCTGGGATGAGATCAACGGCAAGAAGGCCGCCTGAGCGATGCGGATCGCGACCTATAACGTCGAATGGTTCACCAATCTCTTCGACCGCAACGGGCGGCTTCTGGAGGATGGGGAGTGGTCGGCGCGCTACAATGTCACGCGGGCCGACCAGTTGACGGCGCTGGGCATCGTCTTCACCGCCGTGGATGCCGACGCGGTAATGGTGATCGAGGCGCCCGACGACAGCACGCGCCACCCGACGACGGTGCAGCTTGAGCGCTTCGCGGAACGCTACGGGTTGCGCACCCGCAAGGCGCTGCTCGGGTTCAACAACACCACGCAGCAGGAAATCGCGCTGCTTTACGATCCCGACAAGCTGAGCGTGGAGCATGACCCGAAGGGCGAGGTGGTCCAGTCCGACGGCACCGTGCCGCGTTTCGACAGCAATTTCCGCATCGACCTGAATATCGACGGTACGCTCGACACGGTCGATTTCTCCAAGCCGCCGCTGGAGATCGCGGCGCGGTCAGCGGCGGGCAAGGCGTTTCGGATGATCGGGGTGCATCTGAAATCCAAGGCCCCCCATGGCGCGATGAATGAGGAACAGGCCCGCCGCATCGCGATCGAGAACCGCCGCAAGCACCTCGCGCAGTCGATCTGGCTGCGCGGGCGGGTTCTGGAACATCTGACGGCGGGCGACAGCCTGATCGTGATGGGCGATTTCAACGACGGTCCGGGGCTGGACGAATACGAGAAACTCTTTGGCCGCTCGGGGGTGGAGATCGTTCTGGGCTGGGACGAGCCGCGCGAGACGCGGCTTTACGACCAGAACGCGCGGCTGGCCTTCGGCAAGAAACTGGCCGCGATGCCGGTCAGCGCGCGCTTCTACCTTGACGAACACGGGCGCTATTTCAACGCACTTCTCGTTTACGTCATGGTCTCGCCCGACCTGCGCGCCTTGCGGCCGAAATGGCGCATCTG
>DAIOXI010000176.1:2106-6658 GCA_036758045.1 Albidovulum sp.
ACATTGCGCTGTAGGCCCGACTGTCCGCCGCCGGTGGAATCGGCTATGCTGGGGATATGTTGCGCAAATGGTATCTCGGTCCGGTTCTTGCCCTGCTGGTGGCGCCCGCGCTGGCAGAGGATGAGTCCGCCTCGGTGGATGAAGGCTTCAGCCTTCTGCGCGAAGGCGCGCGTATCCTCATGGAATCGATGCTGAAGGAAATGGAACCCGCGATGCGCGACATGCAGGAGGATTTCGGCGCCGTGCTGCGCGAGATGGAACCGGCGCTGCGGGACCTCGGCGGGATGATCGGCGATCTGCGGAACTATCACCCGCCCGAAAAGCTGCCCAATGGCGACATCATCATCCGCCGCAAGACCCCGGCAGAGATCCTGACCGACCGGGGCGAGGATATAGAGCTTTAGGCGGGCCTACCGCTTCGCCATCTCCACCTTCGGCTCGGCGCCCAGCGACTGCGCGAGCGAGGTGAAGCGCGCCATCGCCACCTCACCAAAGAGCGCCTCGGCATCGGGGTTCAGCATCAGTTCAAGGATCTTCTTCTTCGGTCGCCAGCGCAGCCGCCCCGCATCCTCGGGCGACCTGATCGAAAACATGGCCCCAAAGCGCATCGCCTTGCCCAGCACCTCGGCATCACGGATCTGCTGGTCGTTCAGAAGCGCGAAAAGCGGCTCCATCCGCGAGCCCTGACGGGAGTTCTTGTAGCGGTGGAGAAGGGCGAGGCCAAGAAAGACCCGTTCGGGGTGGCTGAGCCCGCCAAGGTTCGCCCGCGTGACATTGTCGAAACAGACCTCGGCCCGGTAGTCGGGATGGGCGCGCCAGGTCGTGTCATGCAGCAGGCAGGCCGCCTTGATGAGCCGCAGCCGTTCGTCGGAGACATTGCGATAGAGCGGTTCGATGAAGGCGAACAGCTTCTTGCCGAAGCCGGGGATGCGCGCCATCGTGCGTTCGGCATGGCGGCAGGCCTCGATCAGCGGATCGCGGGAGCGCAGCCGCGCGGGCATCTGTTCGTAAAGCAGCCCCTCGCGGATACCATAGGACGACACGTCGATTTCCTGCGGGTGGAAGGTCAGGACCAGCTGCCGCAGAACCTGGCTGGCCAGCGGGACAAGCTCCATCCGCGCGGCGGAGGTGCCGGTTTTGGCGCGCAACTCATCCAGGTTCGACTTGCCGATCCACTGTACCGTTTGCAGCACCGATTGCGGCCCCATGCGATATTCGTGCAGGACCGTCATCGGGTAGCCGCGCCGTTCCATGTCCAGCCGGGCGATGGCGCGCCATGACCCGCCGACAAGGTAGATGCGGTCATGGTGTGTGCCGATCTGTTCGGCCAGTCCCGCGATGGTGCCTTCGATGAAATCGTGAACGCCCTTCTTGCCGCCCTTCACCTGTTGCAGCCGGAACGGGCCCAGGGGGGAGGTCACGCGGCGCCCGACCTTGCCGCCCGAGACCTCGGCCAGTTCCATCGAGTTGCCGCCGATGTCGCAGACCAGCCCCTCGGCCTCGGGCCAGCCCAGCAGCACACCCTGCGCCGACAGCCGCGCCTCTTCCTGGCCGTCGATCACCCAAAGCTTGAGGCCGGTTTCCTTTTCGACCTGCTTCTGGAACTCCGGCCCGTCCTCGGCCTCGCGCACGGCGGCGGTTGCGACGCAGGACAGTGTGGGCAGCGCCATGCCCTTGGCGAGCGCGGCAAAGCGTTTCAGCGCGGACAGAGCGCGTTCGCGGCCCTGCGGGTTCAGCCGCCCGGTTTCGACCAGCCCCTGACCAAGGCCCGCCATCACCTTCTCGTTGTAGAAATAGGCCGGGCTGCGCGCGGCGCCGTCGAAGACCACCAGACGGACGGAGTTCGACCCGACATCGACCACGCCGACCCGTTCCAGCGCCCGTGCGGACGGGTCGTCGAACAGCGGGCGGCCAAAGGGTCCGCCCTCATCCATCGCCCGTTTGGCTTCATGGTTCATCGGGGGCCTCCGGGCGTGACGGATTCGCTGCGCGCCCCCGGTCTACAATTCATTCGATCGAATGGGCAAGCTTTGGAACGTCCTTGGCCCCGGCCGAGCCGCGGCCCGACAGCGACGGGTATTCCATGAAGAAGCGGTGGCAGTTGAAGAGGTCATCGCGCCCCTCGGGCAGATCGCGGATATAGCGCCCGTCGGGTTGCAGGACCCAGCTTTGCGCCTCGTCGGCCAGGTTCGCGGCCATGATCTGGCTGACGATCTGCGCCTTGACGGTGGGGTTCATCGCCTCGACCAGTGTCTCCACACGGCGGTTGAGGTTGCGGCCCATCCAGTCGGCGGAGGAAAAGAACACACGCGCATGTTTCGAGGGCAGGCCATGGCCGTTGCCGAAACAGACGATGCGGCTGTGTTCCAGGAACCGCCCGACGATGGATTTGACGCGGATATTCTCGCTCAACCCCTTGATGCCGGGGCGCAGGCCGCAGATGCCACGCACGACAAGGTTGATCTTCACTCCGGCCTGGCTGGCGGCATAGAGCGCGTCGATCACGTCGGCCTCGATGATCGCATTCATCTTGGCCCAGATTTCCGCCGGCCGCCCCGCGCGGGCATGATCGGCCTCGGTCGCGATCAGCTCCAGCAGGCGGGGTTTGAGCGAGATCGGAGAGATGGCAAGGTTTTCCAGCCCCTCTGGCTGCACATAGCCCGAGAGGTAGTTGAAGACCTTGGTCGCATCCCGCCCCAGCGCCGGATCGCAGGTAAAGAAGGACAGGTCGGTATAGATGCGCGCGGTGATCGGGTGATAGTTGCCGGTGCCGAAATGGCTGTAGGTCACAAGGTTGTCGCCCTCGCGCCGCACGACGACCGACATCTTGGCGTGGGTCTTGTAGCGCATGAAACCATAGACGACATGCGCGCCCGCGCGTTCCAGCCTGCGGGATTGGCGGATATTCGCGGCCTCGTCAAAGCGCGCCTTCAACTCCACCAGCGCCGTCACCGACTTGCCGCTTTCGGCGGCGTCGCAGAGCGCCGCGACGATCGGGCTGTCATGCGAGGTGCGGTAGAGGGTCTGCTTGATCGCGAGGACATTGGGATCGGTCGCCGCCTGATTGAGAAAGCGGATGACCATGTCGAAGGTCTCATACGGGTGGTGCAGCAGCATGTCCTTCTTGCGGATCGCCGCGAACATGTCGCCGTCATGGTCCTGCACGCGCTCCGGCACGCGGGGCGTGAAGGCGGGCCATTGCAGGTCGCGGCGGCTGTCCAGCACCAGTTCCTTCAGATCGGCGACGCCGACCATGCCCTTGACCTCGACCACCTCATCGGGGCTGACGCCAAGTTCCTCCATGATCAGCGCGCGCAGGCCTTCGGGGGCGCCAGCGGTGATCTTCATGCGGATCACCTGCCCCCGGCGGCGGCGTTTCAACGCGGTTTCGAATTCGCGCACAAGGTCTTCGGCCTCATCCTCGACCTCGATGTCGCTGTCGCGCAGGACGCGGAAGGCACAATGGCCGGTGTCGCGGTAACCGGGGAAGAGAGAGCCGAGATGGAGAAGCAGCAATTCCTCAAGCGGGAGAAAGCGCTTGCCTCCGGGCAGGGCGACGAAGCGGGCGATCTGCTGCGGGATCGGCAGCAGCGCCTGCAACCGCCGCCGGTCGCCGCGTTCCAGTTCCAGCGCAAGGCAGAAGCCGGTGTTGGGGATGAAGGGGAAGGGGTGGGCCGGGTCGATGGCCAGGGGCGAAAGGACCGGGAAGACCTGGCTCATGAAATAGGTAGACAGGAATTCCTCATCGCGTTTGGTCAGCTTCGCGCGGGTCAGAAGCGCGATCCCGGCGCTTTCCAGTTCGCGCTTCAGCTTGTTCCAGACGGTCTGTTGCACCTGCATCAGGCGCCGCGCGTCGGCGTTGATGCGCTTGAGCTGTTCGGCGGGCGACAGACCGTCATCGGAACAGACGGTGGTCCCCTCGCGCGTCAACTCGCGCAGGCCCGCGACGCGGACGGTGTAGAATTCATCGAGGTTGGTGGCCGAGATCGACAGGAACCGCACCCGTTCCAGAAGCGGCACGCGGGGATTGCGCGCCTCGTCCAGAACCCGCCAGTTGAAGGCCAGCCAGCTGAGTTCACGGTTGAAGAAGCGGTGCGGGCCGGTCCAGTCCAGTTTCGGCAGCGACGCCGGGGTGGGAAAGGGGGCCTTGAGGAAATCTGCCTGTGTCATCGGATGCTCGCTACTCTCTCACACGCGGGCCGGGGTGTCGGGCCCATCATGGCGCGACCTTGCCGTCGCTGTCGAGAAGGGTGGCGGCAAGGCTGCTGTTGATCGGGCGTTTCGTGGCCAGTGCTGCGGCGTCAAGGGCGGCCACGACGGCGCGGGCGGTGGCAAAGGAGCGGTCGATGCGCCGCACCAGCCAGCGGATGAAGCCGGGGGCCACCTGAAGCTGGCGGTCGGCGAACAGCTTGACCAGAACCGCGCCCAGCAGCGCGTCGTCGGGCGGCAGCGCGTTTTCCTCGAAGCGCTCCATCAGGGCGCCGAACACGGTCCCCTTGGCGCCGCCCGAGGTGCGGATCTTCTTTTTCAGCTTCTCTTCGTAGTTGGTCTC
>DAIOXI010000177.1:0-3687 GCA_036758045.1 Albidovulum sp.
CCACGGTATCGGACTGCACGTCGCCGTCATAGTTCTTGCAGGCCCAGACATAGCCGCCCGACCATTTCAGCGCCGAGGCCACCATGTCGTCGATCAGGCGGTGTTCGTAGTGGATGCCCGCCGCCTTGAACTTCTCCTCGAACTCCTCCTCATAGACCTTCTGGAACAGGTCCTTGAAGCGGCCGTCATAGGCCTTGAGGATGGTGTTCTTGGTCGAGAGGTAAACCGGCCAGCCTTTCATGAGGCCGTAGTTCATCGACGACCGGGCAAAGTCGATGATCGACTGGTCAAGGTTGTACATCCCCATGACCACGCCGGCGCCGGGCGCGTCATACACGTCGCGCTCGATCACCGTGCCGTCTTCGCCGACGAATTTCAGCGTCAGCTTGCCCTTGCCGGGGAACAGGAAATCGGTCGCGCGGTACTGGTCGCCAAAGGCATGGCGGCCGACGACGATCGGCTGGGTCCAGCCCGGCACCAGACGCGGCACGTTCTTGCAGATGATCGGTTCGCGGAAGATCACGCCGCCCAGGATATTGCGGATCGTGCCGTTCGGCGATTTCCACATCTTCTTCAGGCCGAATTCCTCGACCCGCGCCTCATCGGGTGTGATGGTCGCGCATTTGACGCCGACGCCGTATGTCTTGATCGCCTCGGCCGCGTCCACGGTGATCTGGTCGTCGGTGCGGTCGCGCTCCTCGATGCCCAGGTCGTAATATTTCAGGTCGATGTCGAGATAGGGCAGGATCAGCTTCTTCTTGATGAAGTCCCAGATGATCCGGGTCATCTCGTCGCCGTCGAGTTCGACGACGGGGTTTGCTACCTTGATCTTCGACATTCGCTTCTCCGTTTCGGGGTGACTCTCTGGCGCGCGTCATAGACCAATCCGGCGCGCGATGAAAGATGGTATGCGGTGGTATACTGAAAATCTCCTGGCTGGAGTTGGTTGCTCTGGGGGCGCGGTGGGGGGACACTGGCGGCATTTGAACGGGTTTTGATTGGCGAGGCATTACCATGAAACGGATTGCGGTCTTTTGCGACGGTACCTGGAACAGCGCCGATCAGCCCCATCCGACGAATGTGCGGCGGATGGCAATGATGGTCCCGCCGGTGGGCGCGGACGGTACCCGGCAGGTCACGCTCTATTTTCAGGGCGTCGGCGTGCCCGAGGGCGGCGGCTGGCTGGAGCGGCTGAACGAAAAGATCTCGGGCGGGGCGATGGGCTTCGGCCTCGACGACAAGATCGCCACGGCCTACCTGCATCTGGGCAAGCACTACGAGCCGGGGGATGAGGTCCATGTCTTCGGCTTTTCGCGCGGCGCCTATACGGCGCGCTCGCTTGTCGGGCTGATCCGCAATTGCGGCCTTCCGCGCCGCCCCTCGGCCAAGCTGGTGCGGGCCTGTTTCGACCATTACCGCGACCGGGCCGAGCAGTCCAAACCCGACAGCGCGGAGAGCATGGCATTTCGCCTGCGCGTCTCTCCCGACCTGACTACCAGCGCGGCGGAGGCCGCCTGGCGCAGGGCCGGGGGCCATCCCGAGGGGCATCCCTTCGCGGTCAGCTATCTTGGCGTCTGGGATACGGTCGGCGCGCTGGGTATCCCGTCCCATTGGGGGCTTCCGGCGCGGCTCTTGAACCGCAAGTACCGCTTTCATGACACCGACCTGTCCAGCCTCGTCCACTCCGCCCGCCATGCTGTCGCGGTGGACGAGATGCGCAGACCTTTCGTGCCGACGCTCTGGACCAACCTGCCCGAGCTGCGCGCCGCCCGGCCCGGCGGCGATTACCGGCAGGAATGGTTCGCGGGCGTCCATGGCGCGGTGGGCGGCGGCGGCGATCTCGTCAGCCTCTCGGGGATCGCGCTTCTCTGGGTCGCGAACGGCGCGCGGATGGCGGGGCTGGACCTGCGGCTTGAGGATCTTGAGGCGGTTCGCCGGGCGTGCGACCTGCTCGGCCCGGTCTTCAACCAATCGCAGGGCAAGACGCTGTTCCAGAAGGTCCTGGGCCTGACCGGCAAGGCACGGGTCGGGCCGGAGCGGATCGACATGGTCGCCCACCCGGCCGTCGGCCGCTGGCGCTGCGCGGACCTGCCTGCGGATTGGCGGGGCCGGCCCTATCGGCCGAAGACGCTGGCATCGCTGGCGGGCGATCTCGACCGGTTCGATCTGGCGGGGCTGAGCGATTACAGCACGACCCGGCTGACCTAGAACCGTTCGGGTTTGCACTAACTCGGAACTTGAACTTATTTCGTTCGAATTCCAATACTTACACTCTCAACGCAAACCCGAAACGCGTTAGTCGGGAAAGAACCCGTCCAGCCTGTCGCGGACCCAGTCCCAGAGCCCCGGCGCACCGCGCGCGACCTTGGCGCCCACGCGGGCCTCGACCTGCGCACGGGTGACGTTGTAGGCGATCCAGCTTCCACCGCCGCTTTCGATGTTCTGCAACACCGGCTGCACCCGGTCGAGCGATTTGGCAAAGACCGCGTCGGGGCTTTCCGCCGCCTCGAATTCCTCCCAGAGCGCGCGCAGCGGCGCGCCGATGTCGCCGGGCAGCAGGCCGAAGATGCGGTCCGCCGCCGCTGCCTCGGCCGCCTGCACCTCGGCCGAACCATGGGCCTGACCGTTGGCGGAATGGATCGGCACGTCGCCGGTGTCGATTTCCACCAGGTCATGCAGCAAGAGCATGCGGATCACCCGGTCGATATTCACCCCCGGCCCGGCCTGATCGGCCAGCACCAGGGCATAAAGCGCCAGATGCCAGCTGTGTTCGCCCGAATTCTCCGCCCGCGACCCGTCGCAAAGCGTGGTGGCGCGCAGCACCTGTTTCAGCCGGTCCGCCTCGTTCAGGAAGGCGAACTGGGCCGAAAGGCGGGTGTCGGCATCGCCCGGCGCGCTCATCCCGTCTTCTGCGGCTGTGCCGCCGCGCGGGCGCGTTTGAGGCGCTGGTTGAGGAAGGCGCGGGCCTTGCTTTCCGCGCGCTGGGCGCGGATCGCGGCCATATAGGCCTCCTGCAAGGCCGAGGAAGCGGCCTCGACGATCTTGTTGACCTCATTGACGAGGCTGTCGTCGCCGGTTTCGGCGACCGCCTTCAGCACGTCCTCGGCCAGCCGGATCCCAAGTTCCTCGGTCGTGGCCATGGCGTTACCGCGTCTGTTCGCCAAGGCGGCGGCGGACATAGTCCTGCACCGTGGCGATCATCGGGGCCATGTGGTCTTCGTCATTCTCGAAGAAATGGCCCGCGCCCTCGACCTGCTCATGGGTGATCGTGATGCCCTTCTGCTCGCGCAGCTTGCCCACAAGGCTCACCGTATCCTTCGGCGGCGCGACGCGGTCGGCGGTGCCGTTGATGATGAGACCCGAGGAGGGGCAGGGCGCGAGGAAGGAAAAGTCATACATGTTCGCGGGCGGAGAGACCGAGATGAAGCCGGTGATCTCGGGCCGCCGCATCAGAAGCTGCATCCCGATCCAGGCGCCGAAGGAAAAGCCCGCGACCCAGCAATGCTTGGAGTTGGGGTTTAGCGCCTGAAGATAGTCGAGCGCCGAGGCCGCGTCGGACAGTTCGCCCACGCCCTGATCGTATTCGCCCTGGCTGCGCCCGACGCCGCGGAAGTTGAAGCGCAGCACGGTGAAGCCGAGTTCGTGGAAGGCATAGTGCAGCCGGTGAACGACTCGGTTATACATGGT
>DAIOXI010000177.1:3748-6578 GCA_036758045.1 Albidovulum sp.
CGGGGCCGGAGAATATCACTTCGTGCATCGCCTGCCTTCTTTGCGGCGGGGCCGGGGCAATCGGGATCAAAATGGCCGCGCCATTCTTGACTGATTTGCTCAGGCACCCTAGAACAGTTCTAAATACCGGCGCGAGGCCGGTGTCCGGGTGGATTGGAGTTAAGCGGCCATCCCCCCGGCGTCAATGTCTTTGCGGGGCTGAAAGCGCATGAAACTGTCGACGAAGGGCCGTTATGCGATGGTGGCACTGGCCGATCTGGCCACGGTGCGGGACGATCAGCTGACCTCGCTGGCCGAAATCTCCCGCCGTCAGGACATATCGCTGCCCTATCTGGAGCAGTTGTTCGTCAAGCTGCGCCGCGCCGGGCTGGTCGAATCGGTGCGCGGGCCGGGGGGCGGCTACAAGCTTGCGCGGCTGCCGGGCGAGATCCGGGTGAGCGAAGTGCTGGAGGCGGTCGATGAGACGGTCAATGCGCTGCACACCGGCGCGGGCGCGCATGGCGGGGTTTCCGGCAGCCGGGCGCAGTCGATGACGAACCGGCTTTGGGAAGGGCTGTCGGCGCAGGTCTATGTCTTCCTGCACCAGACGACGCTTGGCGATGTGATCGGCAACGGGCTGAAGCCCTGCCCGGCGGTGCCCGCGCTTTTCACGGTGGTGGACGAATGAGGCCCCGTTACCATATCGCGGCGCGTTCCGCGCCACGCTTTTCCTCTCGCCTGCGCCTTGCGGCTTCGGCTCGGCCTGCCTCCGGCGGGAGTATTGCGGCAACGGAGAAGGAGGGGGTGGCGTGAGCGGGCGGGTTTACCTCGACTGGAACGCGACGGCCCCTTTGCGGGAAGAGGCGCGGGCGGCGATGGTTGCGGCGCTCGATCTGACCGGCAACCCGTCCTCGGTCCATGCCGAGGGGCGGGCGGCGAAGAAGCTGATCGAGCGCGCGCGTGAAGAGGTGGCCGAGGCCGTCGGCTGCAAGGCCAGGGAGGTCGTGTTTACCTCTGGTGCGACCGAGGCGGCCGGGGTTCTGGCGGGCTTCGACGCGGTGACGGTGGAGACGACGGCGCATGACTGCCTTCAGGTCCATGCCAAGGGAACAGGAGGGGTTCTGGCGCTGGGTCTGGCCAATAGCGAGACCGGGGTGCTGGCGGAGCTTCCCGCGCGGGATCGGCCGGTGCTGCTGGACATCGTGCAGGCCGTGGGGCGGGTGCCCTTTGCCTTCGGCTGGTCGGGCGTGGATTTCGCGATCCTGTCGGCGCACAAGATCGGCGGGCCGAAGGGCGTGGGCGCGCTGATCGTGCGCGAGGGGGTGGAGATCGCCCCCCTGCGCCCCGGCGGCGGGCAGGAGATGGGGCGGCGGTCCGGCACCGAGAATGTCGCCGGGATCGCGGGGTTCGGTGCCGCGGCGGCGGCGGCGGCGCGCGATCTGGCCGATGGCGTGTGGCGCCGCGTCGCCGATCTGCGCGACGGGCTGGAGGCACGTCTTGCGGCAGAGGCCGGGGACACCATCTTTGTAGGGCGGGACCGGGCGCGTCTGCCCAATACCTCCTGCATCCTGACGCCGGGCTGGAAGGGGGAGACGCAGGTCATGCAGATGGACCTTGCGGGCTTCGCCGTTTCGGCCGGGTCGGCCTGTTCGTCGGGCAAGGTGAAGGCCAGCCGGGTGTTGCAGGCGATGGGCTATGACGCACGGGATGCGGCTTCGGCGATCCGGGTCTCCATCGGGCCGGCGACGGCGAAAGAGGACCTCGACCGCTTTGCGGCCGCCTGGCTGGCCGCGCGGGCGCGGCACATGGCACGGGCGGCATGAGGCGGATATGACGACGGATATGACAGACGGGAAGGCGATGGCTTTGGACAAGAACGAGACCGCCCAGATCGAAGTGCGCGACGGCGTCGACCGCGAGACGGTGGAAACCGTGCAGAACATGGGCGCCTACAAATACGGCTGGTACACCGAGATCGAGACCGAATACGCGCCGATGGGTGTGAACGAGGACATCGTGCGGCTTATCTCGGCCAAGAACGGCGAGCCGGAGTGGATGACCGACTGGCGGCTGAAGGCCTTTGCCCGCTGGAAGGAGATGGAGGAGCCGCGCTGGGCGATGCTCGACTATCCCCGGATCGACTACCAGTCGCAATATTACTACGCCAAGCCGAAGAGCATGGCGGAAAAGCCCAAATCGCTGGACGAGGTCGATCCGAAGCTCCTGGCGACCTACGAAAAGCTTGGCATCCCGTTGAAGGAGCAGATGATTCTGGCAGGTGTGGAAGGTGCCGAGGCGGCCCCGGCCGATGCCCGCCGGGTGGCGGTGGATGCGGTCTTCGATTCCGTCAGCGTCGGGACCACCTTCAAGGCGGAACTGGCCAAGGCCGGGGTGATCTTCTGTTCCATCTCCGAGGCGATCCGCGAGCATCCCGACCTGGTGAAGAAGTATCTGGGTTCTGTCGTGCCGCAGTCGGACAATTTCTTCGCCACGCTGAATTCGGCGGTGTTTTCCGACGGGTCCTTCGTCTATATCCCGCCGAACACCCGCTGCCCGATGGAGCTTTCGACCTATTTCCGCATCAACGCCGAGAATACCGGTCAGTTCGAGCGCACGCTCATCATTGCCGACAAGGGGTCTTACGTCAGCTATCTGGAAGGCTGCACCGCGCCCAAGCGCGACACCGCGCAGCTTCATGCGGCGGTGGTGGAGATCGTGATCCTGGACGATGCCGAGGTGAAATATTCCACCGTCCAGAACTGGTTCCCCGGCGACGAGGAGGGCAAGGGCGGCATCTACAATTTCGTCACCAAGCGCGCCGATTGCCGGGGCGACCGGGCCAAGATGATGT
>DAIOXI010000178.1:0-6575 GCA_036758045.1 Albidovulum sp.
ACAGACCCAGACGGTGAACCTTGCCGATCACCGCGTTGCGCGTCACGCCGCCCAGTTCCTTGGCGATCTGGCTGGCCGACTGGCCCTCGGACCACATTTTCTTCAACAGCTCGACGCGTTCATCCGTCCAGGACATGATCGTTCCTCGGGTCTGGGACCCATGTCCGGGGGCGCTGCCCATGCCGGGGGTCCGGGAAATCTCGTCCCCATTCTAGATGGGACGGGATGAGATACAAGCTTCGGCCTCCCTTTGGCAACCCGTCTGGGCCTGGCGGGGCCGATTGCCGCAAGGGAAGGGCCGGGCGCGGAAAGCGATGGACAGGCGAGGGCTTTGCCGCTATGGGCGGGGCATGACGAACCGGACCCGCCTTCACGCCCGTCCCCGACGCCGCCGCACCCGCGCCTGACGTCCGTTCGCCCGTGGCCCGGCCACACCTCCCTCGAACATTGACAGTCTTCATCCCGTAAGGCACCCCTTGGCCTTCTTCCTGCGGAGTACGCCCATGATCCCGACCGTTCTTCCGACCTATAACCGCGCGCCCCTGTCCTTCGTGAAGGGCGAAGGTTCCTGGCTGATAGAGAAGGACGGGACGCGATACCTCGACCTCGGTTCCGGCATCGCGGTGAATGCGCTGGGCCATGCCCATCCTGCCTTGGTGGCAACGCTCACCGAACAGGCGGGCAAGCTCTGGCATGTCTCGAACGTCTACCAGATCCCGGAACAGCAGCGGCTGGCGGACCTTCTGACCGAAAACACCTTCGCCGATACGGTCTTTGTGACAAATTCGGGCACCGAGACCGCGGAACTCGCCATCAAGATGGCGCGGAAGTACTGGTATGACAAAGGCGCGCCGAGGGCAGAGATCCTGACCTTCGAGGGCGCGTTCCATGGCCGCTCCACCGGCGCCATCGCGGCGGCGGGGTCGGAGAAGATGGTCAAGGGTTTCGGCCCGCTGATGCCGGGCTTCCGGCAGCTGCCCTTCGGCGATGTCGATGCGCTGGAAGCCGCGATCAGCGATGAGACCTGCGCCGTGATGCTGGAACCGATCCAGGGCGAGGGCGGCATCCGGCCTTTCAGCGACGATCAACTGAAGCGCATCCGCGCGCTGTGCGACGACACCGGCGCGCTCTTGATCCTTGATGAGGTGCAATGCGGCATGGGCCGCACGGGCCGGCTTTTCGCGCATGAATGGGCAGGCGTCACGCCCGACATCATGATGGTCGCGAAAGGTATCGGCGGGGGCTTTCCCATCGGCGCGGTGCTGGCGACGGAAACAGCCGCCTCCGGCATGGGCGCGGGGAGCCATGGGTCCACCTATGGCGGCAACCCCCTTGGCTGCGCCGTTGCCGCGAAAGTGGTGGAGATCATCGCCGACCCGGAGTTCCTGGCCGAGGTCAACCGCAAGGGCGCGCTTCTCAGGCAAAAGCTCGAAGGGCTGGTCGCCGCGCATCCTTCGGTCTTCGAGGCGGTGCGCGGGCAGGGCCTGATGCTGGGGCTGAAATGCAAGGTGGCACCGGGCGATGTGGTGAAGGCAGGCTATGACGCCCATGTCCTGACCGTTGCCGCCGCCGACAACACGCTGCGCCTTCTGCCGCCCCTCACGATCACCGAGGAGGAGATCGGCGAGGCGCTGCGACGGCTCGACACCGCCGCCAGCCAGATCGAAACCGCGGCATCCGCCGCCTGATGCCCACGGGGCAGGATCGGGGGCGCAAGTCCCGATGAGATGAGAAAGATGACCGTAATGAACAGTTTCCTCGATATCCACAAGACCGACCCAGAGGCGCTTCGGGGCATGATCGCCAATGCCCGTGCGATGAAGGATGCCAGAGGCGGCCGCCCCAAGGGCGAACCCGATGACGAGCAGCCGCTGAAAGGCCGGATGGTCGCGCTGATTTTCGAGAAGCCATCGACCCGGACGCGGATTTCCTTCGATGTCGGCGTGCGTCAGATGGGCGGGCAGACCATGGTGCTGTCGGGCGCCGACATGCAACTGGGTCATGGGGAGACCATCGCCGACACCGCGCGGGTCCTGTCGCGCTATGTCGACCTCATCATGATCCGCACCTTCGAGGAGCAGACGCTGCTGGAGATGGCCGAATACGCCGATGTGCCGGTCATCAACGGGCTGACGAACCGGACCCATCCCTGTCAGATCATGGCCGACGTGATGACCTATGAGGAACATCGTGGCCCGATCGCGGGCAAGAAGGTGGTCTGGTCCGGCGATGGCAACAACGTCTTTGCAAGCTTTGCCCATGCGGCGGGACAGTTCGGGTTCGACCTGACGTTTACCGGGCCGGAAACGCTTGATCCAGAGAAGGCGTGGCTGGATTTCGCCGCCTCCAAGGGGCATCCGGTCACCATCGACCGCAACCCCGAACGCGCGGTGGACGGCGCCGATCTTGTCGTCACCGATACCTGGGTTTCCATGCACGACCCGCAATCGGCGCGGGAACGGCGGCACAACCAGCTGCGCCCCTATCAGGTGAACGACCACCTGATGAGCCTGGCCAAGCCGGACGCGCTTTTCATGCACTGCCTGCCCGCCCATCGCGATGACGAGGCGACATCCTCGGTCATGGATGGCCCGCATTCGGTGATCTTCGACGAGGCGGAGAACCGGCTTCATGCGCAAAAGGCGGTGATGCGCTGGTGTCTGGGCGTCTGATCCGGCGGGGCGCGCGATGCGCGCAAGATCCCTGTCTCGCGCCCGGCCAGGGCCGGGCCGCTCGGGCCTGCCTCCGGCGGGAGTATATGGGCAACGAAGAAGACCGGCGGTGCTTGGCTTGCGCGCGCCGGGCGCCTAGGGTGCGCGAAACGGCCGGTGCGGTAAGGGGGCAATGATGGTGAAGACGAAGGGGCCGGGCGCGGCGCTGCCCAATCTGACCGATCTGGCGGATCGCTATGGCTCTGACAAGGGATCGCGCAAGCACCGCTATACCGAGCTTTACCAGATGCTGTTCCTGCCCTACCGGGAGCGGGAGATCGACTTTCTGGAAATGGGCCTCCAGATCGGCGGGCCGGAACATGGCGTCAGCGCCGACCGCAAGACGACCGATGCGCCGTCGGTGCGCATGTGGCTGGAATATTTCCCCAAGGCGCGTATTCACGGCCTCGACGTGTCGGATTTTTCCTGGTTCGAGGCGGATCGGTTTTTCTTCCACCGCTGCGACATGGACAGCCGCGCGGCGATTGCCGAAGCGGCGGCGGGTATGCCTGCCTTCGACATCATCATCGACGATGCGAGCCATGCCTCGCACCACCAGCAGAACGGGTTTCTTGAGCTGTTTTCCAAGGTGAAGCCCGGCGGGCTTTATGTGATCGAGGATCTGCGCTGGCAGCCCGAGGCCTATGAGAAGCCCGGCATCACCAAGACGGCGGCGCTCTTCCGGGGCTTTTCCGAGGCGCGGAAGTTCGTTCATGCCGATCCGGCCGTGCAGGCGGAGTTCGAGGCGCTGGCACCGGAGATCTCGGGCTGTTTCGTCTTTCAGGCGTGCTACACAAAGACACGGCGCGATCAGGTGGCGGTGATCCACAAGCGCTGAGATCAGGTGCCCCGCGGCTTGGCGCGCAGCGTCGGTTCGTGGGCCGTCGGGTCCTCGGGCCAGGGATGGCGGGGATATTGGCCGCGCATGTCCTTCCTGACATCGGCATAGGAGGTCGCCCAGAAGCCGGGCAGGTCGAGCGTGGTCTGGATCGGGCGCCCGGCCGGGGACAGCAGCGTGACGCGCAGCGGCAGGTGTTTCGGACCCACGGTCGGGTGGCGGGTCACGCCGAACAACTCTTGCAGGCGAAGCGTGATGGCGGGGTGGTCGCCGTCATAGTCGATGGGGATCCGGCGCCCCAGCGGGGTTTCGTACAGCGCGGGCGCAAGGCGGTCCAGCAACTGCTGCTGGTCCCATGTCAGGCGGTTGCGCAGTGCCTCGGTCAGGTCGAGGGTGCGGAGGTCAGCCTCGGTCCGTTTGCCCCTGAGGCTGGGGAGAAGCCAGTCGGGATCGGCCAGAAGGGCGTCGTCGGTGACATCCGGCAGATCGGCGCCTTCGTTCGTCAGAAGCGTGATCCTGGCGCGGAAGCGGCGGGCGGGGTCGGTCCATGGCAGGCCGATCTGGCGCAGCCCGTCGAAGGCGGCGCGGGCGAGCGCCTCGGGGTCGGCATCGGAGAGAGGGCGGTCGTCGAGGACCAGCGCGCCGAGGCGTTCCTGTCTGCGCGCGCTGACCCGGCCCTCGCGGCGAGACCATTCGGTGATGTCGGTCCAGGCGATCCGGTCGCCGTAGAGGCGGCGGAGCGCGGCGTCGGGAAGAGCGATGCCCTGCCTTATGCGCGCCTCGCGCGGGTCGCCGTCAAGGTCGGTGGCCACGATCAGGCGCGACTGGCCCAGCGGGTCGCCGTCGCCCGCGATGGCGCCCTTGCCGCCGGAAAGGACGTAGCGCGGCGCCTCGCCCCTGCGGCGCAGGCCGATGCGGTCGGGATAGGCGAGTGCGGCCATCTCCGCCGGGGTGAAGCTGACGGGGGTGGGATCGACCATGCGGGCAAGGCGTTTCGCTTCGGTGCGAATGCGCTCGATCGCGCCGCGGTCGGGCGTCTGGGGGTGATCCTCGGCAAAGCGTTTCGGATCGCGGATGGCGGCAAGGCGCAGGGTCAGGTCGGCGGGGGCGCCGCGCAGGGGATCGCGTTCCTCCATCAGCGCGGCAAGCGTCGCGGCCTCTGGCCCTGCGCGGGTCAGCATATGGGCCAGTCGCGGATGCACCGGCAGGGCGGCCAGCTTGCGGCCATGGGCGGTGATCCGGGTGCCGTCGAGCGCGCCGAGATCGGCCAGAAGCGCGCGCGCCTCGGCCAGGGCCGGCGCCGGGGGCGGTGTCAGGAAGGCGAGATCGGCGCCGTCGCTGCCCCAGAGTGCCAGTTCGAGGGCAAGGCCGGCAAGGTCGGCGGCGGCAATCTCGGGCGGCGGGAAGGGCGACAGGCCACCTTCCTCCCCCCTGGTCCAGAGCCGGTAACAGATGCCTTCGGCCACGCGGCCCGCGCGGCCCCGGCGTTGTTCCGCCTCGGCCCGCGTCACCCGTTCGGTCACCAGCCGCGACATGCCCGACGCCGGGTCGAAGCGCGACCGCCGGGCGCGTCCGCCATCGACGACCACACGGATATCCTCGATCGTCAGCGAGGTTTCGGCGATCGAGGTCGCCAGAACCACCTTGCGCCCCTCGCGCGCGGGGGCAATGGCCGCGCGCTGGGCGGCGAAATCCATGGCACCGAACAAGGGCCGGATCGCGCAGTCCTTCGGCAGGCTGGCGCGCAAGAGGGTCTCTACCCGACGAATCTCGCCCTCACCCGGCAGGAAGACGAGGATGCCGCCTTCGGTTTCCTCCATCGCCTGTGCGACCAGACCGGCCACCGCACCCTCATACCGCATCCCCTGCGACACGGGGCGCGGCAGCCAGCGGGTTTCGACCGGGAAGGCGCGGCCTGCGGAGGTGACGATGGGGGCGTCGTCCAGAAGGGCTGCGACGGGCCCGGCGTCCAGCGTGGCGGACATAACGACAAGCGCAAGGTCCGGGCGCAGCGCCTGCCGCACCTCCCATGCCAAGGCCAGACCCAGGTCGGCATTGAGCGAGCGTTCGTGGAATTCATCGAAGATCAGAAGGCTTACGCCGGAAAGCTCGGGGTCGGTCTGAAGCATCCGGGTCAGGATCCCCTCGGTCACGACCTCGATCCGCGTCGCCTTGGTGATCTTCGCCTCGCCCCGGATCCGGTAGCCGACGGTCTGGCCTACGGGTTCGCCCAGCGTCTCGGCCATGCGTTCGGCGGCGGCGCGCGCGGCAAGGCGGCGGGGTTCCAGCATGACGATGCGGCCCTGCGCCAGACCGGCGGACAGCAGCGCCAGCGGCACCCGCGTGGTCTTGCCGGCGCCCGGCGGCGCCTGAAGCACGGCGCGGCCCGACGCGCGCAGGGCGGCGATCAGGTCGGGCAAGGCGTCGTCTATGGGCAGCCTGTCGGTCATGGCCGCGCTTATCGCCCGAAGGCCGCGCCATTTCCAGCGCAAGGGCAACGGGGGCTGGACATCGGCGCCCGCGCGCGGGCAGAAACGGGCAGTGCAAGGGGACGGAGCCGCCGATGGACGTGGAAAAGCTGGCCGAGGGCGTGGCCGCCGGGGATCGCCGGGCGCTGGCGCGCGCGATCACGTTGGTGGAAAGCGGGCGGGCCGACCACCGGGCGATGGCGGCGGCGCTTCTGTCGACGCTCGGTACCGCGCGGCAGGCGCTGCGCATCGGGCTGTCGGGGAAACCGGGCGTTGGCAAGTCGAGCTTCATCGAGGCCTTCGGGACCATGCTGACCGGGCAGGGGCTGCGCGTCGCCGTGCTGGCGGTCGATCCGTCCTCGGCCCGGACCGGCGGGTCGATCCTCGGCGACAAGACGCGGATGGAACGCCTCAGCCGCGATCCGAACGCCTTCATCCGCCCCTCGCCCAGCCAGTCGCATCTTGGGGGCGTCGCCCGGCGCACGCGCGAGGCGGTGGCGCATTGCGAGGCGGCGGGCTTTGACGTCGTGCTGATCGAGACGGTGGGCGTGGGCCAGT
>DAIOXI010000179.1:0-2698 GCA_036758045.1 Albidovulum sp.
AATACCGTGGGTCTGGGCGACACGACCGGCCTTTACCACGGAGTCCAGCAGATCAACCAGGCGCAGATGGACCGCTGGAGCCTGGTCGCGACGCTGAATTACCTCAGCCACGACGCCGAAACCGCGATCGTGCTGGCCAAGAACCCGCATTACAACACCGAGAAGGGCCGCAAGCAGATCGCCCAGATGGTGACCGTCGCCGACCTCACGCGCACGGCCTTCATGAACGGCGACCTGTCCACCGTGATGAGCCCCCGGACCGTCATCAACTGGGCCCAGAACGCCGAGATCTTCCGCAATATCGGCTATGCCTTCCGGCTGACCTTCCTCAACAAATGCGACGAGCTGGAGCGTCAGACCGTGGCCGAGTTCTATCAGCGCTGTTTTGATGAGGAACTGCCGGAAAGCGCTGCGAGCCAGAGCATAAGGTGACGTAGGATGGGCAATATTGCCCATCCCACGGGATAAATTCACGCCCTGTTAACCACGCGCGGCGACGCTGGCCGCATGACCAGCTATCGCCGCCTGCGCCAGCCCGGCGCCACCTACTTCTTTACGCTCTGCCTGCAAAGGCGCGGGGCGACAACGCTCATCGACCATGTCGGTCTTCTGCGCGAGGCCTATCGCCGCACCGTGCAGGAACTGCCCGTGACCTGTCAGGCGATGGTCGTCCTGCCCGATCATCTCCATGCGATCTGGACCGAACCGGAGGGGGAGGTGAACTATTCCGAACGCTGGCGGCGCATCAAGGCGCGCTTTTCGCACGCCCTTGGCGGGGATTTCCGCCCCTGCGCCAGCAAGGCCGGGAAACGCGAACGTGGCGTCTGGCAGCGGCGGTTCTGGGAACACGCCCTGCGCGGGGAGGCGGATTTCATCGCGGCGATGGAGTATTGCCTGACGAACCCGGTGAAGCATGGCCTTGTCGGCGCGCCGGAAGACTGGCCGTATTCAAGCTTTACCCGCCGGATGGGCAATATTGCCCATCCTACATCCTAGCCCCTTGCGGCGGTCGCGGCAGAGTGATTGATTGCCGCAATGACCCGCCCCTCCGACAACCCCGCCGATCCGTTCAAGAAGGCGCTCGCCGAGGCCACCAAGACGATGGCCGACGATCCCGAATTGACGGTCTCCTACTCCGTCGATCCGCCGGGCATGGCGGGCGACACGATGCGCCTGCCGCAGGTCAGCCGCCGGATGACGCGGGATGAGGTGCTGGTGGCGCGCGGCACGGCGGATGCCTTCGCGCTGCGCCACCGCTATCACAACGAAAAGGTCGCGGCGAAATACGCCCCCCAGGGCCAGATGGCGCGCGACCTCTATGAGGCGATGGAAACCGCCCGGTGCGAGGCGGTCGGCGCCCGCGACATGCCCGGCACGCTTGGCAATATCGACGCCAAGATCGGGGCAGAGGCGGAACGGCGCGGCTATGGCGGCATCCGGTCTGCCCAGGACGCGCCGCTTGCGCAGGCGGCAGGATACCTCGTCCGCCACCTCGCCACCGGGCGCGACATGCCGGGGGCTGCCAAGAACGTCATGGACCTCTGGCGCCCGTTCATGGAGGAACAGGCGGGCGGCACGCTGGATCATATCCAGGAGGTGCTGGGCGATCAGGCGGCCTTTGCCCGGCTCGCGCGGCAGGTCATCAAGGACCTCGGCTATGGCGACCAGTTGGGCGACGACCCCGACATGGAGGATGACGACACCCCGGACGACGCGCAATCCGAGGAAGAGGAACAGGACACCGACAGCCAGGACGGACAGGAGGAGCCGGACGAAAGCGACGCCTCGCCCGAACAGGATCAGGACAGCCAGGACGACCAGTCCGAGGCCCAGGTCTCCATGGAAGAAATGTCCGACATGGAGGAAGGCGATGAGGCGGAACTGCCCGAGGGCGAGGCGCCGCTGGAACCGCCGCCCCCTGCCCCGCATTCCGATGCCGACCCGAATTACACCGTCTACACCACCGATTATGACGAGGAGATCAAGGCCGAGGAGCTTGCCGAACCGGCGGAGCTTGAACGGCTGCGCGCCTATCTCGACCAGCAGCTTGAACCGCTGAAAGGCGCGGTCAGCCGTCTGGCCAACAAGCTTCAGCGCCGCTTGCAGGCGCAACAGAACCGGTCTTGGGAGTTTGATCTTGAGGAAGGCATCCTCGACGCAGGCCGCCTTGCCCGCGTGGTCGCCAACCCGACCACGCCGCTGTCCTTCAAGGTGGAGAAGGATACCGAGTTCCGCGACACCTGCGTGACGCTGCTGATCGACAATTCCGGCTCCATGCGGGGCCGCCCGATCTCCATCGCCGCGATCTGCGCCGATGTTCTGGCCCGCACGCTGGAACGGTGTCAGGTGAAGGTGGAGATCCTCGGCTTCACCACGCGGGCCTGGAAGGGCGGGCAGGCGCGCGAAACCTGGCTGGCACAGGGCCGCCCGCAGCAGCCCGGCCGCCTGAACGACCTGCGCCACATCATCTACAAATCCGCCGATTCCCCGTGGCGCCGGACGCGGCCGAACCTTGGCCTGATGATGAAGGAAGGTCTGCTGAAGGAGAATATCGACGGCGAGGCGCTGGAATGGGCGCATCGGCGGATGATCGGCCGGCCCGAACAGCGCAAGATCCTGATGGTGATCTCCGACGGCGCTCCGGTGGACGATTCCACCCTCTCGGTGCACCCCGCCAACTATCTGGAAAAGCACCTGC
>DAIOXI010000179.1:2708-4777 GCA_036758045.1 Albidovulum sp.
CTATTACCAGCGCGCCGTGACGATCACCGATGTCGAACAACTGGCAGGCGCGATGACCGAGCAACTGGCGAGCCTGTTCGACAGCGACCCGCGCGCGCGGGCGCGGGTGATGGGGATGAAGCGGGCGAGTTGAGGGCTGCTTGCTTGCGCCGCCCCCGCTCTCGGGGCAAGGTAACGCGGTCGGACGCCCCTCGGGCGTCCGTTTCGTGAAAGGGCCGCCCCGATGTTCCAGACATTCGAAACCACCTCCCGCCCCGAACAGGGGCCACCACGGCTGGCCGCGCTGCGGGCGGCTTTGGCAAAGGCCGGGTTGGACGGTTTCATCGTGCCGCGCGCCGATGTCCATCAGGGGGAATATGTCGCCCCCGCCGATCAGCGGCTGTCCTGGCTGACCGGGTTCACCGGCTCTGCCGGGTTCTGCATCGTGTTGCCCCGGATCGCGGGCGTCTTCATCGACGGTCGCTATCGCACGCAGGTCAAGGCGCAGGTGGACCTTGCCGCCTTTACCCCCGTCAACTGGCACGAGGTGAAGCCCGCCGCCTGGCTGCGGGAGCATCTGCCGAATGGCGGGCAGGTCGCCTATGACCCCTGGCTGCACACCGCGAAAGAGATCGCCGATCTGGAGGCAGCACTTGAAGGCAGCGGCGTAACACTTTGCGCCGCACAGAATTTCGTCGATGCGATCTGGACCGACCGGCCGCCCGCGCCGCTGGGGCCGGTCAGTGTGCAGCCCGACGCGCTGGCCGGGGAAAGCGCCGCCGCGAAATGCGCCCGCCTTGCCGCCGGTCTGAAAGCCGCCGGGCAAAGCGCCGCGATCATCACCCTGCCGGATTCGATCGCATGGCTGCTGAACATCCGTGGTTCGGATATCGAGCGGAACCCGGTCGTGCAGGCCTTCGCCATCCTGCATGACACGGCCCATGTGACGCTTTTCATCGCGGCGGAAAAGCTTGGCGAGGCGGTCCGTGCCCATCTTGGCCCCGATGTCACGGTCCGCCCGCCCTCGGCCTTCGCGCCCGCGCTGCGGACCCTGAGCGGCACCGTCCGCGTCGATCCCGCCACCGCGCCGGTCGAGGTGTCGCGGGAACTGGCCGAGGCGGGCCTTGCCATCGCCCATGCGCCCGATCCCTGCATCCTGCCCAAGGCGCTGAAGAACGCCGCCGAACTGGCAGGCATGCGCGCGGCCCATCTGCGCGACGGGGCGGCGATGGTCGAGTTCCTCGCCTGGCTTGATGCGACGGCGCCGGGCTGCGGGCTGACGGAGATCGACGTGGTCACGAAGCTGGAAGGCTTCCGCCGCGCCACCAATGCGCTGAAGGAAATCAGCTTCGAGACGATCTGCGGCACCGGCCCGAACGGCGCAGTGATCCATTACCGCGTGAGCCGCGAGACCAACCGCCCGCTCAGGCCCGGAGAGATCGTGGTGATCGATTCCGGCGGCCAGTATCAGGACGGCACGACCGACATTACCCGCACCGTCTCCATCGGTCCGGTCGATCCCGAGGCGAAGGCCGCCTTCACCCGCGTATTGCAGGGCATGATCGCCATTTCGCGCCTGCGCTGGCCGCGCGGCCTGAGCGGCGCGCATCTGGATGCGCTGGCGCGCTATCCGCTCTGGCTCGCCGGGCAGGATTACGATCACGGCACCGGCCATGGCGTCGGCTGCTACCTGTCGGTCCATGAAGGGCCGCAACGGCTCAGCCGGGCGACGGATGTGGTTCTGCAACCGGGGATGGTGCTTTCCAACGAACCGGGCTACTACCGCGAGGGTGCCTTTGGCATCCGGATCGAGAACCTCGTCGTGGTTCAGGAGGCGCCCGACCTGCCCGGCGGCGATGCCCATCGCAGGATGCTGGATTTCGAGACGCTGACCTGGGTCCCCATAGACCGGCGGCTGATCGACGCGGACCGCCTGTCGGGCGACGAACGCGCCTGGATCGACGCCTATCACGCCGGGGTGCGCGACCGCATCGCCCCCCGGCTGTCCCACGCGGCGCGCGACTGGCTGACCACCGCGACGGCGCCGCTTTGATACGAAACCGCCATGCCGGGCGGGCATAAGGGGGGGG
>DAIOXI010000179.1:4790-5971 GCA_036758045.1 Albidovulum sp.
ACCCCCCCCCTCATAAACCCCCCCCCCCCACGCCCAGCAAGGAGAGAGCCATGGCCGACCATATCCGCATCCGTACCGCCCCCGGAACCTGGGTGGTGCGCGCCGGGGGCGCGATCCTGGCCGAATCGAACCGGGCGCTGGAACTGACCGAGGGGGACTATCCGCCGGTCATCTACTTCCCGCGTGAGGATGTCGCGATGGCCTTCCTAGACCCCAGCGGCACGACCTCCACCTGCCCGCACAAGGGCGCGGCGGAATATTTCACCATCGCGGCGAAAAGCGGCCCGATCACCGACGCAGGCTGGAGCTATCCGTCGCCGCATGAGGGTGCGGCCCGCATCGCCGGGCATATCGCCTTCTACCCCGACAAGGTCACGATCGAGCGGATCTGACCCCGCCCGTCCGACCGCTCAGCTTCGATAATCGCGCAGCACGGCGGCGGCGATGGAATCGCGCGTCAGCACGCCGATCACGTTTTCCGGGCGCGGCATGGTCTTGTCCGGCAGCACCAGAAGCGCGGCATGGTCGCGGTCGGCCATGTTGGTCATCGCCATTTGCAGAAAGCTCGTTTCCTGCACATAGCCGACTGGATGGATCAGCGGGCCGTGACGCTTGGTCGGGTCCTCGGGGTGGACGCGGACGATGCCCACGACGTTGCGCCCCTCGGTCACGACGGCATATTGCCTTTCTGTCCCCAACTGGGTGTCGACCATGCCACGCTCGCCCAGATCCGCCTTCTCGATCACCGCGACGGCGGGTTCCATCATCTCCTTGATGTGGCGGATCGCGAACATATGCGACCGGCTTTCGCGCGGGATGCGGTGGCCCCGGCGGGTCAGCTTCATGGTGTAGATGTCATCCGAGGACAGCCGCCGCCGCACCCCGATGGCCACGACGACCGCGATGATGGCGGCGACGGTGATGGTGTAATCGCCCGTCATCTCGAAAAGCATCATGATCGACGTCAGCGCCGCCCCGGTCGAGGCGCCGACGATCCCCGCCATGCCGATCAGCGCGAAGGTGACGGAATGAAAGCCCAGATGCGGGAACATCAGGTCCAGCGTCGCCCCGAAGGCCCCGCCCAGCGCCGCGCCAAGGAAAAGCGAGGGCGAGAACACCCCGCCCGAGGCCCCGGCCGCGAGGCTGACCTGCTCGCGCCTCGGCGCCGTCGACACGGCCGG
>DAIOXI010000179.1:5981-6536 GCA_036758045.1 Albidovulum sp.
TACAGCACGAACAGCAGCAGCAGAAAGCCCGGCGCCGCCAGTTGCCCGGTCAGGATCGCCTCGATCGTCGCATAACCGACGCCTGCCGTGTGATACATGCCGGTCGTCTGCATCAGGACATACATCAGGATGCCCAGCGCCAGCATCCCGGCCGCGTTCTTCAGGTAGGGATTGGCCTTCCAGTCGTCAAAGACATCCTCGATCCGGTAAAGGCCACGCACGAAGATCGTCGCGGCGACCCCGGTCACCAGACCGAAGATCACATAAAGCGGCAGCATGTCGACCGACAGCGGCACGAACAGCTCCGGCCGTTCATGCGCGGCGACAAGGAAGGCGGGCGCCATGCCGAAGGCCAGCCGCCCGACATAGGTCGCCGTCCCGGTCGCCAGAACCACGGGGATCAGCGTCCGCGCGCTGAATTCCGGCAGCATCAGCTCCACCGCGAAAAGGACCGCGCCCAGCGGCGTGTTGAAGGTGGCGGCGATCCCCGCCCCCGCCCCCGCCGCGACCATGGTGATGCCCTGCCAGCTGCGCAGGTTGAACAACTGCCCCAGC
>DAIOXI010000180.1:0-354 GCA_036758045.1 Albidovulum sp.
GCCACCTATCTGGTGCAACTGCGCGAGGCGAAAGGGTTTTCCGCCTACCTGCCGGTTTATGGAGAGTTGAACGGCTATGGCGACTACCGCCCGCAGCCGCCGGTCTTCCTCGTCGGGCGCTGGACCATGCGGGAAGAGGCGCTGCGCCTGACGCCGGGACAGGCGCCCGAGGTCTGCTCAGACCCCGTCACCTTCGATTTCGGTCTGTTCCTGACCGTCGAATCGGGTGGCGTCGCCCTGCCCGTCCAGTACCGCCTGAACGGCGAGACGGTGGAGATGCGCGCCCGCAATGACGCGGTCTTCCCGATCACGCTGGTCAGCTACGGCGCCCAGCTTGACCATATCGAATTCACC
>DAIOXI010000180.1:382-2193 GCA_036758045.1 Albidovulum sp.
TGCGGGCGCTGAGCCATGGCGCGCGACGCGGCCCTTGGCGAACTTCAGGCCCTTCTCGGCCCGCGCCTCAGCCGTTCGGCGGGCGATCTCGCCGACCATGGCCGGAATGAAACCTGGTTCGCGCCCATGCCCCCCGATGCCGTCGCCTTCCCCGAAACGACGGCGGAGGTCGCAGCCCTGGTCGCGGTCTGCGCGCGCCACGGCCTGCCGGTGATCGGCTGGGGGACCGGAACATCGCTGGAAGGTCACGCGATCGCCCTTCACGGCGGGATCAGCGTCGATTTCAGCCGCATGAACCGCGTCATCGAGGTGCGCCCCGGCGATCTTCAGGTCGTCGTCCAGCCCGGCCTGACGCGCGAGGCGCTGAACACCGAACTGCGTGCCACCGGCCTGATGTTCCCCATCGACCCCGGTGCCAATGCCTCGCTGGGCGGGATGGCCGCCACCCGCGCCTCGGGCACCACCGCCGTCCGCTACGGCACTATGCGCGACAATGTCATGGCGCTTGAGGTGGTGCTGGCCGATGGCCGCGTGATCCGCACCGGGTCCGGCGCGCGCAAATCCGCCGCCGGCTACGACCTGACCGGGCTTTTCGTCGGCTCGGAAGGGACGCTGGGCCTCATCACCGAACTGACGCTGAAACTTCACGGCCAGCCCGAGGCGATCACCGCCGCCGTCTGCGCCTTCGATACGTTCGAGGCGGCGGTGGAGACGGTGATGGCGACGATCCAGATGGGCATTCCCATGGCAAGGATCGAATTCGTGGATGAAACGACGGCGGCCATCTTCAACGCGCAGAACGGCACCCGCCTGCCCGAAAAACCGCATCTGATGGTGGAATTCCACGGCTCCGCCAGTTCCGCCGCCGAGGATGCGCAGCGCTTTGGCGAGGTGGTGGCCGATATGGGCGGCGCGGATTTCGACTGGGCCACGACGGCTGAGGACCGCAACCGCCTGTGGAAGATGCGCCACGGCGCCTATCCCGCCTGCATCGCCTCGCGCCCCGGCTGCATGGGCCTTGTCACCGACATTTGCGTCCCCATGTCCCAACTGGCAAAGGCGGTCGCCGAAACCCGCGCCGACATCGCGGCATCCGGCCTGCCCGGCCCGATCCTGGGCCATGTCGGCGACGGCAATTTCCACGCGGTCCTGCTGCTGGAACGCGGCAATGAGGCAGAGTTGATAACCGCCAAGGCGCTCGCCCGCCGCATGGCGGAACGCGCCCTTCGCCTGGGCGGAACCATGACGGGCGAACATGGGGTGGGCATGGGCAAGAAGGAGCTGATGGCGATGGAACATGGCGAGGCTTGGGAGGTCATGGCGCGGATCAAGCGCGCCCTTGACCCTGACGGCATCCTCAACCCCGGCAAACTGGTGGAGGTCGCGCAATGACCGTCGCCGCCCCCGACCACCTGCCCCGCGCCTTCGCGGCCGCCTGGTCGGCGCGCGACGTCCGCCAGATCGCCGACCTCTTTGCCGAGGATGCGGACCTTCTGTCGCTGACCGGCCATTGGGCCGAGGGGAAAAAGGCGATTGCCGAAACCTTCGCGGGCGAACTTGCGGGCGCCTTCCTGCGGGCCAAGCTGGTGACCGGCCGCGTCAAGCACCGCGATCTTGCGCCGGGGGTCGCACAGGTCATGCAGCGCTTCGTCCTGTCGGGTATCCTGAATGCCGATGGCTCTGACGCGGGCCGCGTGGGCGCGATCCTTTCGGCGGTTCTGATCGAGGGGCCGCAGGGCTGGGCGATCGCTGCGGCGCAATTCACCGCCGAGGCGTGAATGTTCGATCCGTGAAGGAATCGGCGGCTTTCC
>DAIOXI010000180.1:2203-6528 GCA_036758045.1 Albidovulum sp.
TCCACCGGGCCAGAATGTTCTAATCCGACAGGAGCGCGCGGGCGGCTTCGCGCGCCGCCTCGGTGATGTTCTCGCCCGACAGCATCCGCGCCACCTCATCCAGCCGCGCGCCATCGTCCAGCGCCGTGACGGTCGATGTCGTCATGCCGCCCGACACCTGCTTCGCCACACGCCAGTGATGCGCGCCCCGTGCCGCAACCTGGGGCGAATGGGTGACGACAAGGATCTGCGCCCCCTCTGCCAGCCGTTCCAGCCGCCGCCCGACCGCATCCGCCGTGGCCCCTCCCACACCCCGGTCGATCTCGTCGAAGATCAGCGTCTGCCCCGCCTGCCCGCGCGCCAGACAGACTTTCAGCGCCAGCAGGAAGCGCGACAACTCCCCGCCCGAGGCGATCCGGTTCAGCGGTCCGGACGGCGCGCCGGGGTTGGTGGCGACGGTGAATTCGACCTGATCGCGCCCCTCCGGCCCGGCCTCCCCCGCGCTCAGCACGGTTTCGAAATGCGCCCGCTCCATCTTCAGCGGCGCGAGTTCGGCGGCTATGGCGGTGTCGAGCTGCCCGGCCGCCTTGCGGCGCATCTCGCTCAGCGCGGAAGCGGCGGCGTCATATCCGGCCTCCGCCTTCTCCAGCGCAGCCCGCAGCGTGCCGATATTCGCAGCCCCGCCATCCAGCGCCTGCAAGCGGGTCCGCAACTCGCCGGCAAAACCGCCCAGATCGTCGGCCTGCACGCCATGCTTGCGCGCCAGCCCCCGGATCGCAAACAGCCGCTCCTCCACCCTTTCCAACTCATGCGGGTCGAAGCTGAGGGTATCGAGCGCGCGTTCGACGCCTTGCGCCGCCTCCCCCAACTCGGTGATCGCGCGGCCAAGCGCCCCGAGCGCCTCGTCCAGCGCGCCCTCGGCCTTGTCCGCCGCCCCGTCAAGCCAGCGGGCCGCATCGCCCATCAGCCCCTCGGCCCCCTCCGGCCCCAGCGCCTGATAGGCCCGCGCCACATCTTCGCGGATCCGCGCCGCGCCCTGCATCAGGCGGCGGCGCGCATCCAGTTCCGCCTCCTCCCCCGGCTGCGGGTCCAGCGCGTCGAGTTCACCCACCGCGTGACGCAGGTAATCCTCCTCGGCCCGCATTTCGGCCAGTTGCGCCTCGGCCGCCGCCAACGCCTTGCGCGCCCCCTGCGCCGCGCCCCAGGCCGCGCGGACCGCGCCCGTATCGGCCCCGGCGAAGGCATCGAGAAGCGCCCGATGCCCGCGCGGGTTCAAAAGCCCTCGGTCGTCATGCTGGCCATGAAGTTCCACCAAGGTATCGGACAACGCGCGCAACACCTCGCCGGAAGTGCGCCGGTCATTCACCCATGCGGTCTTGCGGCCATCGGCGCTGTTGACGCGGCGCAGGATCAGTTCCTCCCCCGGCTCAAGCCCGGCCTCTTCCAGAACCGCCCGCGCCGGATGGCCCGGCGCCAGATCGAAGACCGCCGTCACCTCACCCTGCGCGGCGCCCGCGCGGACCAGTTCCGCACGCCCGCGCCAGCCCAGCACGAAGCCCAGGCAATCAAGAAGGATCGACTTGCCCGCCCCGGTTTCCCCGGTCAGCACGTTCAGACCCGGCTGGAAGGCAAGTTCCACCCGGTCGATCAGCAGCATGTCCCTGATTTCAAGCGCGCGCAGCACCGCCGACCCCGTAGGATGGGCGATCCGCCCATCCCCCGATCACAGCCATTCGCCCTTGACCACCTGGCGATAGACCTTGGCCAGCCAGTTGTCGCCCCGGACCTTCATCTCAAGCCCCTGCTTGGTCAGCAGCTTGTAGGCATCCTCATACCAGGTCGTCGACTGGAAGTTGTGGCCGAGGATCGCCCCTGCCGTCTGCGCCTCATCCGTGAGGCCAAGCGAGAGGTAGCATTCGATCAGACGGTAAAGCGCCTCGGGCGTCTGACTTGTCGTCTGGTACTGTTCGACCACCACGCGGAAACGGTTGATCGCGGCGGAATAGAACCCCTGCTTGAGGTAGTAGCGCCCGATCTCCATCTCCTTGCCGGCGAGGTGGTCGAAGGCGAGGTCGAATTTCAGGATCGCCGACTTGGCGTATTCGCTGTCCGGGTATTGCTCGATCACCGCACGCAACGCCTGAAGCGCCTGGAAGGTCAGGCCCTGGTCGCGACCGACATCGTCGATCTGGTCGTAATAGGACAACGCGAGAAGATAGCTGGCATAGGCCGCATCCTCGGACCCCGGATAGGTGTCGAGGTAGCGCTGCGCGGTGGCGCGGCTGTCTTCGTACTTGCGCGCCTTGTGATAGCCATAGGCCTCCATGATCAGCGCGCGCTTGGCCCATTCGGAATAAGGGTAAAGCCGCTCCACCTCGCTGAAATAGCGGATCGCGCCGTCGGGGCGCTTGGCGTTGGCCAGTTCCGCCTCGCCCAGCTTGTAGATCTGCTCGGCGTTCATGTCTTCAAGGGCGACCTCCTGGGTCCCCCTCCCGGCACAGCCTGCCAGGACGATGGCCAGCATCAGCGAGCCGACAAGATTTGCCGTTGATTTGGCCCGACCCATGACCTGCCTACCCCGTCTCTGCTTTCCCTTATCCCCGTCCGAAGAGGGGGTAATTCCCCACGCGCCCCGAACCGGTTCGCCCCGTCCTAGCACAGATAAATAGCCTGCGCAAAACGCCAATCGCGCGCCAGAGGCGTCAGGCGACAGCGGGGATATCGGCCTTGGAAATGCTGCTTCCGGGCAACAGGCGGCGACGCTCCGGCCCGCATTCGACCAGGCCATAGGCCTCGGGCCGCGCGAAGAGCGCGCGCAGCAGGCGGTTGGTCATCGCATGGCCCGCGCGATGGCCGGTATAGCGGCCCAGGATCGGCGCCCCCGCCAGCGCGAGATCGCCCAGCGCGTCCAGCATCTTGTGGCGCACGGGTTCGTCCTTGCGCCGCAGCCCGCCCGGCGACAGGACCCGTTCGCCATCGACGACGACGGCGTTTTCATAGGTCCCGCCCAGCGCAAGCCCGTTGTCGCGCATGAAATCCACATCGGCCTGACGGCAGAAGGTGCGGCAATCCGAAAGCTCGCGCAGGAAGGTGCCGTTGGCCATGACGAGGTGCTTGTGCTGATGGCCGATGGCGGCATCGACAAAGTCGATCTCGAAGTCGATCTCAAGCGTTTCGGCCGGTTCCAGCCGGGCGAAGGCGTCGCCTTCACGCACCTCGACCACCTCACGCAGTTCGAAGCAGCGCAGCGGCGCGTCAAGAACGCGCACCCCGCGCGACAGGATGCCTGCGACGAAGGGCGCGGAGGACCCGTCGAGGATCGGAACCTCAGGCCCGTCGATCTCCACCAGCGCGTTATGGATGCCGCAACCGGCCAGCGCCGCCATGACGTGTTCGATGGTCGAAACCTCGACACCTTCGGCATTGGCGATCAGGGTGCAAAGCTTGGCCGACGGCACCGCATCCCAGCGCGCCGGGACCATCGGGTCGCGACCGATCACATCGGTCCGGCGGAACCAGATCCCGTATTCGGCCGAGGCCGGACGAATGGTCATGCGCGCCCGTTGCCCGGAATGAAGCCCGGCGCCGCAGAAGCTGACCGCTGATTTGATCGTCGTCTGCACGTCTGCCTGTAGCCCTTGATGGGCCCCCTTTGTTGCAGACATGACCTAGAGGTCGTCCGACTTTATCTCAACTCACTCTTTGCAACGGAATGTAACAATGATGCTGCAAAGCGGCGAAAGCCTGCACGGGAGCGCCAGGCGGGCGCTCAACCCGTTGATGCAAAAGGAAAAGGGCCGGATCTCTCCGGCCCCTCATCCTCACCCGTAACCTTGCGTCAGTTCGCTTGCCGACGCAGGAAGGCCGGGATTTCGATCCGCTCCTGGTCTGGATCGGCCTCCTGATCTTCGTCGAAGGACGAGCTGAGCTTGGGCTGAGGGCGGACGGCGGGCTGCTGGCGCGGCGCCGGGGCGGCACCGCCCTCGGCATGACCGGCCATCCGGTTCAGAAGCGTGTTGATGCCAAAGCGCGGCTTTTCCGGCATCCGCGACGGGTGCGGGCCACCGGCGGCGGCCTGCGGCGCGGCGGCGCGCTGCTGGCCCGGCTGCGGCTGGCGATTGACGGCGGCCTGAAGCCGGGCCATCGCCTCGGGCGTGGGCGTGCCGGGCGCGCGCGGGCGCGGGGCGACGAAGCTTTCCGCCTCATCCTCGACATGCAGCGTCTCGGGCGCGGGGCGGGCGCTGGCCGGGCGATAGACCGGCGGCGGCAGATCGTCATCCGCGGCATCGTCATCGAACAGCGTCCGCGGCTCGGCGGCGCGCGGCGCCTCTTCGCGCGGGGCCTCG
>DAIOXI010000181.1:0-4742 GCA_036758045.1 Albidovulum sp.
GGGGGCGATCCTGGCCACCCGCGCGGGCGGCTTCGCGGTCGGCCTTCTGATGCGGCCCTGGGCCAGCCATGACCTGCCCAAGGGGCTGACCAATGGCGGCACGCTGATCGGCCTCTTGGAGCGCGGCCTGATCTTCATACTCGTCATGGTGAACCAGCCCGCCGGGATCGGCTTTCTGGTCGCCGCCAAGTCGGTCCTGCGGTTCGAGACGACATCGAAGGATCAAAGCGCGGGCGAATATGTCATCATCGGCACGCTCGCCTCCTTCGGCTGGGCGCTGCTCATCGCCTATGCGACGCGGCTTTTGATGGGCACCCTGCCGCCGCTTGGAATCCTCGCCGCAAATCCTTAGATTAAGCGTCAGGTAACGGAGACAGACATGTTCGGCATTCCCGGCAAATCCCCGGTGACGCTTACCCCCCGCGCGGTGCAGCAGATCACCCGCCTGATGGCGCGCGACCAGGCCTATGGGCTGAAGCTTGGCGTCAAGAAGGGCGGCTGCGCCGGCATGGAATACACGATGGAATTCACCGACAAGGCCGAGCCGATGGATGAGGTCGTCGAACAGGACGGCGCGCGGGTGATGATCGCCCCCATGGCGCAGATGTTCCTATTCGGGACCGAGATCGACTATGAAACCTCGCTTCTCGAAAGCGGGTTCCGGTTCAACAATCCCAATGTCGCCGAGGCCTGCGGCTGCGGGGAATCGATCAAGTTCAAGGACATGCCAGAGGCTGGCGCAAGGGGGTGAGCGTCTCGGACGCCGACATCGCCTTTGCGCTGGACCTGTTTCGCGGGCTCGGGCCGCTCGGCCATCGCAAGATGATGGGCGGGCTGTGCATTTACGCGGATGGCACGATCTTCGCGATCCTTCAGGCGGATGGCTCGATCTGGCTGAAAGGCGCGGGGCTTTTCGCCGAGAGGGTGGCCGAAGAGGGCTGGCAGCGCTGGACCTATGCGCGGGGTCCGGCGAAGAAGACCGCGATGCCCTACTGGCTTCTGCCGGACGCCGCCCTTGACGATCCCGCGCTTGCCTGTTCACTGGCACGCGAAGCGTTACAAGCATTGCAAGGGAGGCAGGCATGCGCAAACTCGCGGCCGGAAACTGGAAGATGAACGGCACGGCGGACAGCCTGGCCGAGATCGCGGCCCTGGCCACCGCGACGAAAGGCGCCGCCTGCGACATCCTGATCTGCCCGCCCGCGACGCTGATCGCGGCAATGGCGGCGGCGGCGAAGGGCAGCGCCGTCATGGTCGGCGGGCAGGATTGCCATGCCAAACCCTCGGGCGCCCATACCGGCGACATCTCGGCCGCGATGCTGAAGGATGCGGGGGCGGGCCATGTCATCCTCGGCCATTCCGAACGCCGCGCCGATCATGGCGAAACCGACGCCGATGTGCGCGCCAAGGCAGAAGCGGCGGGCGCGGCGGGCCTGATCCGCATCATCTGCGTGGGAGAGACGGAGGCCGAGCGCGACGCTGGCACGACGCTGAAGATCATCGGCCGCCAGCTTGCCGGGTCGGTCCCCGACGGCGCAACCGCCGCCGATACCGTCATCGCCTATGAGCCCGTCTGGGCCATCGGCACCGGCCGCACGCCGACGCTGGCCCAGATCGCCGAAGTGCATGATTTCATGCGACAAACGCTGACCGACCGTTTCGGGGCCGAGGCGCGGGGCATGCGCCTGCTTTACGGCGGATCGGTCAAGCCCTCGAACGCGGGGGAGATTTTCGCGACGTCAAATGTCGATGGCGCGCTGGTGGGTGGCGCCTCGCTCAAGGCCGCCGATTTCAGCCAGATCGTGACGGCGCTCTCCGCCGCCTGAGGCCAGCCGCGACATCGCGGTGTCGCGGACGGGCCTGCACCCGCCCCCGGTCCGGGCGAAGGTCCGGGCGACAAGACACCGGACCCGGACGCGCGTGACCCTTCGCATCGACCCAGCCCCGCCGCCTTCGGGCATGGTGGCGGCCAACCTGATCTGCATGGCCTCCATGCTGATCTGGGCGCTTGCCTTTCCGGCGGCGGACCTTTTGCTGAAATCCATCGCGCCGCTGCCGCTGGCCGCGCTCAGGATGGTGCTGGCCACGGCGTTCCTGCTGCCGCTCTGGGTGCGGCAGGACGGCCTCGCCGCACTCCGCGGCGCGCCCTGGCGCAAGGGGCTGTTCGTCGGCGGCATCGGCTTTGGCATCGGCGCCTATCTGCTGTTGTTCGCGCAAAGCCGGACCGACGCGGTCACCGTCGCGATCATCGCCGCCACCATGCCGGTCGTCGGCATCCTGCTGGAGCGGGTCCATAGCCGCCGCCCCATGCGCGCCCGGCTGATCGTCGGGCTGGCGCTCAGCCTTGTCGGCGGGATGTATGCCTATTTCTCGCAGATCGGGGCCTTCACCTTGGGCCTGGGCGCGGTGGCGGCCTTTACCTCGGTCGCGATCTTCTCCTGGGGCTCGCAGCGCACCGTCGTCGATTTCCCGCAGCTGTCCAATCTCGGGCGGACGACGATCACCTGTGCCGGGGCGGCGGGGGTGCTCTTGCTGACATGGGCGATCAGCGCGGCCAGCGGCGCCGCGCCGACCGACTGGTCGCGGACCGGCCTGGCCGAGATTGGCGCACTGGCGATCTACGGCTTCGGCTCGCTGGCCATCTCGCAGCTTCTCTGGCTGGTCGGGGTCGAACGGCTGGGCCTTGGCGTGGCCAGCATGCATATCAACGCGGCCCCCTTCTATGTGATGATCTTTGCCGTGATGGCCGGGGGCCCCTGGAACTGGGCGCAGGCGACGGGCGCCACAATCGTGATCCTGGGCGTACTGATCGCGCAGGGGCGGTTCAGGGCTTGAAACTCCGCCCGCGCCGGGATCAACCTTGCGTCATGACCCTGCCCGTCCTGACCCAACCCCCGACCGATCCCGGTTTCGTCCAGAACCCCTACCCGTTCTACGAGCGCGCCCGCGCCGCGGGGCCGTTCTTCGAATGGGCCGACTACGGGCTGATCTGCACCCCCTCTGCCGCCGCTGTCAGCGCCGTCCTGAAGGACCGCCGCCTGGGGCGTGAGGTTCCGGCAGAAATGCAAACGCCCGTCCCGGCCCATCTCGCCCCCTTCTACGCGGTCGAGGCGCATTCGATGCTGGAGCTTGAACCGCCCCGCCACACCCGGCTGCGCTCGCTTGTCCTGCGCGCCTTCACCTCACGCCGGATCGCGGCGCTGACGCCCGAAATCGCGGCGCTGAGCCATGAACTGATCGACACCTTCCCGGCGGGCGAGTTCGACCTCCTGACCCGTTTCGCGCAAAGGCTGCCGGTCATCATCATCGCCCGGATGCTCGGCGTGCCCGAGGATCGAGCGGGTGACCTTCTTGCCTGGTCGAACGCCATGGTCGGCATGTATCAGGCCCGCCGCACCCGCGCGACCGAGGATGCCGCCGTCGCCGCCACAGAGGCCTTCGTGGCCTTCCTGCGCGGCCATGTGGAGGACCGCCGCCGCACGCCCGGCGACGACCTCATCACCCACCTCATCGCCGCCGAAAGCGAGGGGGTGAAGCTGTCAACGGATGAGCTGATCACCACCTGCATCCTCCTGCTCAACGCCGGGCATGAGGCGACGGTCCACACGCTCGGCAACGGTATCAAGGCGCTTCTGGAACGGGGGTACGGCGCCGGGGTCCTGACCCCCGACTGCGTCGAGGCAACGGTGGAGGAGGTCTTTCGTCACGACCCCGCGCTGCATCTTTTCACCCGCTGGGTCTATGAGGATGTCGAATTCTCCGGCCGGACCTTCCGGCGCGGCGACCGGATCGGCTGCCTTCTGGCCGCCGCCAACCGCGACCCGCAGCTTTGGGACGACCCCGCCCGCTTCGACCCGCGCCGCCCGGTCCGGCCCAACCTGACCTTCGGCGGCGGCCTGCATTTCTGCGTCGGCGCCCCGCTGGCGCGGCTGGAACTGCAAACCGCGCTGCCGATCCTCTTCGACCGCCTGCCCGGCCTCACGCTTGCCGAACCGCCGCGCTACGCCGACCTTTACCACTTCCACGGGCTTGAGCGCCTGATGGTGCGGGCCGCATAACCTCTTTCATCTTGCCAGAAATACCTCGGGGTCCGGGGCAGCGCCCCGGCCGCCCTCACACCGGCAGGATCGTCGTCGACTTGATCTCCTCCATGCTCAGAAGCGCCGTCACGTTATAGATCCTGACCTCGGAGATCAGCGCCTGATAGAAGGTGTCATAGGCCCGCGCGTTCTGGACCCGCACCTTCAGGATATAGTCGATGTCCCCCGCCAGCCGGTGCGCCTCCAGCACCTCGGGACGGTTTCTGAGCGTTTCCAGGAACTTGCGCTGCCAGTCGGCCTCATGCTCGCTGGTGCGGATCAGGACAAAGAAACAGGCCTCAAGCCCCAGCGCGTCGGGGTCCAGAATCACCGTCTGGCGGCCGATCACCCCGGCCTCCTTCAGCTTGCGGATACGGTTCCAGACTGGGGTCTTCGACGACCCCACCTTGCGCGCGATATCGTCAAGCGACTGGCCCGCATCCTCCTGCAACCGGGCAAGGATTTTCCGATCCATCTCATCCAGCCGGACTGACATTCGCAGTTTCCTTTCGAATTGGAACATGGGTTCTGCCTTCCGCCATATGAGGAACACTTTTCCTTATCTGCAAGGGTGTATAGCACTGAAAGGGAAAAATTTCCTATATTGGGGCCAGAAATAGCCCTGCCGAAGGAAACCGCCATGGCCCGCGCCTTTACCCCCAA
>DAIOXI010000181.1:4859-6450 GCA_036758045.1 Albidovulum sp.
CGACTTCGACACCGCCTATGTCGCCAGCCGCAACGCCCAGTTCCGCGCCCAGGTGGAGCGGCGCATCTCCGGCGCGCTGACCGAGGACGAATTCCGCCCCCTGCGCCTGATGAACGGGCTTTACCTGCAACTTCACGCCTACATGCTGCGCGTGGCGATCCCCTATGGCACGCTGCGCTCGGACCAGATGCGGCAACTGGCGATGATCGCCGACCGCTGGGACAAGGGCTATGGCCATTTCACCACGCGGCAGAACATCCAGTACAACTGGCCCAAGCTTTCCGACGTGCCCGACATCCTCGACGCGCTGGCCGAGGTGCAGATGCACGCCATCCAGACCTCCGGCAACACGATCCGCAACGTGACCGCCGACCATTTCGCCGGTGCCGCCGCCGATGAGATCGAGGACCCCCGCCCCACCGCCGAGCTGATCCGCCAATGGTCCACCGACCACCCGGAGTTTCAGTTCCTGCCGCGCAAGTTCAAGATCGGCGTCTCCGGCGCGGCGCATGACCGCGCGGTCACCAAATCGCATGACATCGGCATCCGCATCGTGCGTGGTGGCGGCGGCCAGACGGGGTATGAAATCCTTGTCGGCGGCGGGCTTGGCCGCACGCCGATGGTCGGTCAGGTGATCAAACCGTTCCTGAAGAAGGCCGATCTGCTGCCCTATCTTGAGGCGATCGTGTCGACCTACAACCTGATGGGGCGGCGCGACAACAAGTACAAGGCGCGCATCAAGATCACCGTTTTCGAGAACGGAATGGAGAAATTCCGCGACGCGGTCGATGCCCGTTTCGAACAAATCAAGCGGGAATGGACCGGGGTCGATGCCGGGCTTCTTGCACATATCGAACAATCCTTCACCCCGCCCGCCTTCCGCAACGCGCCCGAGGACGGCTATGAGACGGCCCGGAAGGCCGATCCGGTCTTCCGCTCCTGGACCGATACCAACCTGACCGAACACCGCCAGCCGGGCTACGCGATCGTCACCGTCTCGCTCAAGGCGCATGGGGCGACACCGGGGGATGCCAGTTCGGCGCAGATGCGGCTTCTGGCCGATCTTGCCGACCGCTACGGCCATGGCGAATTGCGCATCAGCCACGAACAGAACGTCGTGCTGCCGCATGTCCACAAATCCGATCTCCGGGCGCTGCATGCGGCGCTGAAGGCGCAAGGGCTCGCCACCGCCAATATCGGCCTGACCTCGGACATCATCGCCTGCCCCGGCATGGATTACTGCACGCTGGCCACGGCGCGCTCGATCCCCGTCGCGCAGGAAATCGCCACGCATTTCCACAAGCTTGGGCTTGAGGAGGAAATCGGCTAACTCAAGATCAAGATCTCCGGCTGCATCAATGCCTGCGGGCATCACCATGTCGGCCATATCGGCATTCTCGGCCTCGACCGTGCAGGGGTGGAGAACTACCAGATCACGCTCGGCGGCGATCACCGGGAAAACATGACGCTGGGCGAGCGCACCGGGCCGGGCTTTGCCTATGACGAGATCGTCCCCGCCATCGAACGCCTTCTGCGCGCCTATCTCGCCCTGCGCGACAGCCGGGAGGAGACGTTCCTCGACGCTTACCGG
>DAIOXI010000182.1:0-311 GCA_036758045.1 Albidovulum sp.
TATTCTCCACCGGCAGGTAAAGCCGGTCGCCGCCCGCATATTCCAGCGCCACGCAGTCATGCGGCGCGCCCAGCGCGGTGATCGTCTCAAGCCCCGTGTAGCGCCCGACGCCGTGATCGACATGAACGACCAGATCGCCGGGGGAAAGGGATTGAGCTTCGGTCAGGAAGTTCTCGGCTTTCCTGCGTTTTTTCGCGCCACGGATCAGCCGCTCGCCCAGCACGTCCTGTTCGGAAATGACCGTCAGGCCCTGCGCCGCGAACCCGTGTTCCAGCGCCCAGACGGTAAGGAAACGGCCGCCCTTGCCGTCC
>DAIOXI010000182.1:321-6423 GCA_036758045.1 Albidovulum sp.
GTGGACCTCTTCATCCTCCAGAAGACCCTTCAACCGTTCCCGCGCGCCCTCGGAATAGGAGGCGACAACCACCTGCCCTTCGGCCTGACGCGCGTGAATATGATCGGCCAGAGCACTGAAGAGATTGACGTTCTCCAATTGACGCTCGGCGGAAAAATTGCGCCCCATGCGCCCGCCCGCGTCCAGCACCCCCGGCCCCGTGGCCTGCGGCAGGGCGGCAAGCTGCACAACCCGATGCCCGACGATCGCCGCTTCCCACCCCGCGTCATCGAGATAAAGGAGCCCCGGAGCGGAGGGTTTGTAGACCGAATCCAGCCGGTCCTTGCGCTTCATCGCCTCCAATCGCGTATCGTACTGATCCGCGATCCCCTCCCAGCGCGACAGCCGGGCGGGGGTCAACTGATCGTCGAGCATCACCGAAGCGCCGGGGAGATAGTCGAACAGCGTTTCAAGCCGGTCATGGAAGAAGGGCAGCCAATGTTCCATCCCGGCATGTTTGCGCCCCGCGCTGACCGCCTCATAAAGCGGGTCGTCGGTTCCGGCGGCGCCGAATTCGATGCGGTAATTCTGCCGGAAGCGGGTGATGGAGGCATCGTCCAGGATCACCTCGGACACCGGGGCAAGCTCCACCGCGGTCAGCTTTTCCGTCGTGCGTTGCGTCGCCGGGTCAAAGCGCCGGGCGCCGTCCAGAACGTCGCCGAACAGGTCAAGGCGGACCGGCCCGCCCTCGCCCGGCGGATAGATGTCGATGATGCCGCCGCGCACGGCGTAATCGCCGGGTTCGGTCACCGTGGGCGATTGCGAGAATCCCATGCGGACGAGGAATTCGCGCAACCCCGCCTCATTCACCCGATGGCCGACCCGGGCGGTGAAGGAGGACGCCTGCAACACCTCGCGCGCGGGCAGTTTCTGGGTCGCGGCGTTCAGCGTCGTCAGCAGGATCACCGGCGCGGGCAGGCCCTGCGCCAACGCCGCCAGCGTCGCCATCCGGGTCGCGGAGACATCTGCATTGGGCGAGACGCGGTCGTAGGGCAGGCAGTCCCAGGCCGGGAAGGTCAGGACCAGCGCGTCGGGCGCAAAGAAGGCCAGCGCGGCGCGCATCGCCTCCATCCGCCGGTCGTCGCGCGCGACATGCAGGACCGGGGCGCCGCGCGACAATTCGCGCGCCACGAGGCGCGCGTCAAACCCCTCGGGCGCGCCCGAAAGCGTGATGTGGTCGGCTGCGGTCATGCGCGTCACCTATCCCGCCCGGCGGCGGTGTCAACCGAAGATGGCGATGTTGAAGTTCTGGAGCATCCCCCAGAAGGCGGTCACGAAGATGGAGATCATGCCGATCACCTGCACCGTGAGGCGATGCACCGCCAGCCGCCTGTGCAACGCTTCTCCGGCATCGCCATCGGTGCGGATGCGGCGCGCGGCGCGGATGCTGAGGAACATGACCAGCGACATCGGCAGCAGGATCAGCGACAGCGCCTGGCAGAACTCCACATGGTAGACGAAGCCGAGGAGGAGAAGCGTACTCATCCCGAAGGCCCAGAAGGCCACCAGGATCAGCCCCGCCTCATCGGCGATGTACAGCAGGCGCGAGACATTGACGCGGGTGATGTCGGCCAGGTCCACTTCCGCCTGCCCGCCGACGCGCCGCGCCCGAAGGACCATGTCATAGGGAATGCCCAGCACCCAGTGCGAGGCCGAGGACCAGGTCACCGCGAGCGCGATCCAGTACCAGAGGTTCGAGAATGACCGAAAATCGATCAGCTCGAAGATCAAACGTGTTGGCTCCAATGCCTGCCCCCGGAAAGTCGATGCCTTATGCGGCGTTTGGCGCGATGCTAGCCGCCGTGTGCGGCGGTTTCCACCCTTGTGATAGGACAAAAACCGTGGCAGGCGAAAGGCCTGTCCGAACGGAGAAAGCGCCCATGACACCGTTTCACACCCCCTTCCCCGCCCTGCGCTTCCGCCGCCTGCGCCAATCAGCCGCCCTGCGCGATCTGGTCGCCGAGGAAAGGCTGAGCGTGAAGGACCTGATCTGGCCGGTTTTCGTGACCGATGTGCCGGGCGCGGATATCGAGGTCGCCTCGATGCCCGGCGTGGTGCGGCGCACGGTCGAGGGCGTGGTGCGCGCGGCCGAAGAGGCGGCGGGCCTGGGCATTCCGGCGATCTGCCTTTTCCCCTATACCGACCCGGCCCTGAAGACCGAGACCTGCGAAGAGGCCTGGAGCCCCGACAACCTGTCGAACCGCGCGGTGCGCGCGATCAAGGCCGCGGTGCCGGAGATCGCGGTGATGACGGACATCGCGCTCGACCCCTACAACGCCAACGGCCATGACGGGATCGTGCGCGACGGGATCATCCTGAACGACGAAACGGTCGAGGCGCTGGTCAAGATGGCGCTGGCGCAGGCCGAGGCGGGGGCGGACATTCTTGGCCCCTCGGACATGATGGACGGGCGGATCGGCGCCATGCGGGCGGCCCTTGAGGCCGCGGGGCACAAGGATGTCACGATCCTGTCCTACGCCGCGAAATATGCCAGCGCCTTCTATGGCCCGTTCCGCGACGCGGTGGGCGCGGCGGGCGCGTTGAAGGGCGACAAGAAGACCTATCAGATGAACCCCGCCAATGCCGATGAGGCGCTGCGCCTGGTCGCCCGCGATCTGGCCGAGGGGGCCGACATGGTGATGGTCAAGCCCGGCATGCCCTATCTCGATATCTGCCGCGCGGTGAAGGACAGTTTCGGCGTGCCGACCTTCGCCTATCAGGTCTCGGGTGAATACGCGATGCTGAAGGGCGCGATCCTGAATGGCTGGGTCAAGGATGAGGTGATCCTGGAAAGCCTGATGTCCTTCCGCCGGGCGGGCTGCGACGGGGTGCTGACCTATTTCGCGCCCGAGGTCGCGCGGCGGTTGAAGGGGTAGCTCTGCGCGCCAATTGTTGCCGGCGCCGACACAACAGGTAATGACAGCGTGCGGCGACTGACCTATAGATAGTGGTGAACCGGCCGCAAGAGGCCGGGCGAGGTCAGAGCGGAGGCTTTCAGATGAACACGATTTCGCGCAGGGGAATGGTCTTTTCGGGCGGCGCCTTGCTGGGGCTTGCGGCCTGCGGCAACGGGATCGGCAGCCAGGGGGCGGCGAAGCTGGATGCCCGTGTCGATGCGACGCGCGATTATCTGCGCAGCCGCTATCCCGGCGTGGCAGAGCTGATGGGCAAGGCCAATGGTGTCCTCTACATCCCGCTGGTGACCGAGGCCGGATTCATCTTCGGCGGCGCCTATGGCCAGGGCGCGCTGCGGATCAACGACGTGACGGTGGATTACTATTCCGCGACGCAGGCCAGTTGGGGCCTACAGGTCGGCGCCCAGCAATATGCCCATGCGCTGTTCTTCATGACGCCCGAGGCGCTGGCCGATTTCCGCCGTGCCGATGGCTGGGAAGCGGGCGCGGATGTCGTTTACGCCCTGCCCGATCGCGGCGGCGCTGCGGGTGTGGATACCACGACCTCGCTGGCGCCGGTGATCGGCTTCGTCTTCGGCCAGTCGGGCTTCATCGCCGGGGCGACGGTCAAGGGCACGAAAAACACCCGTATCATTCCCTGAGGTCTCGCCCCGGAGCTGGTCCGGGGCGATCCGCCGGGAGGGCGCTGCCCTCCCGGACCCACCCGGAGTATTTGCAAACAGAAGAAGCCGGATCAGTCGGGCTTGCGCAGCCGCGCGATGAGGCTTGACGTGTCCCAGCGGTTCCCGCCCATCGCCTGAACGTCCTTGTAGAACTGGTCGACCAGGGCCGTGACCGGCAGGCTTGCGCCGATCTCGTCGGCGGTTTTCAGGCAGATCGCCAGATCCTTGCGCATCCAGTCGACGGCGAAGCCGTGGTCGAAGCTGTTCTCGGCCATGGTCTTGTGGCGGTTGGTCATCTGCCATGAGCCTGCCGCGCCCTGGCTGATGACCTCAACCAGCGCCTCGATGTCGAGGCCCGCGCGGCTGGCGAAGTTCAGCCCTTCGGAAAGCGCCTGCACGAGCCCCGCGATGCAGATCTGGTTGACCATCTTCGCCATCTGCCCGGCGCCCGAGGGGCCAAGCAGGCGGCAGATGCGGGCATAGGCGGCGATGACGGGCTCGGCGCGGTCGTAATCCGCCTGCGCGCCGCCGCACATCACCGAAAGCACGCCGTTTTCCGCCCCGGCCTGACCGCCGGAGACGGGGGCGTCGACAAAGCCGATGCCGCTGTCGCGGGCCACGCCCTCAAGCTCGCGCGTGACGGCGGCGGAGACGGTGGTGTGGTCGGTAAAGACGGTGCCGGGGCCCATGCCGGCAAAGGCGCCGTCATCCCCGAGGCAGACTGCGCGCAGGTCGTCGTCATTGCCGACGCAGGCCATGACGAACGCGGCCCCCTTTGCCGCCTCGGCGGGCGTCGCGGCGGCGCGGCCGGGATGGCTCTCCACCCAACGGCGGGCCTTGTCGGGTGAGCGGTTGTAGACCGTGACCTCATGCCCCTTGGCGGCCAGATGCCCCGCCATCGGAAAGCCCATCACGCCCAAGCCAAGAAATGCCACCTTCGCCATCGCCACCCCCCTTGCGCATTGCGTCCATTCGCTAACTGTCCTAGTTAACCGCCCTGACCCGGCCGTCAACCGCCACCTTGCGGCGCCTCAGCGGCCTTTCGCAGCCTCACGGGGATCTGGCGCTTCGACCATGCTGACCGCTTTTCGCTGGCTCTTGCGCATCTTCGTGGCGATGGCGGTCCTGACCGTCGCGGCGCTTGTGCTGGCCTATTACTTCGCCTCCCGATCACTGCCCGAATACAGCGGCGATTATGAGGTGGAGGGGATTTCCGCCCCGCTGGAGATCGTCCGCGATACGGCGGACGTGCCGCATATCTTCGGTGCGACGGATGAGGATGTCTATTACGCGCTGGGCTTTGCGCATGCCGAGGACCGGCTTTGGCAGATGACGATCCTGCGCCGGACGGTGCAGGGGCGGCTCTCGGAGGTGTTCGGGGCCGAGACGGTCAGGACGGATGAACTGATGCGGCGGCTTGACCTTTACGGGCTGGCGGCAAAATCGGTGGCCGCGCAGGACCCCGACGTGCAGCGCGCGCTCGAGGCCTATGCAAAGGGGGTGAACGCCTGGATCGGAATCGTGAACAGCCAGGCCAAGGGGCGCGGCGCGCCGGAGTTCTTCCTCTTCAACAACGAGATTTCCTATTGGCAGCCCGCCGACAGCCTCGCCATCCTGAAGCTGATGGCCTTCAAGGCCTCGACCCAGATCTCGACCGAAGTCCTGCGCGCGCGGTTGTCGCTTCTCGATACCGGCTGGGCCGAGGATCTGATGCCGGAAATCAACGGGCCGGGCACCGCCGCCCTGCCCCCCTATGCCAGCCTCGTCCCGGATGTGCCGCGCAGTTTCGCCGCGCTGGGGACGGAGACCCTGCCCTTCCTTCCGCGCATGGCACCACCCTTTGGCGGTGCCTCCAACGCCTGGGCGGCGGCGCCGTCGCGTTCGGCCGCCGGCGGGGCGCTCCTGGCCAATGACCCCCATGTCGATCTTTCGGCGCCCTCGCTTTGGTATCTGGCGCGGCTGGAACTGACCTCGGGCGGGGTGATCGGGGCAACGATACCTGGGATTCCGGCGGTGCTGGCGGGGCGCAATGCCGATCTCGGCTGGGGCATCACCACCGCCGGGGCCGACGATCAGGACATCAAGCTTGAGGAGCTGGACCCCGCCGATGTGACCCGCTACCGCTCGCCCGAGGGGTGGAAGCCGTTCGTCACCCGCAAGTCGATCATCACCGTGAAGGATGCGCAGCCGATCACGGTGACGCTGCGCTGGACCGATAATGGCCCGGTCCTGCCGGGGTCGCATTTCGACCTTGCGTCCATCACGCCGCCGAACCATGTCGCGGCGCTGAGCTGGACGGCGCTTGATGGGGCCGACCGGTCCATGACCTCGGCGATCAAACTGATGCGGGCCAAGACGCGCGACGAAGGGATCGCTGCGGGTGAGGATTTCATCGCCCCGGCGCAGAACGTGGTGATGGCCGATCACGACGGCATCGCCATGGTGATGTTCGGCGCCATGCCGGGGCGCGATCCGCAGATGCAGGG
>DAIOXI010000183.1:0-3034 GCA_036758045.1 Albidovulum sp.
ATGTCATCGGTGACGCGGCGTTCGTGGGCGATACGCTTTTCATGCCGGACTACGGCACGGCGCGCTGCGACTTTCCCGGCGGCTCGGCCGAGATGCTTTATGCCTCGATCCAGAAGATCCTGTCGCTGCCCGACGCGACACGGATTTTCGTCGGCCATGACTACAAGCCCGAGGGGCGCGATACGTTCGTCTGGGAAACGACCGTGGCCGAAGAACGCGCGAAGAACGTCCATATCGGCGGCGGGCGGAGTGCTGCGGAGTTCGTGGCCATGCGCGAGGCGCGCGACAAGACGCTGGGGATGCCGAAGCTGATTATCCCCTCGCTTCAGGTCAACATGCGCGCCGGTCAGATGCCGCCCAAGGACGATCAGGGCAAGACCTACCTCAAGGTGCCGGTGAACGGGCTTTGAGGGCGCATCGCGTCAGACCACCGCGCGTTCCAGAAACGGCGTCCCGCTCAGCACCCGGTCGGGCGAGAGCGGCGAAAGGTCGATGGTGCTGTAGCGCCCGCCGAGCATGAGTTCCGACAGCCCGCGCCCGACCGCAGGCGCCTGTTGCAGCCCGTGGCCGGAGAAACCGGCGGCGATGAAGAAATTCGCGTAACCCGGCCAAAGCCCGATGATCGCATTCTGGTCCAGCCGGTTGTAATCGTAATGCCCGGTCCAGAAACGCTGCACCTTGACGGCGTCGAAGCCCTCGGCGCGGTTGTAGAGCCGTTCCCAGATCAACTCCTCGAACTGGGCGTGATCGGGTTCCCAGTCGTCGGGGTCGCAGGGGCCGTCCTGATCGGGGACCGTGGCGGTGATCCAGCCATGATGTTCGGGGCGCAGGTAGATGCCGGAGTGATCGACGATCAGCGGCGCGTCGGGATGGCGGGCATTCGGGCTGTCGATCAGGAAGACGGTGCGCTTGCGCGTCTCGACCGGCAGGTCGATGCCCGCCATGGCGGCGATGCCTGTGCTGGCGGTCCCGGCGGTGCAAAGCACCTGCCCCGCCGCATGGGTGGCACCCGAGGCAAGCGTGACGCCGGTGATCCGGTCGCCTTCGCGGTCAAGGCCCACCACCTCATCGGCGGCAAAGACCGCGCCGCGGGCGATGGCGGCGGCGCGAAAGCCGTTCAGAAGGCCCATATTGTCGAACCAGCCCTCATCGCGGGGGCCGAAGCTGCCCGCGACGACGTCGTCAAGCCTCATCCAGGGGAACCGCCGGGCAAGGGCGTCGCGGTCCAGCACCTCGGTCGCGGCGCCAAGGCCGCGCTGCATGGCGGCGATCTCCTCCATCACCGCCCTGCCCGCCTCGGTCCCGGTCAGGAAGAGATAGCCGTTCTCCTTCAGGCCCAGCGACGGCACGCCGCCCTCTGGCCCGATGAAGTCACCGAAGTTGCGGATGACGTCGATGCCGAAGCGCGAGATTTCCACGTTCACCGGGTTTGAAAACTGCTGCCGGACCGAGGCGACCGACAGCGCGGTGGCCGCCTGGGCATAGGTCGGGTCCTTTTCCACAACCAGAACCCGCAGCCCCGGCACCGTCCCCATAAGCCACCACGCCGCCGACGCGCCGGTCACCGCGCCGCCGATGATCACCACGTCCCAGCTTGCCATTCCGGTCCTCTTCCACCTGCATACGCCCCACTCTCTCGACAGATGAGACTGAGCGTGGCAAATAACTATGGGGATTCTTTATGATGCGCGATGTCAACTTTGCCATTCGGCACAGTTTTTTTCGTTTTACTCGCCGGGTCTGTGTACCGCCGGCGGCGTACTGGTGCCCCTCAGGCAAGTATTGATTGAAGGCGGCTTCTATGACGGAAATCAGCCCGCTCATTCCCCATATGGAACGTGTCCTTGAGGCGAAGACGATCCAGGAAATCTGGACGCTCCACCTGGCCAAGATGGCCGAATACGGGTTCGACCGGCTGCTTTACGGCTTCACCCGGTTCCGCACCGCGCAGACGCAATTCGGCAGCGCCGAGGACCTCTTGATGCTGTCGAACCATGATGAGGCCTATATCGACGCCTTCGTCCGGTCGGGGCTTTACAACCACGCGCCGATGGTCCGCTGGGCGCTGGAGAATGAAGGTCCGGCCTCATGGCGGTTGCTTCAACAGGTGGTGGCGATGGGCGATCTGACGCCGACAGAGCGTAAGGTCGTGGAATTGAACCAGAAATTCGGGGTTACCGCCGGCTATTCGATCAGCTTCCGCGATATGTCGGTGCGCGCCAAGGGGGCCATCGGGCTGTGTGCGCGGATCGGCATGAGCCAGGACGCGGTGGAGGAGGTCTGGGCCGAACACGGGCGCGAGATCACGGTGGCAAACAACCTTGTCCATCTGAAACTGACCTCGATGCCCTTCGCCTCATCCCGCCGCGCGCTCACCCCGCGCCAGCGCGAGGCGCTGGAATGGGTCGGCGACGGCAAGACCATGCAGGACATCGCCACGATCATGGGGCTGACGCCTGCGACGGTGGAAAAGCACCTGCGCCTTGCGCGCGAGGCGCTGGATGTGGAAACGACGGCGCAGGCGGTGCTGAAGGCTTCCTTTCAAAATCAGATATTTATCGCCACGAACTGAGTCGCGCGGTCAGGTGGCGGGCCCCCGCAAGGGTGGAGTCGATCTGTCGAGGTAAGGATTCTCATACTTCCCTTACGCTAGGTAAACAGGCACTCTGATCGCTGTTCCGTGAGTGGTGGCATTGGCCAGGAACAAGCGACCCCGACCAGCCCGTTATTTGCGGGGGAACGGGAAGCTCCGGGAAACCGGACGCCGGGCCTGTCGGGTGCATTTCACACCTGGCAGGCGCGGCACCAGACGCGCCCTGTCCTCATCCCCAACAGGTGCGGCGCGCAGTACGGGAGCGGTGTGCGCTTTGGTCGGCGCGCACCGCTTTCCGTCGTTTCCCCCAAGACCGGCGATCGGGTTGGCGACTGGAGCGGGCGCTCCGCCATGCCTCAGCATCATATCTCTTATGCGAGCGGCGCGAAGCTGCTATACCGCGCCCCAAAAAACAAACAAGCAAGAAACAGGGACGTGAGC
>DAIOXI010000183.1:3232-6392 GCA_036758045.1 Albidovulum sp.
TTCCGCGAAACCAATGCCTCATTCAAGCTGGGGGTGAAGTTCTGCAACTGGAACAGGGATGCGAAGGGTCGTCGCATCGACTATGTGAACCCCTTCGCCTATGGCCAGATGCTGGAAGGGGTGGATGCGGCCGAATATTTCCTGCGCTTCGGCAATGGTGACATGGATTTCACCCAGTCCATCACTCCGCATGACGATCTGGCCCGCCACTGCAAGGGCGCGCGGCCGCTGGGGGCGCCGGAGTTTCAGCAACGTTTCGGCTATGCCTATCATCTGGACGCGGTGAAATTCGCGGGCATGCTGGCAAGGTTCTGCACAAAGCGCGGCGTCGAACATATCCGCGACGAGGTGCAATCGGTCGAGCTGGACGAAGCGGGCAATGTCAGCCATCTGATGCTGGAACGCGCGGGGCGCCATGACGTCGAGATGGTCGTGGATTGCACCGGCTTTCGCGGGCTTATCATCAGCCAGGCGCTGGGGGAGCCGTTTCTGGATTATTCGGCCTATCTGCCCAACGACCGCGCCATGGCCTTGCAGGTCGAACATCCCGACCCGGACAGGATCGAAAGCGTGACACGCTCCACCGCGCTTGGCGCTGGCTGGACCTGGCGGGTGCCGCTCTATAACCGGGTGGGCACCGGCTATGTCTATTCCTCTGCGCACCGCACGGACGATCAGGCGGCGGCGGAATATCTCGACTGGCTGGGCGACAGCGGCAAGGGGGCGACGCCGCGCGTCATTCCGATGCGGATCGGGCGGATGCGCAACGGCTGGGTCAAGAACTGTGTCGCGATCGGTCTCTCTGGCGGGTTCATCGAGCCGCTGGAAAGCACCGCGATCCACATGATCGACTATTCGGTGCGCTGGCTGGTCGAGAACCTGCCCACCCGCGCGATCGAGCCGTCGCTGCGCACAAGGTATAATCGCGAGATGGACCGGCTTTACAATGAGGTGCTGGATTTCATCTGCCTGCATTATCGGCTGAACAACCGCACCGACGACCAATACTGGATCGACGCGCGGACAGAGATGAAGATCCCGGACCGGCTGGCGGAAAACCTTGAGCTTTGGCAGCACCGCCTGCCGGTGGAGCGCGACATCGGCCCCGCCACGCTCTTCGGCCATCGCGTCTATCAGGCGGTTCTTCTGGGCAAGCAGGTTTACGATACCGGCTTTGGCCCCGGTATCCGCGACCGTATCCGGCCCTTGAAGAAGCCGGTCTGGTTCCAGTTCTGCAAGAACGCCAGGGCCGACCTTGCGCAGATCCTCAAGGCGATGCCGGATCACAAGACGCTGCTGCGCGACATCCGGGGGGAGCTTGAGCGCCCGGCCTTCGGCATGGCGCTGGCAGCGAAGCCGACGGTGGCGATGCCGGGGGCGGCGATGGCGCCGGTGGTGGTGCAGAACATGCCCAACTTCGCCGAGATTCAGAGCGGCAAGAAGGACTTGCAGCTCTTCTGAAACGAAAACGGCCGGGCGCGCCCGCCCGGCCGTTTCCTGCATGTCCGAAGGGGATCAGGCGCCGCGGGTCTTGGCGACCTCGGCGGCGAAATCCTCTTCCTTCTTCTCGATGCCTTCGCCAACCATCACGCGGGCATAGCCGGTGATCTCGACACCCGCTTCCTTGGCCGCCTGTTCGACGGTCAGGTCCGGGTTGATGACGAATTGCTGGCCAAGAAGCGTGTTCTCGGACAGGAATTTCTTCATCCGGCCGGGGATGATGTTGTTGTGGATCACCTGATCCGGCTTCGGCTTGGCCGAGGAGGCGTTTTCTTCCAGCGCCTTCTGGGTCTGGACCTGAAGCTCGCGCTCCAGCACGGCCGGGTCAAGCTGTGCCTCCGACAGCGCCAAGGGCGAGGTCGCGGCGATGTGCATCGCGAACTGCTTGCCGATCGCCTCGGCCTTGTCCTTCGGGCCCTTCAGGGCGACGAGAACGCCGATCTTGCCCATGCCCTCGGCCGCGGCGGAGTGGACGTAGGACACCACCGTGTCGCCTTCCAGAACGTGCATCCGGCGCAGCGTCATGTTCTCGCCGATGCGCGCGATGGCGTCGGTCAGGACCTGTTCCACCGGCTTGCCGTTCAGATGCGTGGCTTTCAGGACCTCAAGATCCTCACCCGTCTGAAGCGCGACATTGGTGATGTCGCGGACCATCTCCTGGAAATCGGCGTTCTTGGCGACGAAGTCGGTTTCCGAGTTGATCTCGATCGCGACGCCGCGTCCGTCCCTGACCGCCACGCCGATCAGGCCCTCGGCCGCGACGCGGTCGGCCTTCTTGGCGGCCTTGGCGAGGCCCTTGGTGCGCAGCCAGTCAACGGCGGCTTCCATGTCGCCATCGACCTCGGTCAGCGCTTTTTTCGCATCCATCATGCCTGCGCCGGTCGCTTCGCGCAGTTCCTTCACCATCTGTGCGGTGATCGCCATGTCTGGCTCTCCTTCAACTTCGAAATGGGTCAGGCGGGGCATATCCCCGCCTGATGACTGTCGCGTGACAGGGGCCTGTGCGGCCCCCTGCCCCGATCAGGCCTCGGCGCCCTCGGCGACGGTCTCTTCCTCGGGCGCTTGCTCCAGCGCGCCAAGGTCGATGCCGGCCGCGCCCATCTGGGCCGACATGCCGTCAAGCGCGGCACGGCTGACGAGGTCGCAGTAAAGCGCGATGGCGCGGGCGGCGTCGTCATTGCCGGGGATGACATAGTCAACACCCTTGGGCGAGCAGTTGGTATCGACCACCGCCACGACGGGGATGCCGAGCTTCTGCGCTTCGAGGATGGCGAGGTCTTCCTTGTTCACGTCGATGATGAACAGAAGGTCCGGCAGGCCGCCCATCTCGCGGATACCGCCGAGCGAGGCCTGAAGTTTCGCCTGCTCGCGTTCCATGCCCAGACGCTCTTTCTTGGTCAGGCCTTCCGCGCCCGAGCCCAGAACCTCGTCGATCTGCTTGAGACGTGCGATCGACTGGGACACGGTCTTCCAGTTGGTGAGCGTGCCGCCAAGCCAGCGGTGGTTCATGTAGTATTGCGCGCATTTCTCGGCCGCCTCGGCGATCGGCTGCTGTGCCTGCCGCTTGGTGCCGACGAAGAGCACGCGGCCGTTCCTGGCCACGGTCTCGCGGATCACGTTGAGCGCCGCGTCGAGCATCGGCACGGTCTGCGTCAGGTCG
>DAIOXI010000184.1:0-3795 GCA_036758045.1 Albidovulum sp.
GTCGTCTCGCGCCTGGTGGCGCCGCTGGCGGGCTATACGACCCGGATCCGCGAAAACCTTGCCCTCGTCTGCCCTGACCTGCCGCCGGCAGAGGTCGCGCGCCTGCTTCGCGATGTCCCCGACAATGTCGGCCGCACCACGATCGAGCTTTATTCCGGCACCGATTTCATCGACCGCGTCCGCGACCTGCCGATCCAGGGTCCCGGCGCGGCCGCCCTTGAGACCGCCCATCGCGAAGGCCGCCCGGTCATCCTCGCCACCGGGCATTTCGGCAATTACGACGTCGCGCGCGGCGCGCTGGTGGCGCGCGGCTACCGCGTCGGCGGGCTTTACAAGCCGATGAAGAACCCGCTTTTCAACGCCCATTACGTCAAGGCGATCTCCACCATCGGGGAGCCGCTTTTCCCGCGCGGGCCGGAAGGGCTTGGCGCGATGGTGCGGTTCCTGAAATCGGGCGGCATGCTTGGCCTCGTCATGGATCAGCACATGGGCCACGGGGCGCCAATCACCTTCTTCGGAAAGCGCGCCTTTACCGCCACCTCTGCCGCCGATCTGGCGCTGAAATACGATGCCGAGATCATCCCGATCTACGGCATCCGCCGCGACGACGGGCTGAACTTCGACATCCGGGCCGAGGCACCGATCCCGAAAGGCGATCCGGTGACCATGACCCAGGCGATCAATGACAGCCTTGAGGCGCTGGTCCGGCAGCATATGGGCCAGTGGTTCTGGATCCACCGCCGCTGGAAGTGACTGCGGTTCGGGGCATATCTTTGCCATTGTGGCAGACCCCGGAATGTGAACTCTTTGTAACAGTTTTGTAACGGCCGCGACTCGCGCGGCCCCCGACCCGCCGGATGACGCCTTGGATAGCACCTCGCCGATCCTGTTCCTTCTCCATGTCGCGGGCGCGGCGGCACTCTTGATCTGGGCGGTCCGTCTGGTCCGCACCGGCGTTGAGCGCGGCTGGGCGGTGCCGTTGCGCCGCTGGCTGCGCAAGGGCGACGACAACCGCATCATGGCGGCGCTGAGCGGGATGATCGCGGCGCTGGCGCTGCAAAGCTCGACCGCGGTGGCGATCCTGACCACCTCTTTCGTCACCGCCGGAACGCTGACGGCGGCGGCCGGGCTCGCGATCCTGCTCGGCGCCGATGTCGGCTCGGCGCTGGTGGCGCAGGTGCTGCTGGCGCGGGCGGACTGGGTGATGCCGGTCCTCATGGTCCTTGGCGTCGGCCTGTTCCTGCGCGCGCGGCGGCGCGAGGGGCGGATGGCGGGCCGGGTCCTGATCGGCGTGGCGCTGATCTTCGTGTCGCTGTCGCTGATCCGCGATGCGACCGATCCCTTGCGCCAAAGCGCCGCCGTCGGGACCGCGATGGGCTATCTTGGCAAGGACGCGCTGACGGCCTTTGCGCTGGGGGCGCTGTTCGCCTGGCTGGTGCAATCCTCCGTCGCCGCCGTCCTTCTTTTCGTGACGCTGGCCGCGCAATCGGTCCTGCCGCTCAGCGCCGCCACCGCGATGGTGCTGGGGGCCAATCTCGGCGGTTCGCTGATCGCCTATGTGCTGACGCTGGGCGCCGATCAGCCTGCACGGCGTATCGTCATCGCCAATCTCGCGCTCAGGGGCGGCGGGGCGGCGCTGGCGCTGTTTTTCCTGCAACGCGGCGCCGCACCGCTTGAGCTTCTGGGCAGCACGCCGCCGCGCCAGGTCATCAACCTGCACCTCGCCTTCAACCTTGCCCTCATGCTGGTCGCGCTGCCGCTGACGGTGCCGGTTCTGCGCCTGGTCGACCGGCTGGCGCCGGACCCGGCGACCTCACCGGCGCTGAAACGGGTCTCAGCCCTTGACCCCGCCGCGCTGAGGGACCCCGACCGCGCGCTGGCCTGCGTCATGCGCGAGCTGTTGCAGATGGGCGAGGCGGTGGAAAGCATGCTGCGTTCCGTCATCGGCCTTTACGCCGACTGGGAGGAGGACGCCGCCGAAGCGATCCGCAAGAAGGAACGTGAGGTCGACAGGATTCACATCAATACAAAGCTTTACCTCGCAAAGCTGCAACGCGATCACAGCGGGGATGAGGTCGCGTCGCGCGCGCTTGAACTGGCCGATATGGCGGTGAACCTGGAAAGTGCCGGCAATGTCATCTCCGACACGATGCTGAGCCTGGCCCAGCGCCTGAACCGGGGCGGGGTCGCCTTTTCCGACAAGGGGCTGGAAGAGATCCGCGATTTCCACGACCGGGTGTTGTCGAATGCGCAGGGCGCGCTGAACCTTCTGGTCACCTCAAGCCCCGACGCCGCCCGCGCGCTGGTGGAGGAAAAGGACACCGTGCGCGACGTGGAACAGGGCCTGCAACGCGCCCACCTCGCCCGGCTTCAACAGGGGTTGAGCGAAAGCATCGAAACCTCCAACCTGCATCAGGAAACGCTGCGCGCGTTGAAACAGGTGAACTCCGCCTTCACCATGCTCGCCTATCCGATCCTGTCGGAAACCGGCGACCTTCTGGCCAGCCGCCTGTCGCGGCCCAAGCCCTAACCGCGCACCGCCGCGACATGGGTGGCGAACGCGCGCGTCGCCATCAGCGCCTTGCAGCGGGCAAAACGGGTGTCGGCATAGGCGCGGAAATCGTCGGCGGGGTTGTCATTGGCCAGTTGGATCAGGCCCCAGAGCGTCCACAGAAGGTCGCACATCGCCTTGTAGATCACCATCCGCCCCCGGTCACTGGCCGAAGGGGCGGCACCGAAATAGGCGCGCAGCATCTCTTCGTCCTGTGCGTCGTCGAATTCGCCCTCGACCGACAGGTCGCCCAGGTCCCACATCGGATCGTTCATGCCGGAATATTCCCAATCGACGATCCACATCCTGTCCCCGGTGTCGAGGAAATTCTCGCACAAGGGATCGCAATGGCAGGGCGCCAGCGGCAAGGGGTGGGCGGCCAGGGCGGCGCGCACCGCTTCGGCCTCGGCCACCACGTCGTGATAGCCCTCGGGCAGCGCGACGTCCTTGGTCGCAAGGATCCTGAGGTAGTCGTCGATCATCGCGAACAGCTCGAACCGGAAGGGGAATACCGCGCCGGAGCGGTGGAGCGTTGCGAAGGCTGCCCCAGCGCGGGCGGGCGATCCGGGCCGCGCCCTGAAGGCGGCCGGGCTCATCGTCACGGCGCCGGGGATGAAGCGCGTCACCATCAGCCCGCTTTCCGCATCGGCATGGAGAACCTCGGGGCTGACGCCCGCCTTCGCCGCCTCGCGGGCCGCGACCGCCTCGTTGGCGCGGTCGATATATTCTTCGGTCCCCTTGCCCGGCAGGCGCAGGCAGTGATCGCCGATACGGAAGACAAGGTTGGTCAGCCCGCCCAGACGCTCGGCCTCTCCTCCGCCCAACCCCGGCACCTTCGCCCGCGCCGCCGCCAGAAGTTCCGCCACACCGTCCGCCATTTTCCCCTCCCATTACCCGGTTCAAGACTTCCCCCGATCACAGACCGGGACTATCGTCGCGTCAATCCCCACGGGCAGAGGTGACGGCATGACAGCGGAACACGAGGGCGAGCTTGGCGCGGTCTACGGCGCCAGATCCAGCGAGGAGGTCGCGGCACTTTATGACGGCTGGGCGGCGCGATACGACGGCGACATGGCGAAGGCCGGTTATCGCCACCCGACGATCTGCCTGGCGCTTCTGGCCCGCCACCTGCCGCGCGGCGCGGCGCCGGTTCTGGACGCGGGCGCCGGGACGGGGCTGTTGGGAGATTGGTTGAAGATCGCGGGATATCCCGTTGTTCACGCGATGGATATTTCCGAAGGAAT
>DAIOXI010000184.1:3805-6270 GCA_036758045.1 Albidovulum sp.
CGAAGGAATGCTGGCGGTCGCGGCCGAGAAGGGCAGCTACGACGCATTGCACCGCGCCGCCCTTGGCACCCGCCTGCCATTCGCGGATGGTGCCTTCGCGGGCATCGTGTCCTCGGGCGTCTTCACCACCGGCCATGTCGGCGCCGAGGGGCTGGCCGACCTGACCCGCATCTGCCGCCCCGGCGGCGTGATCGTGCTGACGGTCAAGACGACGCTCTGGTCCGGCGGCTTCGCCGCGCATCTGGCCGACCTGCCGGTGACACTGGTGGAGGAGACGGCGCCTTACGTCTCCATGCCCGGTGAGCCGGGAACGGTGCCGAGCCTCGCCGTGGTGCTGAAACGCGACTGAGCCGCCGGTCACTCCGACGGGCTGGCGAGCTTCATCAGCAGGATTCCTGAAACGATCAGCAGCGCCGCGATCAGCCGAAGCGGCGTGGCGCTTTCGCCCAGCACGACGACGCCGACGCCAAAGGCCCCGACCGCGCCGATGCCGGTCCAGACCGTATAGGCGGTCCCCAGCGGCAGCGACCGCATCGCGACCGAGAGAAGCGCAAAGCTCATGATCATCGTGACGATGGTCACGATGCTTGGCCCCAGCACGGTGAAGCCCGCCGATTTCTTCATGTAGAAGGCCCAGACGGTTTCAAGAATCCCGGCCAGAACGATATAGACCCACGCCACGACGCATCCCTTCCCTTACAAGGCCGGGCCGTCCCGGAATGGCTCCAATGGCGCGGGCCGTCCCGCGCGGGCCCAATCTGGCACCGAAGCGGGGCAAAGACAACGGCACCGCAACGGCGCCCTTCCCCCCTTCATCTTGCCTCAAATACCTCGGGGCCTGCAGGGCAGCGCCCCGCAACGGCGCCTACCCCTTCACCCGCGCATTGCCCGGATCGTAGAACGGCCCCAGCCCGATCTCGGCCGGATAGACCTCATTCGCGACGACAAGCTCATAGCGCCCGCCGGTCAGGAAAGCGTCCGTCACGCCGCCCTCGTTCCGCACATAGCCGTAGCCCACGCTTTTCCCGATCGTATAGCCATAACCGCCCGAGGTCAGGTAGCCGACCGGCACCCCATCGCGCAGGATCGTCTCGCGCCCGACCAGAACCGCGTCGGGATCGTCCAGCGTGACGCCCGCGCAGCGCTTCTTCCGGGGCGCGCCCTCCTGAGCCACAAGCGCCTCGCGCCCGATGAAGGGGCGGTTGGTCTTCATCTTTACCGCCCAGCCAAGGCCCGCCTCGAACGGCGTGTCGTTCGGCGTGATGTCGGACGACCAGGCGCGATAGCCCTTCTCAAGCCGCAAGGATTCCAGCGCCCGGTAGCCCACCGGCCGGATGCCCGCGCCCGCGCCCCCCGCCATCAGCGCATCAAAGACCGCGCCGGTGGCGGACAGCGGCACATGCAGCTCCCAGCCAAGTTCTCCCACATAGGTCACGCGAAGCGCCCGCACCGTCGCCCCGGCGATGGCAATTTCTCGCACATGGCCAAAGGGGAAGCCCGCGTTCGACACATCGGCATCGGTCACCTTGGCCAGCACCTCCCGCGCCTTCGGCCCCATCAGCGACAAGACCCCCCAATCCTCGGTAATATCGCGGATCGCCACGTCGCCCTGCGGCAGGTGATCGGCGATCCAGGCAAGGTCATGGGTGCGGAACCCGGTCCCGGTCACGAGGTAAAAGCGATCCTCCGCCAGCCGCGCCACGGTCAGGTCGCATTCGATCCCGCCGCGAGAGTTGAGCGCCTGGGTATAGGTCAGCCGTCCCGGCGCCTTCGTCACGTCGCCCGCAAAGACCGTATCCAGCGCCGCCGCCGCATCGCGCCCCGTCACCTCGTACTTGGCGAAGGAGGACTGGTCGAAGACGCCGACCGCCTCGCGCACATGGGCGTGTTCCTGCCCCACCGGCGCGAACCAGTTCTGGCGGCCCATGGAATAGACATCCTGCGGCGCCATGCCTTCCGGCGCGAACCAGTTCGGCCGTTCCCATCCCAGCTTCGACCCGAACACGCCGCGATGCGCCTTCAGCCGTGCGTAAAGCGGCGAGGTGATGCGCGGGCGGCCGCTTTCATATTCCTCATGCGGGAAGCCGATCGTGTAATGCTTGCCATAGGCCTCGCAGGTGCGGTCCGATACCCATTGCCGGTCGCGGTGCATGCCGGAGAAGCGACGGATATCCACGGTCCAGAGGTCCAGCGGCGCCTCGCCCTTCATCACCCAGTCGGCCAGCACCCAGCCCGCGCCGCCCCCGGACGCGATGCCAAAGGCGTTGAAACCGGCGCCCACATACATGTTGGCGCATTCCGGCGCCGCGCCAAGGATGAAGTTCCCGTCCGGGGTGAAGCTTTCCGGCCCGTTGAACCAGGTCTGGATCCCGGCCTCGCCCAGGACTGGCAGGCGGCCGACCGCGCGCTCCAGGATCGGCTCGAAATGGTCCATGTCGGGCGGCAGGCTGTCGAAGGCGAAATCC
>DAIOXI010000185.1:0-3220 GCA_036758045.1 Albidovulum sp.
GAGGCGTTGAGGAACTTGCCCGGCCGGTAGGCGATGGTCTCGACGATGCCGGGAACGGGGGCGCGGTTCACATGGCAGTTGAAGACGTTCATGAAGACCGAAACGCGGGTCAGCGGCGCGGCGCCCAGCCCAAGTTCCTCCGGGGCGACGGCGGGTTCGATCATCTGCACGATGCCGTCAGCGGGGGAGATCACCAGCCCCTCGCGCACCGGTGTCACCCGGTCGGGATCGCGGAAGAAGTAATAGCACCAGACCGTCAGTCCGACGCCGATCCAGCCCAGCGGTTCCCAGATCAGGAACAGGACGACCGTCACGGCGGCGAAGATGCCGACAAAGCGATAGCCCTCGCGGTGCATGGGCTTGAGGAAGGTGGACAGCATCGACACTGACATCGGCGGTTGGCCCCGGCTTGTTCCGAACGGATACCTTTTGACGATGAATGCGGTGGCGCGCAACCGTTACGCGGCGCGCGGCGATCAATGGCTTGCGATGTTCTCGCGGTAAAGGACGTAAAGCCCGGCGCCGACGATGACGAAGATACCGGTCCAGCCGGTCGCATCGGGCCAGTCGCGCCAGAAAAGCCAGCCGTAAAGCACGCCCCAGACCATCGCGCTATATTCGAACGGCGCCACAAGGGCCGAGGCGGAGACGCGATAGGCCTGCGTCAGCAGCGTCAGCCCCGCCGCCGCGATGACGCCGCAGAGCATCATCAGGGCAAGATCGCGCGGGCTCGGCGCGACCCAGCCGCGTGTCAGGAAGCCAAGGCTGGGATGGACCTGGTCCGAAAACTGCCCGCCCGCCAAGAGCAGCGTCATGGCAAGCGCGATGGCGAGGAACACGAGATTGCCCCAGAAGGCCAGCGCCGCGGCGGTCTCCGTGGCTCCAAGGCTGCGCGCGGTCACCATCGACAGCGCATAGGCCAGCCCCGCGCCAAGCGCCAGAAGGGCGGCCCAGTCGAAGAGGTCCGACCCCGGCCGCACCATGATCAGCACGCCGCCGAAGCCCGCCAGCACCGCGATCCAGCGGCGCGCCCCCACCTGTTCGCGCAGGATCGCGACGGACAGGAGGGTGATGAAAAGCGGCGCGGTGAAGAAAAGCGCGACCGTCGTCGCCAGCGGCAGCGAGGCCAGCGCGAGGTAATAGGCGCTATAGGCGCAAAACAGAAGCCCGCCGCGCAGGATCATCTTGACCATGGCGGGGGTTGCGAGCGTGCGGAGCCCGCCGTTCAGATGCACCAGCAGAAGAAGGAATGGAAGCGCGGTCAGGCTGCGGAACACCATCGCCTCGTAAAGCGGATAGCTGCCGCTCAGAAGCTTCAGGATCAGGTCCTGAACCGAAAAGACCGCGATCCCCGCAACCAGATAGCCGACGCCGGAGGCACCGGCGCGCGGGCTGGGAAGCGGGGCTGCGACATGCGCCATCGGGGCCGTCCGTCCTTGTCTCGGCCGGAAGGCTAGGGGAGACGCGGCGGCGACGCTGCGCGACGGGCGACATGGGGGATGACGGAAATGGCGGATGGGCTTTGCCCGGCGCGAAATAGCGGCCCCCCGCGCCGCCGCGCATCGCCGGGCCGCCCCCGGGCCCGGCGATTGGCCAACGCCCCGCGAAACACCGATGTCGGAGGCGCTTGGCGGGCATAAAGCGCGATGTCGAAATGCCGGATCGCCGTGCCGTGGCCGCCGCCGCGCGTCCCCCCGCCAACGAAAAACCGCGCCGGGTTGCCCCGGCGCGGTTCCTGATCCTGTCGGGATCGGGCCGGTTACTCGGCCATCTCGTCGTCCTGACCGGCGCTGCCGATATCGTCGAACAGCTCCGCGATCTCGAAGTTCGCTTCGGCTTCGGCTTCGGCGGCAAGGTCCTGAATGGACTTGCCCGACGCCTGAAGCTCCGCTTCCTCGTTCGACCGCGCGACGTTCAGCGTGACCGTCGCCGTAACCTCGGGGTGCAGCACGACCTCGACCGTGTGCAGGCCCAGTTCCTTGATCGGACGGGTCAGCACGACCTGCTTGCGATCGACGGTGAAGCCCGCCGCGGTCGCCGCTTCGGCGGCGTCACGGGTGGTGACAGAGCCGTAAAGCGCGCCGGAATCGGAGGCCGAACGAATCACGATGAAGGTCTCGCCGTCAAGCTTGCCGGCCACCTTTTCGGCCTCGTTCCTGGTCTCGAGGTTCTGCGCCTCAAGCTGGGCCTTGCGGGCCTCGAAGGACTTGATGTTGTCCTCGGAGGCGCGCAGCGCCTTGCCCTGCGGCAGGAGGAAGTTGCGCGCATAGCCGTCTTTCACTTTGACGACTTCGCCCATCTGGCCAAGCTTGGCCACACGCTCCAGAAGGATGACTTGCATGGGTCTCGCTCCTTACTTCACGGCATAGGGCAGCAGGGCAAGGAAGCGGGCGCGCTTGATGGCGCGGGCCAGTTCACGCTGCTTCTTGGCCGAAACGGCGGTGATGCGGGCAGGCACGATCTTGCCGCGCTCGGAGATGTAGCGCTGGAGAAGACGGACATCCTTGTAGTCGATCTTCGGCGCATTCTCGCCCGAGAAGGGGCAGACCTTGCGGCGGCGGAAAAACGGTTTGTTCGCCATGGCTTATATTCCTTTCCTCAGGTCCCGGATCAACGACGGTCGCCACGGTCGCGGCGGTCGCCACGGTCCCCGCGCTCGTCACGCTTCTGCATCTGGACCGAGGGGCCCTCTTCATGCGCGTCGACCTTGATCGACATCACGCGCATCACGTCGTCATGCAGACGGGCCAGACGCTCCATCTCCTGCACGGCGGCCGAGGGCGCGTCCGAACGCAGGTAGGCGTAGTGGCCCTTGCGGTTCTTGTTGATCTTGTAGGCCATGGTCTTCACGCCCCAGTACTCGTGGTCGACGACCTTGCCGCCGTTGTCCGCGAGGACCGTGGAGAAGTGTTCGATGAGGCCTTCGGCCTGCGCGTTGGAAAGGTCCTGACGCGCGATGAGGACATGCTCGTAAAGCGGCATGTAGGCTCCTTCTTCGTCTCAGGCGGCTTCATAGGCGGGCAACCCCTTCCGCAGCCCGCCACGAGAGGCTTCGCCGGTTCCCGTCAATGCGGAAGGATGCGGCCTTATAGAGGAACGCGCGGGCGATGCAAGGAAAAGGCGCGGTGTCAGGGCACGTTGCGCCGGAGCGGCGCGAAATGGCTGAGGCCGAGCCATTTGCCGATGCTGCCCGCGATCTGGCGTTCGCCGTCGATCTCGA
>DAIOXI010000185.1:3230-6181 GCA_036758045.1 Albidovulum sp.
CCAGACCGAGGTCATGCTTCGCAGCGAGCTGCGGATCAGCAGATCGACCTCGTGCCCGGGGTCGATCTTGCACAGATCGACCGTGCCCTTTTCGATCACGATCCACCAGTTGCGGTCGCCTTCCACGAGTTCGGGGTACAGAAACTGAATCGTGCATCTGCGTTCGGGCAGACGGTCGGGCCTGATGTTGCGCCGTATGTCCCACATCAGCAGCGAAGGGTCGAGATTCTTCAGGGAAACCGAGGATTCGATCCACCGATAGCCCCATTCGCCAAGCGCCATCACCACAGGCTCAAGCTCCTTTCCCATGGGGGTAAGGCGGTATTCCGAGATGCCGCTAGGCCGCGTGTCCGTCGCGATGAGACCTGCCGCCTCAAGTTCCTTGAGCCGCTTGGACAATAGCGCTGGCGACATTTTCGGCAAGCCCCTGCGCAGATCGCTGAACCGGGTCGAGCCGCAGAAAAACTCCCGCAAAACCAACGCGGTCCAGCGCGTGCAGAAGATTTCGGACGCCATGGAAACGGGGCAGAACTGGCCATAGCTGCTGGTGTCGATCATGGCGGGCCACTCCCAAAGGGCCAGCCCGAGCCTAGCATGGTGGCAGGCTGCCGTCACGGAAAGAAGTACAGTTCCTGAACTGGAACGCAGGCGCGATCTGTCCGACTCTGATCCTGTCGAAACGGATGAACAGGAGATATTTCCGTGAATGACATTCAGATTGAGAAGAAGACGGCGGATTTGGCCGGAAGGCGGACCCTGAGCGATGTCGCAAGGCGGCTGGCCGAGGATTTCGCGACGCGCGCCGATGCACATGACCGGGAGGAAAGCTTTGTCCGGGAGAACTACGGCAAGCTGATGCGGTCGGGCTTCACCAAGGCTGCGGTTCCCGCCGAGCTTGGTGGCCTCGGGGCCGAGATCGGCGAGATGTGCGACATCATCCGCACGCTTGCCCATGGCTGCGGGTCGACCGCGCTCGCCTTTGCGATGCACACCCATCAGGTCGTGATTCCGGCCTGGCGGTGGCGGCATCAGGCGCCGGCGAAGGCGGCGGTCGAGCCGCTGTTGAAGCGGGTCGCGGGCGGCGAGACGATCCTGCTGACCAGCGGTGGCACGGATTGGGTCGGTGGATCGGGCCGGGCAAAGAGGGTCGAAGGCGGCTGGCGCATCCATGCGCGGAAGACCTTCTGTTCCGGCGCGCCGATCGGTGCGCTGCTGATGACGGGGGCGGTCTGCGACGGCGAGGTTTTGCACTTCGCGCTGCCGATGGATGCGCCCGAGGTCAAGATCCTCGATACCTGGCACACGCTTGGCATGCGCGGCACCGCCTCGCAGGAGGTCGAGATCGACGGGTTCTTCCTGGCCGAGGAGAAGGTATCGCTGAAGCGCAAGGCGGGGGAATGGCATCCGCTCTTCCAGATCATCGCGACGCTGGCCTTCCCGCTGATCTATTCCGCCTATCTTGGTGTCGCGGAAAGCGCGCGGGACATCGCGCTGGACATCGCGCGCCGCAGGCAGGGGCCGGGGCGCGGGGTGCGGCTTGCGGGCGAGATGGAGATGGCGCTTCGCGCGGCGAGCATGGCGCACGGCTCGATGCTCGAGGCGGCAGAACGGAATGCCCCCTCCGCCGAAAGCGTCGGCGATGTGATGATCGGGCGCAGACTGGTCGCCGACAACGCGATCCGGGCAGTCGAACTGGCGCTTGAGCTTGCGGGCGGCCCAGGATTCTATCGGACGGCGGGGATCGAGCGGCGGTTCCGCGACGTTCAGGGTGCGCGCTATCACCCAATGCGGGCGGAGACGGGCGCGATCTATGCCGGATCGCTGGCGCTCGGCGATCCGGTCGCGACGATCTACTGAGCCGCGCTGCCTCCCCCGGGGCGTTCCATGCTGGTAATCGCGGCTGGGTCGCGTTATCGGTCGGAAACGAAACGGGGGAGGCAGAGCCATGCGCGCATTCGTATTTCCGGGACAGGGGGCGCAGACCGTCGGCATGGGCAAGGCCCTGGCCGAAGCCTATCCGGCCGCGAGGGCGGTTTTCGACGAGGTCGACGCGGCGCTGGGTGAAAGCCTTTCGGCACTGATCTGGGACGGCGATATCGAGACGCTGACCCTGACCCGGAACGCGCAGCCCGCGCTGATGGCGACCTCCATCGCGGCGCTGCGGGCGCTTGAGGCGGAGGGCATCCCCGTGACCTCCGCCGCGTATGTCGCGGGCCATTCGCTGGGCGAATATTCGGCGCTTTGCGCGGCGGGGAGCCTGAGCCTGGCCGACACGGCGCGGCTGTTGCGGCTGCGCGGGCAGGCGATGCAGGAGGCGGTGCCGGTCGGCCTTGGCGCCATGGCAGCGCTTCTGGGTCTCGATTTCGACACCGCGCGCGCCGTGGCCGAGGAGGCAGCAGAGGGCGAGGTCTGCCAGGCCGCGAACGACAACGACCCGGCGCAGGTCGTGGTGTCCGGCCACAAGGCGGCGGTCGAGCGGGCGGTGGAGATCGCCAAGGCGAAGGGCGCCAGGCGGGCGCTCCTGTTGCCGGTTTCGGCCCCCTTCCACTGCGCGCTGATGGAACCTGCGGCGCGCGTCATGGCCGAGGCGCTGGACGATGTCGCGATCCGCGCGCCCCTGGTGCCGCTCGTCGCCAATGTCCGCGCCGAGGCGGTCAGCGACCCGGCGCTGATCCGCTCGCTTCTGGTCGAGCAGGTGACGGGATCCGTGCGCTGGCGCGAGTCCGTGGCCTGGATGGAAGCGAAGGGTGTGACCGAGTTTTGGGAGATTGGCGCCGGGAAGGCGCTGTCGGGTATGATCCGGCGCATCGCGAAAGAGGCGGAGACCCGCGCGGTCGGCACGCCCGAGGATGTGGCCGCCGCGAAGGGCTGAGCGGGGTTTTCGTGGCGAGGCCGGGGAGGGCGCTGCCCTCCCCGGACCCCACCCGGAGTATTTTTGAACAGAAGAAGAT
>DAIOXI010000186.1:0-6125 GCA_036758045.1 Albidovulum sp.
AGGGCCTGAACCCGGCCAAGGCGATTGCCGAGATCAAGAAGATGATGGTCGAGCGGATCGTGTGACGCCGAAGCACCGACCGGAACAGCAAACGGGCCGCTTTCGCGGCCCGTTTTCGTTTCGCGTGAGGGGTGTCAGGTCCGCAGCACCCGGTAGACCGCCGGGATCACCAGCACCGTGAGCAGGGTCGAGGAGGCCAGCCCGAAGAGAAGCGAGATGGCGAGGCCCTGGAAGATCGGGTCGGTCAGGATCACCGCCGCGCCGATCATGGCGGCCAGCGCCGTCAGCAGGATCGGCTTGAAGCGGATGGCGCCTGCCTCGATCAGCACCTCGGTCAGCGGCCGGTCCGGCCCCTTGGCATGGCGGATGAAGTCCACCAGGAGGATGGAGTTCCGCACGATGATGCCCGCCAGCGCGATGAAGCCGATCATCGACGTGGCCGAGAAGGGCGCCCCGAACAGCCAGTGGCCCCCAAGGATGCCGATGAAGGTCAAGGGGATCGGCGTCAGGATCACCAGCGGCACCTTGAACGATCCGAACTGCGCCACGACAAGGATATAGATCCCCAGAAGCGCCACGCCAAAGGCCGCGCCCATGTCGCGGAACGTGACCCAGGTCACCTCCCACTCGCCATCCCAGAGAAGCGTGGCCTTGCTTTCATCCTCGGGTTGGCCATGCAGGCTGATGACCGGCTTTTCCAGCCCGGTCCAGTCCATCGCGTCGATGGCCTCCTGCACCGCCAGCATCCCGTAAAGCGGCGCCTCGAAATCGCCCGCGAGTTCGGCGGTCACCATCTCGGCCGGGCGGCCGTTGTGGCGGAAGATCGGGAAAGAGGTATCCTCTTCCGTGAGGTCCACCACATCGCCCAGTTCCACCACCCCGCGGCTGCCGGGCAGGACATTGGCGGGGATCGGCGTGGTCAGGAAGGCCTCATCCACCACCCGCTCGCCCTTCGGGCGCTCGACCCGGATCGGGATCGGCATCCGGCCCTCGCCGCGATGCGAATAGCCTATGGTCGTGCCGCCGTTCAGGATGCCGATCGTGTCGAAGACATCCGATTCCTGCACCTGGAAGAACTCCGCCTTGTCGGTGGAGATGGTCGCGCGCAGCTTGCGGGCGGGCGTGCCGAAGGAATTGTCCACATCGACGATATAGGGGACCGATCGGAATGCCTCTTCCACCTTGGCGGCCACCGCGCGGCGGGTGGCGCCATCCGGGCCGTAGATCTCGGCCAGAAGGGTCGCCAGCACCGGCGGGCCGGGGGGCGGTTCGACGGTTTTCAGGCGCGTGCCGTCCGGGACGTTCAGCCTGGAAATCCGGTCGCGGATCTCCAGCGCGATCTGGTGGCTGGTGCGGTCACGTTCGCCCTTGGGCGTCAGGTTGATCGCGACCTCGCCCATCTCGGGCGCGGCGCGCAGGTAGTAGTGGCGCACAAGTCCGTTGAAGTTGAAGGGCGAGGCGGTCCCCGCATGGGTCTGGACCGAGACCACCTCGGGCAGGGCCAGCACCTCTTTCGTCACCGCCTGCGCCACGGCATCCGTCGCCTCGACGGACGATCCTTCGGGCAGGTCGATCACCACCGACAGCTCCGACTTGTTGTCGAAGGGCAAAAGCTTCACCGTCACATGCTTGGTGTAGAAAAGACCCAGCGAGCCGATGGTCAGCGCCAGAACGACGGCGATGAACAGCCAGCTGCGCGCCTTCGTGTTCAGGATCGGCCTGGCGACGGCGGCATAAGCGCGACCCAGCGCGCCGCCGGGATGGCCGCCATAGGCGTCGTCATGACCGTGGGCCGCCATGTTTGCCCGCCCGGCGACTTTCAGCATCAGCCAGGGCGTGACCATGACCGCGACGAAGAAGGAAAAGATCATCGCAGCCGAGGCATTGGCGGGAATGGGCGACATGTAGGGCCCCATCAGCCCCGAGACGAAGAGCATCGGCAAGAGCGCCGCGACCACGGTCAGCGTGGCGACGATGGTCGGGTTGCCGACCTCGGCCACCGCGTCGATTGCGGCGGTCTTGCGGTCGCGTTTGTCGCCCATGCCCCAGTGTCGGGCGATGTTCTCGATCACCACGATGGCGTCATCGACAAGGATACCGATGGAGAAGATCAGCGCGAACAGGGACACCCGGTTCAGCGTGTAGCCCATGACGTAGGAGGCGAAAAGCGTCAGCAGGATCGTGACCGGGATCACGACCGCGACCACGATCGCCTCGCGCCAGCCGATCGTGACCCAGACCAGCGCGATGATCGACACGGTGGCAAGCGCGAGGTGATAGAGAAGTTCATTCGCCTTCTCATTGGCGCTTTCGCCATAGTCGCGGGTGACCTCGACCCTGACATCCTCGGGGATCAGCGATCCTTCCAGGCTTTCGACCCGGTGCAGGATCTCCTCGGCGACCGTGACCGCGTTCGACCCGGCGCGTTTCGCAATCGCAAGCGTCACGGCGGGCGCACGCTCCACCGCGCCGTTGTCCAGCGTGACGTTCGACACGATCTGCTCCTCGGGCCTGTCGGCAAAGCCCACATCGGCCACGTCGCGGACATAGACCGGGCGCCCGTCGCGGGTGGTCAGGAGGAGGTTCCCGATCTCGTCGGGCGAACGCAGGGTTTCGCCCACCACCAGCATGATCTGGTCGCCCTGATCGCGGACCAGCCCGGTCGGGTAGGCGGCATTGGCGCCCTGCACCTTGCCCGCCAGCTGTTGCAGCGTGACGCCGTAAAGCGCAAGTTTCGCCGGATCGGGCGCGATCCGCAGCCGCTCGGCGGTCTCACCCACGATATAGGTCAGCCCGACATCGGGGATCTTCGTCACCTCGGTGCGCAATTCCCGCGCGATCCGGGTCAGGTCATTGGCGCTGATCCGGCCCGCAGCCTCGGGCGCCGGGCTGAGCGTCAGGGACAGGATCGCCACGTCGTCGATGCCGCGGCCCACGATCAGCGGCTCGGGGATGCCGACCGGGATACGGTCCATGTTGGCGCGGACCTTGTCATGTACGCGCAACACGGCGGCGTCCGAGGAGGTGCCGACAAGGAAGCGCGCCGTCACCATCACCCGGTCGTCATAGGTCTGGGAATAGACATGCTCGACCCCGTCGATGCCCTTGACGATGGTCTCCAGCGGTTCGGTGATCAGCTTTTCGGCATCGCCGGCCTTCAGGCCATTGGCCTGCACATGGATATCGACCATCGGGACGGAAATCTGCGGTTCTTCCTCGCGCGGCAGCGAGATCAGCGCGACGATCCCGAAGACGAAGGCCGCCATCAGGAAGAGCGGCGTCAGCGGAGAGCGGATGAAGGCTTTCGTCAGCGCGCCCGCGATGCCGAGATGGGGGTTTTCCTCGCTCACTTCGTCACCACCTCGTCACCGGCTTGCAGGCCGGTCAGGACCTCGATCATCGCCACGCCGTCATGGGTGAAGGGTTCGCCCGTCACCACCGTGCGCTCGACCTCGGCCCCGGCTTCGGTGACGGTCACGAAATCAAGCCCCGACCGGGTGGTCACCGCACCCGCAGGCACCGCAAGGGCAGGGCGGCTTCCGACCGGCAGCTCGACAAGGACGCGGGCGTTGACATAAGCGGTGTCAAGGCCATCGACATTCACATCGGCCACCACGCGGCCGTTTTCGATCAGCGGATAGATCTTGGCGATATTGCCGCTGGTCTGTGTGCCGCCCGTGGTGATGCGGATCTCCGCGCCCTGTTCAAGCGTCTCGGCAAAGCGTTCCGGCACGGCAAGACGCAGGAAGAACCCGCCCTCACCGATGGTCGCCACCGGCTCCCCCGGCATCAGGACGGCGCCGAGCGTCGCCGGCACGGTCAGCACGCGCCCGTCGCCGGGGGCCAGCACCTTGCCCTCATCCGCCTGCTGAAGGGAAATCTTGCGCTGCGCTTCCGTCGCGCTGATCTGGCCGGTGACCACATCGACCTGGGTGCGCAACTGATCCAGCCGCTGCGCGGTGGCGACGCCCCGATCGACCAGCGCCTGCCCCCGCTCAAGATCGGCCTTCGCCGTTTCAAGCTGGGATTGCAGCGCCTCGATCTGGGCGTCATAGGCGGCGATCTGGAAGGCGATCTTGTCGTCATGGATCAGGGCGATTTCCTGCCCCGCCCTGACCAGATCGCCCTCGCTCACCGACAGGCTTTGCACCGTGCCGCCGATCCGGGCGCGGGCTGGCACGGTTTCACGCGCCTCGACCGTGCCGTAGACGGATTTCCACTCCGTCACCGTGCCCGGCTCAAGCTTGACCGTCCCGGCCAGCGCAGGGCTGGCGGCGAGAAGGCAGGTGGCAAGCATCAATGCACGCATGTCGGCGGCCTTTCTCTGGTTCAGAACGCACAGCCCGGTTTGATGCCGAGCTTGCGGAAGATCGACGCGGCCGGACAAAATCCGGTAAACGCGGATTGCAGCATATTCAGCCCGATGAAAACCGTGAACCAGATGAAGTAGGGTGAGACCCAGACGGTCAGCGCGACGGACAGCAGGACCATCACGCCGGCAAAGGCCAGAACGGTGCGATCGAGGGACATGGGGGACTCCTTGGCTTGGCTTCACATTCAAGATAGTGAATACATCTTGCGGAATACAAGTACCAGCCCCGAAATCGCTTTTCCCCTGCGGCAAATTTGCAGCGGGCAGGGCAGGGGGGATTCACAGGCCCGTCCCTGCCATGCTACCTTGACGTCAAAGGGGCCGCAAAGGTCCGGGGGCAGGCGATGGGCGCGGGCGGCAGGTCAGGCAACGGTCCGGGCGTGGGGCAGGGGATCTTCGTGATCCCGGTCGCGCGGTGCGAAATCGACGGCGTGCGGGGCGCGCCCTGCCGGGACATCTTCATCGGCTCCACCTGGCGCTGGAAGGGCGGCGCGGCGCGGGTCGACGGCCCCTCCCGCCTCTTGCGGCTGGGCGGCGCGCTGGGCGCGGATGAGGTGCAGGACGGCGCGCGCCGGGCGGTGCGCAAACTGCTGGGCGACCTCGTGCCGCCAGTGTCCCCGCGCCCCCGGACGGATATGACGGCCCCGGTGGCAGGTTTCACCGTCACCGACGGGCGGGCGCGCTATGCGATCGGTTTTGCCGCCGGAGGCGCGCTTTTGACCGTCACCGGCGCGCTGCCGCCCCGTGACCGCGATCTGACCGTCATCGACCGGCAGGGAGCCTTGCCCGCCAGCCAGCTTCCCGGCGCCGTGGGCGGGGCGATCTGTTTCACCCCCGGCACCCGCATCCTGACCCCCGAGGGCACCTGCCCGGTGGAGGAGATCGCCCCCGGCCAGACCATCCTGACCCGCGACGACGGCCCGCAAGAGGTTCTCTGGACCGGCCAGCAGCGTCTGGGCGGCGCGCGGCTTTTCGCGATGCCGCATCTGCGCCCGATCCGGTTGCGCGCCGGGGCGCTGGCCACCGGCAGTCCCGACGGCGACCTGATCGTCTCACCCGAACATCGCCTGCTTGTCACCGGCGACAGCGCCCGCGCGCTTTTCGGTGAAACCGAGGTGCTGGTCGAGGCGCGCGACCTGCTCGACGACCGCCGCGTTACGGTCGAACACGGCCTGACCGAGGTCCGCTATATCCACCTCCTGACCGCGCGGCATCAGGTGATCTGGGCCAATGGCGTCGCGACGGAGACCTTCCACCCCGCCCGCGCCGACCTGACCCTGATCGACCCGGCCGCGCGTGACGCCCTCTTGTCGGCGGCGCCGGGCATCGGGGCCGACCCGGCCGCCTATGGCGCCGATGCCCGCCGTTGCCTGACCCGGCCCGAGGCGGCGATCCTGACCCACAGGCCATGAAGCGCGGGGCGCAAACCCGTTGACTCTGCCGCGACGCCCTGTATAAGCCGCCCGTCCCGGCCAAATGCCGGGGCATTTCATTTGGTGTTGGTGGACCCCGCAAGGGGGACCCTGTCGCCCCGGACCCGATCCGGGGAAAGGACAACGCCCTTCACGAGCCGCCCCCTTGGCGGCGACCCACAGAAGGAGATCAGCGGTGACCAAACGCACCTCTGCCAAGTACAAGATCGACCGCCGGATGGGCGAAAACATCTGGGGCCGTCCGAAATCCCCGGTCAACAAGCGTGAATACGGCCCCGGCCAGCACGGCCAGCGCCGCAAGGGCAAGCTGTCCGACTTCG
>DAIOXI010000187.1:0-434 GCA_036758045.1 Albidovulum sp.
GGCGCGCGCCAAGGTGCCCTATCCGATCGTCGCGCTGGTGGGCTATACCAATGCCGGCAAATCGACGCTGTTCAACCGCCTGACCGGGGCCGAGGTGATGGCGAAGGACCAGCTTTTCGCGACGCTGGACCCGACCATGCGGCAATTGACCCTGCCCGGCGGGCGGCGGGCGATCCTGTCGGACACGGTGGGCTTCATCAGCGATCTGCCGCATGAGTTGGTCGCCGCCTTCCGCGCCACGCTGGAAGAGGTTCTGGCGGCCGATCTGATCCTGCATGTGCGCGATATTTCCCATCCCGAGACCGAGGAACAGGCCGGCGATGTCGGCGAGATCCTGGACAGTCTGGGCGTCGATGACGACGTGCCGCTGATCGAGGTCTGGAACAAGATCGACGCGCTCTCGCCCGAAACCCGCGCCGCGCGGCGGCGCGCCG
>DAIOXI010000187.1:444-3998 GCA_036758045.1 Albidovulum sp.
GTCGGGCGAGGGGCTGGAGGATCTGCTGGCCGCGATCGAAGCGCATCTGGCCGCGGCCCTGGAAGAGCCCCGCAGCGAGGCCGAACTGGTCCTGCCCCATGCCGATGGCCGGCGCCGCGCCTGGCTGCATGGCGAGGGTGTCGTCCTTGGCGAAGAGATCGCCGAGGACGGGGTGCATATGCGGCTGCGCTGGACCGAGCGGCAGAAAAGCCGGTTCGAGGGGCTGTGACGGCGGCGCCGGTGACGGCCGCCGCATGGATATTTATCTGAAGAAGAAAGCCGCGGCGGCGCCCCGGTCCGGCGCGGCCGCTGCGTGACGCTCAGGCCGGGAGCGCCGTCAGTCCATGCGCCCAGGGCGGGTCGGCGCCGGGGCGCGAGACGGTGATCGCCGCCGCGCGGGTGCCCAGCGTCAGGGCGTCGAGGATCGTCCCGGCTGTCAGCTGGCCGATCCCGGCGCGTGTCAGGGCGCCCTGTCGCGCCAGCGCGGCCAGCACGCCGGCATTGAAGGTATCGCCCGCGCCGATGGTGTCGGCCACCTTGACGCTGACGGCGCTGGCGGCCAGGGTTTCGCCCGACCAATGCGCGCGCGCCCCCCGGGCGCCGCCGGTCTGGAAGATCACCCGCGGTCCCTTGCCGAGGATGGCGGCGGCGGCTTCGTCCGTGCTTGCGCCCGGGGCCAGCCATTCGAGGTCGTCGCCGGAGAGCTTGACCAGATCGGCCATGCCGAGCAGGCGTTCGAGCCGGGCGCGATAGGCGGCTTCATCGGCGATGAAGAAGGGCCGGATATTGGGGTCGATCATGACCGGCATACGGGGGCGGCAGCGCGCGACCAGCGCCTCGATCGCGGCGCCGCAGGGATCGGGGACCAGGCTGATGCCGCCGATGAAAAGGGCCGTCACGGTTTCCGGGATTTCGGGCAGATCCTCGGGGCGCAGCATGCGGCCGGCCGAGCCTTCGTCGTAAAAGGCATAGCGGGCCTCGCCGCCGGTCAGCGTCACGAAGGCCAGCGTGGTCAGCCGGTCGCTGCGCGGACAGAGCGAGATATCGACGCCTGCCCCGGTCAGCGGCGGCAGCAGCATTTCGCCGAAGCCATCGCGCGAGATCGGCCAGAGATAGCCGCTGGGCGCGCCCATCCGTCCCAATGCGATGGCGGTGTTGTAGACCGCGCCGCCCGGCATCGGGCGGTAGCTGGCGCCTTCGGGCACCATGTCGATCAGCGATTCGCCTGCGCAAAGGATCATGTCGCCTCCTCCCTCCGGGCCGGCCCCGCGATGGCCGCGGTGTCGGACAAGGTTCTCTGATAGCGGTAACTTCCGTGCGGGGGAAGGGATTTCATCGGGAGGCCGGCGGTGACCTGTGTCGCCGCGTCACCCGCCCGGCCGATGCGCAGGAAGCCGCTCTTTTCGTTCAGCGCCAGCAGCCCCGCCAGCAGGACAAGCGCCAGCAGCACCGCCAGCGCGATCTTCCAGACCGACCAGGGCCGTTCGCCCTGCACGCGCCCCGACTGGCCGTTGACCACGAAGCGGTAGCTTTTGCGGTTGTAGCGATAGGCGGCGGTCCAGACCGGCAGCAGGATATGCTTGAAAGTCACGTCCGACACCTCGGTGTCGATGTTGTGGATCTCCTGCCGGTCGCCGCCGATATCGAAACGCACGTCGCGTTCGATCATCCGGTCCATCCAGGCGCGCGCCTCGCTCAACCCGTCCTCCAGCGAGACGGTATAGCCCTCGGCCCGGAAGCCTGCGAGGAATTCCGGCCGATAGGGTTCAAGCCGGGTCAGGTCCCAGGGCAAAAGCGCGTCGGTATGCGATTTCGGCAGCGAGCGGGAGGCGAGGATCAGCACATCGTCGAAGAACCGCGCGACACGACCCGAAACCGGCGTCCAGCGGATCTTCGCGACCTGCCGCATCTCGGTCCTGACGCGGCCCTGCTGGTCGCGGACCTGCACCGGCTGGCTTTCGTAATAGACCGTCCCGCGCCGCCCGGAATAGCGTGACCGGGTGTCGGCGTCGAAAGTCCAGTAGGGGACATAGACCCCCTGCATCGCACGGCCCTTTCGGGCATAATCCTGCAAGCCCGAGGGCGCGAACCACAAGGAGCCGAGCCAGCGGTTCATCGCGCCCCGCGCCTCGCGTTCGGTGATGTCGAACGGGGCAAGGCCCCTGGGCTTGATATGCCGGTTTTCCCCCGTCCCGGTCACGACCGGGGTCGCGCAGAAGGGGCATTCGGCGGAATGGACGGCGGGGTCGAACTCGATCACCGCGCCGCAATTGGGACAGCGCGAGGTCCGGGTGACCTCCATCTCTGCCTCGGGCAGGGCGGCCTCAAGCCCGCGCCGCAGGTCAAGCTCCTCGATCGGCCGGCTCCCGGCGCGGGGGGTGGTCAGAGGCTCACTATACCCGCAATGATCGCAGATCAGCTTTCCCTCGCCCGGCGAAAAGCGCAGGTCGGCGCCGCATTGCGGGCAGGGAAAGCGATGATCTTGCGTCTCGTTCGGCATCGCGGGTCCGTCCGGCGGTCAGGCCCCCGGCGGCGGGGGCGGCGGGGCGACGGTGAAAAGCTGCGCAAGCTCTGCCACCTCGCCGGCCGGTTTCCAGCCGTCCATGCCCTGCGACCAGACGAGCGTGTCGCGCGTGACCGACCCGTCGCCGACCATCCGGCCCAGATGGCCCCGGCCATAGGGCCCCTGCGCCGCGCCGTTTTCGGCGATGTGCCAGACCTTTTCGACCGGCGGCGGCGGCGGCGGGGTGACGGCGGCGGGCGCGGCTTGCGGTGCCTGCGCGACGCGCCCCCACGGCCCCATCTGCGTTCCCATCGCCATGCCGATCCCGGCGCCAAGGCCCGCGCCCATCGCGCCGCCCGCGGCCCCGCCATCGCCGCGCCCCAGCGCCTCGGCGGCGTTGAACTGCATGTAGCGGTTGAGGTCACCCACGATGCCCATCGAGGTCCGCTTGTCCAGCGCTGCCTCAACAACCTCGGGCAAACTTATGTTTTCGATGTAGAATTCCGGGATCGTCAGCCCGTAATCCCCGACCGCCGGAGAGATCGCCTTGGCGACGATCTTGCCAAGGTCAAGCGTGTTGGCCGCCATGTCGAGAACGGGAATACCCGCCCCGGCGATGACGCGGGAAAACTCCTGCACGATGATGTTGCGGATCTGGAAGCTGATCTCATCGGCGGTGAATTCGCCATCCGTCCCGACGATTTCGGAAATGAATCGCGCCGGATCGCTGACCCGCATCACATAGGTGCCATAGGCGCGCAGCCGTACCGGCCCGAATTCGGGATCGCGCGCCATGATCGGGTTCTTGGTCCCCCATTTCTGATCGGTGAAGCGCGTCGTGTTGACGAAGTAGATCTCCGACTTGAAGGGCGACTTGAAGCCGTGATCCCAGTGCGGAAGCGTCGTCAGGATCGGCATGTTGTTGGTCTCAAGCATATAGAGACCGGGGGTGAATACATCGGCGATCTGGCCTTCGTGGACGAAGACCGCCGCCTGACCCTCGCGCACGGTCAGCTTGGCGCCGTATTTGATCGCATTTCCGACGGTAGGA
>DAIOXI010000187.1:4008-6098 GCA_036758045.1 Albidovulum sp.
CGCGTGACCCTCGCGCTCGAACCGCCAGACCATCGTGTCGCGCGTGTCGTCGGTCCAGTGGATGACGTCGATGAACTCGCCGGTGAGGAAATCGAGAATACCCATGTGAAACTCCTTCTGTTCCGGGGTCAGCTTTCGCCGCCCATCAGGTCCGCCGCGATGAGCTCGACGATGGGGCGCGCCTCGGCCAGGGTCATGCCGGGGCGAAGGCGGGGGTCGTAAAGCATCTTCAGCATCAGCTCATCCTGCCGCGTCAACAGGGCGTATTCCTCGTTGTCGTTGAAGATCGAGGGCCGCGCGCGCGGGCTGTCATTGATAAGGCCAAGGCTTTGGGCCAGTTCCTCATGCACGCAGAGGCTGCGCAGTTTGGGCGTCAGTTCCGACCGAATGACCGAGACGGCGCTGTCGATCACCGGGCTCTGGCCGGAATTGAAGGTGAAGGCGGTGCAATAGATGTCGCGGCGCATATCCTCCACCGACCGGATCGCGCCGATCGAGGTTTCGGGCGCCACCGCGCGGATCAGCGGCCCGGCGCCGCGCCGTTCCTCGGGGCCGAGGATGAAGACCGTGTGATTGGGATTTCGGTCGTTCATCCACATCGGCAGGCCGGAAATGCGTGACAGGCGCCGGACATAGGCGGCGATTTCGTCGCGCTCGGCCTTGCGGTCGGCTTCCGGGACCGAGGCGCCGAAGACCAGCCCGACGCGCACCGGCCCCTGCCAGCGGTGCAGGAGGTTTTCCCCCCCGCCCGCGACCAGCATCCCGTCCTGTTCCGCGAATTCGTCAAAGAAGGCGATGGCGAGGAAGTTTTCCACCAGATCGCGGGTGGTAAAGGGCGCATCCGGCCCGCCGCCATCCTCGCGCATCCGGTCCTGGGCCAGGTAATTCGCCTCGATCTTCGCGTAATAGGCGCGCCCCGCCGCCATTTCGGCCGAGGGCGCGGCACTGTCCGGCGCGGGCGGCGGCGCGGGCGGTCGCAGCTTGGGCGCGCCGCCCATGCAGGCGGCAAGGGCCAGCGGAAGAAGCAGGGCCGAAAGGGCGGGGCTGCGCATGACCGGTGTTCAGCCCCGCACGCTGCCGCCAAGGTTGTCGCCGCTGCCGGTGGAGCGCGCCTTGGCCGAGGCGAGCGTGTCGCGCAGGTCGGCTTCCATCTTCTTGAGGTCCTCCTCGGCGGCGGCGCGCTTGCGCTTGCCCTCGTCGGCGATGCGCAAGGAGTCCTCGATGGTGGCGATCAGGTCGGCATTGGCGGCCTTCACCGCCTCGATGTCGAAGACGCCACGCTCCATCTCGGTCCGCACGACCTCATTCGCCTGACGCAGGTTCTTGGCGTTCGCGGTCAGCAGTTCGTTCGTCAGGTCGTTCGCCTCACGCACCGCACCCGCCGCTTCGGCAGACCGCTGGATCGTCACCGCCTGCGCCAGTTGGGTTTCCCACAGCGGCACGGTGTTGACGAGGGTGGAGTTGATCTTGGTCACAAGGCTCTTGTCATTCTCCTGCACCAGCCGGATCGAGGGCAGCGATTGCATCGTCACCTGCCTGGTCAGCTTCAGGTCATGCACGCGCCGTTCCAGATCGTCGCGCGCGGCGCGCAGGTCGCGCAATTCCTGCGCCTTCATCACCTGATCGGGTTCCGGCGCGGCCTTCACCTCGGCTTCCCTGGCCGGGATCGTCTTGGCGTCCAATTCCTTCAGCTTCTCTTCCCCCGCCGCGATGTAAAGCGCCAGTTCGTCATAGAAATCCAGCGTCTTGTCATAAAGCAGGTCCAGCGACTTGATGTCCTTCAAGAGCTTGTGTTCATGGCCCAGAAGGTCGTCGGTGATCTTGTCGATCTGGCCCTGAACGTCCTCGAAGCGGGCAAGGAACTTGGCGAAGGGCGCGGTGCGGCCCAGAAGCTTTTCCCACCACGACAGCTTCCGCCGCACGTCGAGTTCGGAGACCGAAAAGCCGCGGATCGTGGTGACGATGTTGCGCAGGCTGTCGCCCGCGGGGCCGCCATCCTTGATCTTGACGCCCGCAAGCATCTACTAGCTGCTCGTCTGAAGCTCGGCCAGCGCGCGGGAGGAGACGCTGGCAAGGTCCATCAGCTTGAT
>DAIOXI010000188.1:0-3334 GCA_036758045.1 Albidovulum sp.
CGGCGGTGGCCAAGCGTCATTTGTGGAACAACCTCATGTGATAGGCGGATTGTTCCGGCAGCCTGCCATAGCCTTGCGACACCGGGCAAGCGCGACGAGTGACGCAGCCCGAAGAAATACAATCGCCATCCGGCATCGTACCGAGATAGGTATGGCAGGCGGGGACGTCATAGCCCTGTTTTCCAAGGGCGCCCGCCGGGCAGGCCGTCAGGCAGGGCCGGTCCATGCTGGGTGCGCAAGGGGGCTGCGCGTGGGGGGCGGGCAGCGCGATCCGTTCCGTCAGGGCGATGGCGCCACGATAGGAGACCATCAGCCCGGCCGTGTCATGGACCAGAAGCGCGACGGGGGAGGGCCAGGCGCGGCCAGAGCGCAGCGCCCAGGCGTAGAACGGGTGATAGGGCGGCCCGCCGAAAGGAAAGAGCGCGCGCCCGCCGAACCGATCCGCAAGCCCGGTCAGGACACGCGCCGACCAGCGGTCCACGGGATCGGGGGCGCCGTCCCGCCATTCCGGTTCGGCGGTCAGATGCGGCCAGAAGCCGGGTTCGTCGGGGCCGAACAGAACCAGAGTTCCGCTGCCGTCGGGCAGGCTGTCGCCGGGTTCCGCATGGAACGCCCCGAAGACCGCGAGGTGATGCGCGGCGGCGGCCGAGGCGATTGCTCTCAGCTCTGTCACCGGATGCGCGGCTTGACGCGCGGTTCGGTGGTGCGGATCTGGCTGCCGGTGCCGTGGTCGGTGAACAGCTCAAGCAGCACCGCGTTCGGCACCCGCCCGTCCACGATCGTCACCGCGCGCACCCCGTCGGCGATGGCCTTCAGCGCGGTTTCGGTCTTGGGGATCATGCCGCCCGCGATGGTGCCGTCCTCGACCATCGCGCGCACATCCTCGGGCGTCAGCTGGGTGACGACCTCACCATCCTTGTTCTTCACCCCAGCCACGTCGGTCAAAAGCAAGAGCCGGTCGGCCTGCAAGGCGCCCGCGATGGCCCCGGCAGCGGTGTCGCCGTTCACGTTGAAGGTTTCGTTTTCGGCCATGCCGGTCGCGACCGGGGCGATGACGGGGATGATCCCGGCGGCGTAAAGGTCACGGATCACCTGCACGTTCATCTCGACCGGGCGGCCCACGAAGCCAAGTTCGGGGTCGTCGGCCTCGCACACCATCAGGTCGTCATCCTTGCCGGAGATGCCCACGGCGCGGCCGCCCTGATCGTTGATCGCCTGCACGATCCGCTTGTTGACGAGGCCCGAGAGGATCATCTCAACCACCTCGACCGTGGCCTTGTCGGTCACGCGCTTGCCGCGCACCCACTGGCTTTCGATGCCCAACTTGGCGAGCATCTCGTTGATCATCGGCCCGCCGCCATGGACGACGACCGGGTTCACGCCGACCTGCCGCATCAGCACGATGTCACGGGCAAACTCTGCCATGGCGTCATCGTCGCCCATCGCATTGCCGCCGAACTTCACCACGACGACGGCGCCCGAGTAGCGTTGCAGATAGGGTAGCGCTTCCGAAAGCGTCCGGGCGGCGGCGATCCAGTCCTGGTCCATCTTCTGTTTTCTCATTGGCGTTTCCTCGGGGGCAGCAAAGTGTTACCGCGCCTGCCGGGAACTGCCAAGGGCCGGTCAGGTGATCCCGGCGACGATGGCGCGCAGGGTCTCGATCCCGTCGCCCTTCTCGGATGAGGTCAGGACGATCTCGGGGTAGGCGGCGGGGTGCTTTTGCAGCGCGGCGCGGACCTGGGCCAGAACCTTCTCGCGGTCGGCGGCCTTCACCTTGTCGGCCTTGGTCATCACGACCTGGAAGGTGACGGCGGAACGGTCCAGAAGGGTGAGGATCTCTTCATCCACCGCCTTGATGCCGTGGCGTGTGTCGATCAGGACGAAGGCGCGGCGCAGCGTCTGGCGTCCTGCCAGATAGGCCTTCAGATGCCTCTGCCACTTCGCGTCGACGGCGACTGGTGCCTCGGCATAGCCATTGCCGGGCAGGTCGACAAGATAGTGGTCGCCGCCGAGGGTGAAATAGTTGATCTCTTGCGTCCTGCCCGGCGTGTTGGAGGCGCGGGCGATGTTCTTTCGGCCGGTCAGGGCATTGATAAGGCTGGATTTCCCGACGTTCGAACGGCCCGCGAAGCAGACCTCGGCCCGGTCGGGGGGTGGCAGGCCCTCCATCGCGACGACGCCCTTGACGAAATCGACCGGCCCGGCAAAAAGTAGCCGGCCCCTTTCGCGTGTCGCGTCATCGGGCGGTTCCACCAGCGGGAAGGGAATGGTCACGGCAGGACCTCGACCGGGTCGCCGGTCCTGATCGTGCCGCCTTCGATCACGCGCACATAGACGCCGAATTCCGCCGCGCCGTGGAGCGATTTCAGCGCGCCGAGCGTGTCGGCATCACGCTCGCCCGTGGCGGGGTTCGCGGTCGTGGCGAGGCAGCGGACGATATTCTCCTCCACCCGCAGCAGGGTGTCGCCGATGCGAAGCTCGCGCCCGATCCAGCCGCGTTCGGCCCAGGGGTCGGTTCCCTCGATCCATAGATTGCCGCGCCAGCGCAGGGGCGACAGGTCCTGACTCATCCGGGCGGAGAGATCGGCATTGGAGGCGAGCGAAAGAAGAGAGACGGACTGATAATCCGTATCGGTCATCGCGATGTCCGGCGCCGAAAAGATCCGCGCCGGTTGCGCTCGCTCGGGCGGGCAAAGTGGGCGCACCCAGTCGATGAAGCGGGCGGCATCGCCGGGGTCGTCGGGGGCGAAGGTGATGGCGGCCTGATCCGGGTGGGACAGCGTGATCCGGCGCGCGGCTTCATCCAGGCTGGCCGTGATAGCCATCAGCCGCGCCGCCTTCGCCCCGCGCGAGAAGTTCTGGCACGGCGCCCATGCGCCCTCGGTCAGCCGCGCGGCCTCATGCGCGACGGCCCAGTGCCGGTCCCAGGGCAGGGCGCGGCCCGGCGCCAGCCGGACCTCTGCAAGCGTTTCGCGCCCGTGCGATTTCAGCGGATGGCGCTGGATCGAGGCAAGCCGCGCGGTCATTTCTCGGCCGGTTTGCTACGCTTGAAGCCCGACTTGATGTTGCCGAACAGGTCCGGCCGTTTCCCGTGCATCGACATGATCGTGTACTGTTGGATGAAGGTGATCGTGTTGTTGGTGATCCAGTACAGCACCAGGCCAGAGGCAAAGCTGCCCAGCATGAACATGAACACCCATGGCATCCAGGCAAAGATCATCTTTTGCGTGGGATCGGCGGGCGTCGGGTTCAGCTTTTGCTGCAGCCACATCGACACGCCGAGGCCCAGCGGCAGAATGCCGATGAAGATCAGCCCCAGGATTCTTTCATGCCC
>DAIOXI010000188.1:3344-6092 GCA_036758045.1 Albidovulum sp.
AGGCAAAGATCATCTGCTGCGTCGGGTCGGTCGGCGCAGGGTTCAGCTTTTGCTGGAACCACATCGAGATGCCCAGAAGGATCGGCAGGATGCCGAGCGAGAAGATGAAGAAAAGGCTGCCCGGTTCCGGCGTGGCCCAGGGCAGCAGGCCGAAGAGGTTCAGGATCGACGAGGGGTCGGGCGCCGACAGGTCGCGGATCCAGCCGATCCATTCGGCATGGTAAAGCTCGATCGTGACGTAGATGACCTTGTAGAGCGAGAAGAAGATCGGGATCTGGATCAGGATCGGCAGGCAGCCCGAGGCCGGATTGACCTTGTTCTTCTTGTAAAGCTCCATCATCCCCTGCTGAAGCTTCTGCCGGTCCTCGCCCGCGCTTTCCTTCAGCTTCTCCATCTCGGGCTGCAATTCCTTCATCTTCGCCATCGAGACGTAGGATTTGCGCGCCAGCGGGAAGACGAGAAGCTTGATGAGGAAGGTCAGCGCGATGATCGCGAAGCCCATGTTCCCGATCGCGCCATGCAGCCAGTGCAGGACGCGGAACATCGGCTTCGTCAGGATGAAGAACCAGCCCCAGTCGATCGATTCGATGAAGTTCTTCACCTGTGGGCGGCTCGGGTCGACCTTCTTGCCGAACAGGCGGTCGATCCAGTCGGGATCGTTCTCGTAATACTTGATCGCGTCCCATTCCTTCGCGCCGGCGAAGAGCATCGTGGGAACGTCAACGCGGGCGCCGGGCGCGACGTCCTGCACCGGCAGGCGCGTTTCGGCCTGGAAGATGTCGCCGCTTTCGACGTATTTCACGACAGAGATGAAGGGCGAACCGGGTTGCGGCACGAGCGTCGTCATCCAGTAGGCGTCGGTAAAGCCGATCCAGCCGTCATGGGCGATGGTCTTGGTTTCCGCCTGGCCCTCGCCCGGAAGGGTGTCGATCTTCGGGATGGCCGAGTATTTCAGGTCCCCAAGCTCGCCATCGGTTTCGCGGATCAGCCCCTCGTGGCGGACATAGGTACGTGTCGCCTTGGGAATTCCGTGACGTACCACCATGCCGTAGGGGGCCAGCCGGACTGCCGCGCCGGTCTGGTTTTCCACCGATTGCAGCAGGGTGAACATGTAGTTCTCATCGACCGCGATCGTGCGGTGGAAGATCAGGCCTTTGCCGTTGTCCCAACGCAGCTTGACGGGCGCGCCGGGCGACAGGGTCGCGCCTTCCTCAAGCGTCCAGAGCGTGCGGGCGCCGGGAACCGCGGCGGGCGCGAGGCCACCGGCGGGTTGCCAGCCGTAGACGGTGTAATAGGGCAGGGCGGCATTCTCGACCGCGCCGCCGACCGGCGAGAGGAGGCGGACATCGGGGGAATTCGCGTCGAGGGAGACCTTGTAATCCTTCAGGCTGAGGTCGTCGAGACGCCCGCCGAGGAGAGAGATGGAGCCGGTCAGCCGCGGGGTGTCGATCCGCACCCGCGGGGCGGCGGCGATTTCGGCTGCGACGCTGTCGGCGGCGGCAAGCTCCGGCGCGGCCGCCGTGCCGGTCGCGTTTGCAGCCGCGGGCGGGGCCGTGGCGTCGGTGGCGGGGCTGGCCGCCTGTTCGGCCGTCGCCTGATCCTGCGGGGTTTCGGGCTGTTGCGGCGGGAAGAGCGTGACCCAGCCGAGGATCACGAGGAAGGAAAGCACCGTCGCGAGAATGAGGTTCTTGTTCTGATCGTCCATCTGGACCCACCGCCCGCCTGTTCGAGGTTTGGGCAGGTTCAACAGAACGGGGGGGCAAAGGTCAAGCGGTTTTCCGGTTCGCCCACCGACCCGCGGCGTACCCGCGGGGCCGGTGCGGCGCGCGCCGGGACCGCCGGGCGCGGCCGTCCCCGGCAAGCCGCTGAATTCGCGGGACCCCGGAGCACCTGCACCCTGTCAGGATCACGAGGCGGCGCGGCCCGACAGGCCGGGTGTCCGCTCAAGCTTGGCCTTGTGGCTGGCCAGCCAGCCATGCGTCGATTGCAGCGGCATCGGCCGGGCGATGGCGAATCCCTGCACATGGGTGCAGCCAAGCTGCGCCAGAAGCGCGTGTTCGGACAGGGATTCGACCCCTTCGGCCAGCGTCTCGATGCCCAGCTGTTCGGCCAGCGACAGGATCGCGGTGATGATCTTCTGCTGTTCCGGGTCGGTATCCGCCCCGGCGACGAAGGACCGGTCGATCTTGATGCGCGACACGGAAAACCGCCGGATCGAGGCGATGGCCGCGTGGCCGGTGCCGAAATCGTCAAGGTCGATGCCGCAGCCAAGCTTTGACAGCGCGGTCAGGTTGCGCACGATCATGTCATCGTCGGTTTCCGCGACGACGGATTCCAGCACCTCGATACTCAGCCGCTGGGGCGGCAGGTCGAAGCGGTCGAGGTCCCATTTCAGCCGCGCGACGAGGTTGGGATCGCGCAACTCCTCGGACGAGAAGTTGACCGCGACCGAGCCGACCTCAAGCCCCGCGCGATCCCAGGCGCGCAGGGCGGAAAGGGCCTGGGTCAGGATCGTTTCGTTCAGCCGCCCGCCCAGCCCCGAGGCCGCGATGGCGGGCATGAATTCGGCCGGGGGCAGGATGCCGCGGGTGGGGTGCATCCAGCGCGCCAACGCCTCGAACCCCGTCACCTCACCGGTGTCGGTGGAAAGCTGCGGCTGGAAGAAGGCGACGATTTCGCCGGTGTCCAGCGCCCGCTCGATATCCTCGGCCAGCTCGAAGGCGACACGATCGAGGTCCATCTCGCCGA
>DAIOXI010000189.1:0-5327 GCA_036758045.1 Albidovulum sp.
AACCACCTTCTTCATGTTGTTGGTCGTGTTGATCGCCAATTTGAACAGTCGCCGATATGGAGAGCTCGCTGTTGTCGCTCTGGTTTTCTTCGGCGCCGTCAATCTTTCTGCGGCAAATGAAGCGATGGGCTTCAGCGGATTCATTCTGGCCTGTTGCTCTGCGCTGGGCGTGCTGTTCGCGGTAGACATTGAGAAGGTCACGCGGCTGGTTGTGGGAGCCGGGCGCACGAGTGGCGAAAGCTCTTAGCGGGAAGCCGTAGGGCGGGGTTCACCCCGACGCTCTCATAGGTCAACCGCCCCGCATTGGCGGGGTAAACCCCACCCTACAGCCATCCCCGCCCGATTTGTCCCGCGACAAATCGGGCCGCGCCTGCCTGCGCCCGGCAGGCGTGGTTCCCCGCGCCAGCCCAGGCAGTCGCACCCCGATTAAAATTGCACGGCGCAATCGGACACCCCCTTGCCCTCCGGCTCACACCTCCGGGCAAACGGATCGCGAGGCCGTCCACTGGACGCCCGCTTTCGCGATCCTTCCCGCCCGCCTCTGACGGCCCCATCGCCCCGTAGGTCGGGGTTCACCTTGTACCCCCGACGTAGCTACAAGACCCCTACACGAACCCGACGCCTCCCCGACGGCATCCCGACGCGCCTGAACGCATGGCAACTGCCCCGAACCCCTTCGCAGGCGCAGAAACCGGCGTCGCTCCGAACGCATACACCTCAGGCCGCCAACCATGCCGGGGGACAGCAGAAATTCCCACTCTCCACAAGTTATCCACAAGGAAAATCAACGGGTTATCCCCCGCTAATTTTCATGCTGCACTGCTATTTCCTTGCGCGACTCAGCCCCGGCGCGCGAACGTTCCCTTACCGCAACGGATCGCAAGACACCGGGCGGGGCGCAAAGGCCTCCGCAACCCGCGGGTGGTAGGATCGGACCCCGGTTCAATCATACCCTTGCACGGTGCGGAACGCTGGCGGATCGTGGACGGTCTTCGGACTGGAAAGCGGTCGCGGTGTCGCAAGGGCTGGAGCGGGCCACGGACGGGCCTTCGGGTTCCAAGTGGTTGTGATGGTTCTTGGAATCGTCACATTGATGGGGATGCCCGGCAACGGGAAACCCGATCAGGAAGGCGTCAGGGAGGGTCGCAAGACCCATGCGAAGACCGCGTCTGAGCACCTGGCGCCTTTTCTGAATCCCTACAGCGAAAAGCAACGGGACCCGCCTGCCAGCAGGGGGTCCCGTTTTGTCAGGGATAATCTACCGCGTCTGTAGCACCTGTGCCGTTTCCATAGCGCGGATCGCGGGCAGGATCAACAAAATCTCGCGGGCCGGATGGCATAAGCCGCAAGATATGCGCAAGGCCGTCAGTCGTAAGTGATCGCCAGAACCTCAAGCGACACCCGCCCCGCAGGCCGGCTCCATTCCACCACATCCCCCACCGAGGCCCCGGTCAGCGCCCGCGCCAAGGGCGAATGCGGCGCGATCCGCCCCTCTGCGGCATCCGCCTCATCCTCGCCGGTGATCTCATAGGTGGTCTCGACATCGTCCTCATCCACCACCCTCACCTTGGCGCCAAAGGCCACCTCATCCTGCGGTTGGGTCGCGGGATCGACCGGGATGGCCGAGGCGATGCGGGCGGCCAGGTATCTGATATCCCTTTCCGCCGCGCGTTCGGGCAGGGTGTCCAGCCGGTCTGCCCTTGCCTTCAGGCGGGCAAGTTCCGCCTGCCGTTCCTCCATCCGGTCGCGCAGGGATTGCAGCCCGCGCGGGGTGACGTAGTTCGGATGCGGGCTGATCGGCAGGTCGGGCAGGGGGGCGTTGTCGGGCCCGTCCTCCTTCACGAAGGCGCGGCTCATCGCACGATCTCCTCCAGCGGGTCGTAAAGGGCGGGGCCGGGGGGCGCGAAGGCGGCCTCGGGAAGACTGTCGGGCTTGAAGCGGATCGCGGACATCTCCTGGCGGGCAAAGAAGCGGCGGGCGGTCACGACGTTTTCGGGGTCGCGCCAGCCGTCGTCAAGCGAGCCGCCGGTGATCTCGCAGCGGAAATAGAGGTCAACCTGGTGAAAGCCGGTGGCGGGGTCGTGGAATTCGTTGACGAGGGCGAGCGGGCCGACGGCCACGCTCAGCCCGGTTTCCTCATGCACCTCACGCCGCAGGTTGTCGGGCAGCGACGCGCCTGCCTCCACCCCGCCGCCGGGGGCGCACCACAGGTCGCTGACCCCGCCGGGATAGGCGTTGACCAGCAAGAGCCGGTCGTCGCGAAGGATCAGGGCGCGGGTGGCAAGGCGGGGCATGCGCGGTTTCATGAGGGACGAGAGTGACGGAACGTCGCGTCGCACGCAAGGGGATGCGGCCGCGGGGCCGATCGCCTATCTTCTCCTCATGGTGAAAGCGTTTCTGGTCGCCCTGTCCCTGATCCCCGCCGCCGCTGCCGCACGGGCCGATTGCGTCGTGCTGCTGCACGGGCTGGCACGGTCGGAGACCTCGCTTCTGGCGATGGAGGCGGCGCTGGAAGGGGCCGGGTACCGGGTCGTGAACGACGGCTACCCGTCCACCAAGCAGCCGATCGAGGTGTTGGTGAACGACTATGTCGGCCCGCAGATCGCCGAATGCGGGCGGGAGAAGGTGCATATCGTCACGCATTCCATGGGCGGCATCCTTGCGCGCGCCTGGCTGTCGGCGCATCGGCCGCCGGATATGGGGCGCGTCGTGATGCTGGCGCCGCCGAACCATGGCAGCGAGCTTGTCGATGCCTTTGGCGATCTGGGGCCGTTTCAGTGGATCAACGGCCCGGCGGGGCTTGCGCTTGGCACCGGGCCGGACAGCGCGCCGAACGAATTGCCGCCGGTGCAGTTCGATCTTGGCATCATCGCGGGCGACGTGTCGCTGAACCCGATCTATTCAAGCGTGATCGAGGGGCCGGATGACGGCAAGGTCAGCGTCACCTCGACCCGGATCGAGGGGATGCGCGACCATATGGTCCTGCCTGTCACGCACACCTTCATGATGAACAACCCGCTAGTGATCGCCCAGGTGATCGAGTTCCTTCAGAACGGCCGGTTCAACCGCGACCTGGGCTTTCTTCAGGCGGTGGGGCGGGTGACGACGGGCGAGTGAACTGCCCGAACGCCTTAGCCCCCCGAACGCCTTAACCCTTCGTGACGATGCGGTTCACATGGCCCATCTTGCGGCCCGGGCGGGCCGCGTCCTTGCCGTAGAGATGGATCGCGGTGTGCGCCTCGCGCGCAAGGTCGGGGATACGGTCGATGTCGTCGCCGATCAGGTTTTCCATGACGACATCCGCATGCCGCGACCCGTCGCCAAGCGGCCAGCCCGCGACCGCGCGTATATGCTGTTCGAACTGATCGACGGTGCAGCCGTTCTGTGTCCAGTGGCCGGAATTGTGGACGCGGGGCGCGATTTCATTGACCACGAGGCCCGTGTCGGTGACGAAAAGCTCAACCCCCATCACGCCGACATAATGCAGCGCGTTCAGGACCTTGCCCGCCAGAAGCACGGCGTCGGTGCGTTCGGCATTGGTCAGTTGTGCCGGCACGGTCGTGGTGCGCAGGATGCCGTCACGGTGGATATTCTCGCCCGGATCGAAGGCCGCGACCTCACCCTTCGCGCTGCGGGCGGCGATGACGGAGACCTCGCGGCTGAAATTCACGAAACCTTCCAGGATCGAGGGCGCGCCCGCCATGGCGGCCAGCGCGGTGTCGGCATCCTCCGGCCCGTTCAGCCGCGCCTGCCCCTTGCCGTCATAACCCAGCCGCCGGGTCTTCAGGATCGCCGGGAAGCCGATTTCGGCAAGCGCCTCGGCCAGATCCTCGGCATCGTCCACGGCGGCGAAGGGCGCGGTTTGCAGGCCAAGGTCGCGCAGGAAGGCCTTCTCGATCAGCCGGTCCTGGCTGATGGTCAGCGCGCGGCGGTTGGGGTGGATCGGGCGATGCGCCTCAAGCGCGTCGAGGGCCGAGGCGGGGATGTTCTCGAACTCATAGGTGACGACATCGACCGCCCCGGCAAAGGCGGCCAGCGCATCCTGGTCCTCATAGGCTGCGGTCGTCACGCTGTCGGCGACGTGGCCCGCCGGGGGATTGGCGGCGGGTTCGTAGATATGGGTTCTGTAGCCAAGGCGCGCGGCGGCGACAGAGAGCATCCGGCCAAGCTGGCCGCCGCCGAGAATACCGATGGTGGCGCCTGCGGGAAGGGGGCGGTCGGTCATGCCTGGTCCAGTCGTTTCTCGATTGCGTCAAGCGCGCGGGTCAGCGCCGCATGGGCGCCGCCGTCACGCAGGGTTTCGGTCATTTGCAGGCTGAGCGTCCCTTCGGTCGCCAGCGCGTCGCGTTCCTGGGCCAGCCGTCCGGCGCGGCCCTTTTCCATCGCGGCGAGGAAGCCTGCCATCAGTTGTGTGGTATAGAACTCCGCCCCGTCGGCACCGCTGCGCTGGCCAAGCCAGCCCGAGGCGGTCGCCATCAGGTCAAGGAGGCCCGGCACCATGGCGCAGATCGCGAAATGGGCGTTCAGCGCGGCTTCGTCCGGCACCTTCACGACCGGGTTTTCGGGCGCGAAAAGATCGGCCAGCAGCGCGTCACTGCCATGCGCGGCCAGCGGGCAGCCGCCCTGTTCCAGAAAACCCAGGGGGATGGTCTGGACGAGATCCGTGGCGGGGGCGCAAAGTCGGGTCAGCGTGTCGACCGGCACCCCGGCCATGACCGACACGATCTGCTGGCCTTCACGGAAGCGCAGCGGTGTCAGCCCCGCCTCGGCATGCTGCGGGCGCAGGCAGAGAAAGACGATGTCGCTGGCATCGAGAACCGCCTGCGGCTCGGCAACCGTCACGCCGCAGTCCCGCGCCAGCATGGCCGACACGGTTTCGTTCCGCCGTGTCACCGCGATGGTATGGCCCTTGGCAGCCAGGTGGCGGACCATGGGCGCCGCGATATGGCCGGTGCCGATGAAGCCGATCCGGCTCATCCCTGCGGTTCCTCGGGGATGGAGGCGGAAAGCGTCGCGCGCCACTGGTCGAGGCGTCTGGCAAGCTCGGGATCGTTCAGCGCCAGAATGGCCGCCGCCATCAGCCCGGCATTCGCGGCCCCGGCGGCGCCGATGGCCATGGTGGCGACCGGAAAGCCGCGCGGCATCTGGACGATGGAATAAAGGCTGTCGACGCCGGACAGCGCGCGGGTCTGGACCGGCACCCCGATCACCGGCACGCGGGTCTTCGACGCCATCATGCCCGGCAGATGGGCCGCGCCCCCTGCGCCCGCGATGATGATCTGAAGGCCACGTTCCACGGCGGTCTTGCCATAGTCCCAAAGCCGGTC
>DAIOXI010000189.1:5337-5769 GCA_036758045.1 Albidovulum sp.
CGTCACGCAGAGATCATCGAGACCCCCAGCCGACTCGCGCATCGTTTCCCAGTCCGACTGGGAGCCCATGATGATCCCGACCTTCACGCCCATGCCAATCCCCGCATGCCGAATGGAGCGCGCACTATAGCCATGCGCGCCCTGCGCGCAATGGCGTCAGGCGATGATGTCGGGGGTCAGGATATCCTCGATCCGCGCGATCTGGTCCTTCAGCATCAGCTTTTGCTTTTTCAGGCGCCGCAGCCGAAGCTGGTCCGACCGGCCCGAGGTTTCCATCATGTGAATCGCCTCGTCCAGGTCGCGATGCTCCTGCCGGAGGACACCCAGCCTCACCTGCATCACTTCAATACTGTCCATTTCGGGATGGGCGTTCATTCGGGGCGATCCGCTTGGAAATTGGTCGGTATCGAAAGATAGCAATTCCATGCAGTT
>DAIOXI010000190.1:0-312 GCA_036758045.1 Albidovulum sp.
GGCGATCTTGGCCTGTCCTACACCTATAAAACGCCTGTTTCCCAACTGGTCAGCCAGCGCCTTGCGGTGTCCCTTCCGCTCGCGCTCTATGCCCTCGCGCTGGCGGTGCTGATCGCCTTTCCGGCCGGGCTTCTGGCCGCCGCGCGGCGCGGGAAACTGGCGGACGGCGCGGTGATGGGGGCGACGCAGGTCGGCATCGCGCTGCCGAATTTCTGGTTCGCGATGCTGCTGGTGCTGGCCTTCGCGCTGCAGTGGCAGATCTTCACCGCGGGGGGATTTCCAGGCTGGGATCAAGGGGTTATGACCGGCCTC
>DAIOXI010000190.1:545-1118 GCA_036758045.1 Albidovulum sp.
GATCCTCGTCTTCGCGGTGATCCTGGTGACCTTCCTTGTCGATCTTGCCTATGCGGCCATCGACCCAAGGCTGAGGAAACGGAGATGAGGGTCGCCTTTTTCCTCGGCCTCGCCCTGTCACTGGCGGCCCTGATCGCGGCGCTGGTCTCGCTGGTCTGGACGCCCTACGACGTCACCGCGCTGTCCATCGCCGACAAGCTGAAACCGCCCTCGCCCGCGCATTGGCTGGGGACGGATCACTTCGGCCGCGACATCGCGTCGATGCTGATGGCAGGCGCGCGGACCTCCATCGCCGTGGCCCTTGTCGCGGTCGGGATCGGCGTCGGGCTGGGGGTGCCGCTGGGCCTGCTGGCCGCCGCCAACCGGGGCGGTCTGGTCGATGAGGTCGTGATGCGCGGCAATGACCTGATCTTCGCCTTCCCCTCGCTGGTGATCGCGATCCTCATCACCGCCGTCTTCGGCCCCTCGGCCACCAATGCGATCATCGCCATCGGCATCTTCAACATCCCCGTCTTCGCCCGCGTGACGCGGGGCGCGGCGCCGGGGGCATCGGCGCATCTCTTCAACCCCGAG
>DAIOXI010000190.1:1128-5298 GCA_036758045.1 Albidovulum sp.
CTCTGGACGCTCGATTTCATCCGCGCGGCGGAGGTCGCGGGCAAGGGCCGGCTGCGCATTTCGGCGGAACATATCCTGCCCAATATCCTCAACCTCCTGATCGTGCAGGGGACGATCCAGTTCTCGCTCGGTATCCTTGCCGAAGCGGGGCTGAGCTATGTCGGCCTTGGCGCGCAGCCGCCCACGCCAAGCTGGGGCCGGATGCTGGCCGAGGCGCAGACCATGGTGACGCTGGCCCCCCATGTCGCGATCTTTCCCGGCCTTGCCATCGTGCTGACCGTGCTGGGGCTGAACCTTCTGGGCGACGGGCTGCGCGACCGTCTCGACCCAAGGCTGAGGCGCGCGGGATGAGCCTTTTGCGCCTTGATGACCTTTCGCTCGCAATCCTCGGCAAGCCGATCCTGTCGGGTGTCTCCCTGGACATCGCGGGGGGGGAGATCTTCGGCCTTGTCGGCGAAAGCGGGTCGGGAAAGTCGATGACCGCACTGGCGGTGAGGGGGCTCTTGCCATCCGGCGCCACGACATCCGGGCGGGCGGAGTTCATGGGCCGGAACCTTCTGATGCTGCCCGAACGCGCCCTGACCGGCCTGCGCGGCAATGAGATCGGGATGATCTTTCAGGAGCCGATGACGGCGCTGAACCCGATGAAGACCATCGGCGACCAGGTGGCCGAAACGCTGCTGATCCACCGTGCCGCCAGCCGGGCCGGAGCGCGCGACGTGGCGCGGGAAAAGCTGGCCCGCGTCGGCCTGCCCGAGGACCGCTTTCCGCTGTCGCGCTATCCGCATGAACTCAGCGGCGGGCAGCGCCAGCGCGTCGCCATCGCCATGGCCATCGCGCTGCGGCCAAGGCTTCTGATCGCGGATGAACCAACCACGGCGCTGGACGTGACCACGCAGGCGCAGATCCTGGGCCTGCTGAAAGGCCTGACCGGGGATGAGGGGATGGCGCTGATGCTGATTACCCATGACCTTGCCGTCGTGGCGGGCATGGCGGCGCGCGTCGCGGTCATGCAGAACGGCCGGATCGTCGAGCAGGGGGGGACGGAGACGCTGTTTCGCTCGCGGACTCAGGACTATACCCGCCGCCTGTTCGCAGCCTCCGCCCATAAACCGCAGCGCGTGGCGCAGACCCGCCCCGAAACGCTGCTGTCGGTCGAAGGGGCGGTGCGCGAATATATCCTGCCGCGCCCCTCGCCTTTCGCCAAGCCGCCGGTGCTGCGCGCCGTGGACGGGGTCAGCCTGACGATCCGCAAGGGCGAAAGCCTTGGCCTTGTGGGCGAGTCGGGCTGCGGCAAGTCCACGCTGACCCGCGCGATCCTCGGCCTTGATCCGATCCAGGGCGGCGCAATCCGGCTCGACGGGCAAGAGGTCACGCCCGGCCACACCATGCCGCACGACCTGCGCGCGAAGATGCAGGTGGTGTTTCAGGACCCCTATGGCAGCTTCAACCCGCGCCACCGTGTCGAACGGCTGATCGCCGAGCCGTTCCACCTGACGGGCCAGCCGAAAGACGCGCGCGACCGCGTCGCGGCGGCGCTGGAGGAGGTGGGCCTCTCCGCCGCCGACATGGGCAAGTATATCCACGAATTCTCCGGCGGCCAGCGCCAGCGGATCGCCATCGCCCGCGCCCTCATCATCCGCCCCGACCTGATCGTGCTGGATGAGGCGGTCTCCGCCCTCGACGTGCGGGTGCGGGCGCAGGTTCTGGACCTTCTGGCGCGGTTGCAGGAAAGCCATGGTCTTGCCTATCTGTTCATCAGCCACGATCTGTCGGTCGTGCGTTCCATCACCGACCGCGTGCTGGTGATGCAGGCGGGCCGAATCGTCGAGGAAGGCGCGACCGAGGCTGTGTTTGCCCGGCCGCAACATGCCTATACGCGAACGCTTGTCGCCGCGACGCCGGTCATTCCGGCGGCCTGGCAGATCACGGGAGGAAAGCATGAGGCTTGAGGGCAAGATCGCCATCGTCACCGGCGCGGGATCGGGCTTTGGTGCTGGCATCGCCCGAAAATTCGCCGCCGAGGGCGCGCGGGTGCTGGTGGCCGACCTGAACGCGGCGGCGGCGCGGGCGGTGGCGGACGAAATCGGCGGGACCGCCTGCGGGGTCGATGTCGCGGACGGAGCCAGCGTGGCGGCGATGGCGCGGGCGGCCGAGGCGCTTGGCCCGGTCGATATCCTGGTGAACAATGCGGGGATCACCCATCTGCCCGCCCCCATGGAAGAGGTGGACGAGACCGATTTCGACCGCGTCTTTGCCGTCAACTGCAAATCCGTCTTCCTGACCGCGCGGGCCTTCGTGCCGGGGATGAAGGCCAGGGGTCGGGGCGCGATCCTGAATGTCGCCTCCACCGCGGGCCTTTCGCCCCGGCCGCGGCTGAACTGGTACAACGCCTCGAAGGGCTGGATGATCACGGCGACGAAGACGATGGCGGTGGAACTCGCCCCCGAAGGCGTCCGCGTCAACGCGATCTGCCCGGTGGCGGGCGACACGCCGCTTTTGAAAAGCTTCATGGGCGAGGACACGCCGGAGATACGGGCGAAATTCCTCTCCACCATCCCGATCGGGCGCTTTTCCACGCCCGAGGACATGGGCAACGCCGCCTGCTTCCTGTGTTCGGACGAGGCGTCGATGGTGACGGGCGTGGCGATGGAGGTCGATGGCGGGCGCTGCATCTGAGGGCGGCGCCGGGGGTTTCACACCCCCGGACCCCCGTGGAGTATTTCTGAACAGAAGAAGGACAGGGGATGAAAGTCGTCAACCTCGCCGAGAAACTGGCGCTTTTCGCGACGCATCGGGACCCCAAGGTCGTGGCGGAATACAACGGCAATGACATCATGGTGGTGAAGGTCGAGGGGGCGTTTCCGTTCCACGACCATCCCGACACCGACGGCTTCTTCCTGGTGCCGGAAGGGGAGGTGCTGCTGGATGTGGAGGACCGGACCCATGTGCTGCGGCCGGGCGAGGCGTTCGTCGTGCCGACGGGTGTCCGGCACCGGCCGAGGGCAGAGCGGGAGGCGACGCTGAAGCAGATCGAGCCGCGCGGCACACCCAGTACCGGCGATGCCGCGACCGCTGCGCAGAAGGACCGGATCTGATGCGGCCGGGGGCGCGGAACCTGATCACCGACGTCGCGGGGCTGCGGGTCGGCAATGCCGGGGATCACACCATCCGCACCGGGGTAACGGCGCTGGTGGGGGAGCGTCCCTTTACCGCCGCCGTGCACGTCATGGGCGGCGCGCCGGGAACGCGGGAGACCGATCTGCTGGCGCCCGACAAGCTGGTGCAGGAGGTGGACGCGCTGGTCCTGTCGGGCGGCTCGGCCTTTGGCCTCGACGCCGCCTCGGGTGTGGCGGACGGGTTGCGGGCGATGGGGCGCGGCTTCGAGCTTGGCGGGCAGCGGGTGCCGATCGTGCCGGGGGCGATCCTGTTCGATCTGCTGAACGGCGGCGACAAGGGCTGGGAGGAGAACCCGTACAAACGGCTGGGCCAGGCGGCGCTGGCGGCGGCGGGGGAGGATTTCGCGCTGGGGACCGCCGGGGCCGGGACCGGGGCGATGGTGCATGACCTGAAGGGCGGGCTGGGGTCGGCCTCGGTCGTGCTGGAATGCGGCGTCACGGTGGGCGCGCTGGTCGCGGTCAATGCGCTGGGCCGGGTGACGGTGGGCGATCGCCCCGAATTCTGGGCGGCGCCCTGGGAGATGGGGGGCGAGTTCGGCGGGCTTGGCCCCGCGCGCGCCCACGATCCGGCGGTGGAGCCGGTGCTGATGAAGCGCGCGGGCGAGGCGACGACCATCGCCATCGTGGCGACCGACGCGGCGCTGAGCCAGGCTCAGGCGCAGCGGATGGCGACCGCCGCGCATGACGGGATGGCGCGCGCCATCGTCCCGTCGCACACGCCTTTCGACGGCGATCTGGTCTTTGCCGCCGCAACCGGCGTGCGGGCGTTGCAAGACCCGGTGACGGAGCCGTTCCTGATCGGCCACGCGGCGGCGGTCTGCCTTGCGCGGGCCATCGCGCGGGGGGTCTACCTTGCCTCGGCCCGGCCCGGCGATTTCGCGCCAACCTGGGCGGCGCGGTTCGGCAATGGATGAGGGGCTTTACCGTGACGCGGCGCTGGCGCGGTTCCATGACCTCGACAATGGCTGGACCGGGGACCGGACCTTTTGCC
>DAIOXI010000190.1:5361-5754 GCA_036758045.1 Albidovulum sp.
GGGACGGTCCTCGACCTTGGCTGCGGGACCGGCGATCTGGCGATCCGCATCGCGGCGGCGCATGGGGCGGCGGTAACGGGTGCCGATCCGGCGCGGGCCATGCTGGAGATCGCGCGGGCAAAGCCGGGGGCGGAGCGGGTGCGATGGGTGGAGGCGGATGCGCGCTGGCTGGACCTTGGCCAGCGCTTCGACCTGATCGTCATGACCGGCCATGCGTTTCAGGCGCTGCTGACGGATCAGGACCGGGCCTTGGCGCTGGCGGCGGTTGCACGACATCTGGCGCCCGGTGGCCGCTTCGTCTTTGACAGCCGCAACCCGGCGCGGCGGGAGTGGGAGAGGTGGCGGCCCGACCTGTCGCGGCGCAGCTTCGACGCCCCGGCGCTTGGCGAGGTG
>DAIOXI010000191.1:0-5661 GCA_036758045.1 Albidovulum sp.
CATCCTCCTCACCGAAGTTGCGCCCGTCGCCCGCATGTGGATTGAGCGCGGCGACACCGATCCGGGGGGCGGGTTTGCCGGCGCCTTCCATCACCTCGACCGTCAGGCGGATGCTGGACAGGATGCGTTCCGTGCTCAGCCGGTTGGCCACCTCGCGCAGCGGGATATGGGATGTCACGCGGGCGTTCCAGACCTCATCGAGAACGTTGAACTCTCGCCCGCTGCGGGTCGCGCCGAGGGTCGCGTCGATGAACCCGATCTCATCGACATAGGCCGGGCGCGCAAGGCGCATGGAATGCTTGTTGAAGGGCGTGAACATCGCGGCATCGGCGATCCCCACCTGCGCAAGCCGCAGCACGGCGGCGAAGTTCTGCAGGCATGCCGCGCCCGTTTCGGCGCTGGACTGCCCCGGCGTCAGGCTGTCCGGCGCGCAGTTGGCAAGGTCGACGATGACCTGACCGGCTGGGAGATTTGCCAGCACGTCCGCCGCGTCGATCCGCGGCAGGTCAAGCCGGACCCCGGCCTGTTCCGCCCCCATGCGCAAAAGCCGCGCATCGCCCAGGACGATCACGTCGCGGTCCCGCATTTCGGGGTGCGCCAAGAGCTTTGCCGCCAGTTCGGGGCCGACGCCCCCGCCATCTCCGATTGCCAAAGCCAGCCGCATCGCGCGTTCCTTCCGTTTCCTGTCGCGCGCCTGTCTGCCGCGCAATGTTCCGTTCCTGCGGATCACCGGACCGCCCTGGGTCCGGCGTCCGATGTCCTCAGCCGCGCGGGGTTCGCACGCAAAGCGCGTCTCCGATGACCCGCGCACAAAGCGCCAGCGAGACGGCGCCCGCATCCGGGTGTCCCAGACTGCGTTCGGCCAGCGGCCGCGCGCGGCCGAGCCGGGGGCGCAACCGGGCCGTGGCCTCGGCGGCGGCGGTGGCATCGGTGGCCGCTTTCGCCCAGGCTTCGGCCAGCGGGCGGCCAACCTGCACCTCGGCGCGCAGCGTTTCGACAAACGGCGCCATCGCATCGACAAGCGTCTTGTCGCCGACCTTGGCGCCACCAAGGTCAGTGATCGCACCCTCGGCCACTGCCTGCGCGTCGCCCTCCTGCGCATCCCCGAGCGATGCCGCCCAGGCCCGCAGCGCGACGCCCCAAAGCGCGCCCGAGGTGCCGCCCGCCCGGTCCGCCCAGGCATCGCCCGCCAGGCCCAGAGTCGTGGCCGCCCCGGCGCCCGCATCGGCGGCTTCCCTTGCGGTCCGCGCGGCGGCGCGGGAGCCGCGCGCCATGCCCTGCCCGTGATCGCCGTCCCCGGCCTGTGCGTCGATCCGGCCCAGCATCTCCTCCGCTTCGCCAAGGGCATCGGCCAGCCGCGCCAACAACCCGGCAATGCAACCCGCCGTCTTCCGCGAGGCGGGGCTGCCCGTCGCGATCGCCTGCGATGCCGCTTCGACCACGGGCGCCTCGGCGAGACCGCGCTGGACCGTCCCCTTGCGAAACGCGGGCGCGTCCGCCGGGGCGCGCCAAAGCCGCTCAAGATCGTCGTCAAGCCAGGTGATCGACAGCGAACAGCCCGCCATGTCGAGGCTTGTCACGAACTCGCCCACCTCCGGCTCGACCACCGTCAGCCCCTCGGCCGCAAGCTGCCCGGCGATGTGATGCCAGAGGACGAAAAGCTCCTCATACTTGGTCGCGCCCAGCCCGTTCAGGACCACGGCCACGCGGCCGTCATGCCCGTCGGGACGCTCCGCCAGCAGGGGCGCAAGCAGTATCTGCGCCAGATCGGCGGCGGGGATCATCGCCTCGGTCCTGATCCCCGGCTCGCCATGGATGCCGAGGCCAAGCGCGACCGAACCCGCATCGACGGTGAAGAGCGGCGCCACCTGCCCCGGCAGGGTGCAGCCGTCGAAGGCCAGGCCAAAGGACACGGTCGCCGCATTGGCGGCACGGGCGGCAGCCTCGACCGCGTCGAGGTTGCGGCCCTCCTCGGCGGCGGCCCCGGCGATCTTGAAGACCAGCAGGTCACCCGCCACGCCACGCCGCTTTTCCCGCTGATCGGCGGGGGCGCTGGCGACATCATCGGTGACGGCCAGAATGCGGACGTCGATACCTTCGTCCTGCAACCGGCGCGCGGCGGCGTCGAAATTCAGCACGTCCCCCGCGTAATTGCCGAAACCCAGGATCACGCCGCCGCCCCGGTTCGCGGCCCGCGCGACGGTTGCCACCGCGCTTGTCGCGGGCGAGGCGAAGACATCGCCCGCCACCGCCGCATCGGCAAGGCCCGCGCCGACATAGCCCAGAAAGGCCGGGTAGTGGCCCGAGCCGCCGCCGACCACCAGCGCGACCTTGCCCCTCGCCCCCGGCGCGGTGCGGACGGCGCCGTGCGGAACCGCCGCGACACGGTCCCGGTGCGCGGCGCAAAAGCCCGCCAGCGCGGTCGCGGCGAAGTCTTCGGGGGCGTCACATACCTTGGTCATCGAGCTTCTCCCTGGCCGCGAGAACCTCGCGGATATAGTCGCGGTTGCGGGCGCAGACCCAAAGCCCGTCGCCGCCGTAATGCTCGACGAGGAACGGGCTGTCGAAGCCAAGTTCCAGTGCCGCCCAGATCGCGGCCCGCCAGTTGATCGTGCCGCCCAGAAGCGGCGCGGGATGGGTCATCACCTGACCCGAGGCGCTGTCCTCCATCCGGGTGTAGTTCTTGACGTGCCAGTAGCCCGCGAATGGGGCGCAAAGCGCGATCATCTCGGCCCACGGTTCCACCGGCCGGTGCAGGCGGATCAGGTTGCCGATGTCGATATTCAGCCGCGCGGCGGGGTGATCCAGATCGGTCATGAAGCGCACCGCATCGCGGGCGGTGCCGAGATAGGTATCCTCATACATCTCCAGCGAGAGCCGGATGTTGCAGCCGCCCGCATGGTCCGCCAGGTCGCGGATACGGGTCAGGGCCAGGTCGTAGATCGCCGGATCGTCCGGATTGCGGATGCCCGGCTGGGTCCAGAACCAGGTCGCCCGCTGCTGCGCATCGGTCAGCGGGCCGAAAAGGCCGATGCTGACATGAGTTGCGCCGATCTCCGCGGCGGTGTCGATCACCCGGTGGCAATAGGCCAGATGGGCCGCGCCATGCTCCGGGTCGATGACGCTGCGGCGCGAGGTGGAGATGGCGGGGATGGACAGGTTCAGCCCGGCGCAGATGGCAAGGAATTCCGCGCGCGCCACCGGGGCCAGATCGGCGATGCGCAGCCAGGAATCGGTCGGGTCCACCGCGTCGAATCCTGCTGCCGCGACCTCCCTCAGGCTTTGCGCCCAGACCTCCGGTCCCGCGTCCTGAACCGCGCGCCCGTCCGGCAGGGTGCCGGGAAAGGGGATCATCGCGGCGGCAATCGGCCAGTCCTGCGCGGACCAGCGGGCGCGGCGGCGTGGCGGGGTCTGCGGTGATCCTGTGCCGGTCATCTGATGTACCCGGTCAGCGCCAGAGACACCGAAGGGACATAGGTGACCAGCAGCAGGATGAAGGCCAGGACGCCGATGAACGGCAGGTTCGTGCGGGAGGTTTCCCAGATCCCCGCCTTGGCGATCGAGCAGGAGGTGATCAGGACCGAGGCAACCGGCGGCGTCTGCTGCCCGATGGCAAGGTTCAGCGTCACGATGATCCCGAAATGCACCGGGTCGATCCCGACCGCGGTGACCAGCGGCATCACGACCGGCACCACCAGGATGATCGCCGCCGCGCCATGCAGGAACATGCCAAGCACCAGAAGCAGCAGGTTCAGAAGCGCCAGCACGATCAGCGGATTGGTGGTGACATGGGTGATCTGCGCCGCAAGTTGCTGCGGCACCTGCGCCTGGGTCAGGAACAGCCCCAGCGCGGCGGAGGTGGCGACCAGAAGCATGACCACGCCGGTCTGGCTGATGCCGTCCAGCATGGTGGCGCGCAGCCGCTTCAGGTCGAGGTCGCGGTAAATGAAAATGCCGATGACCAGCGCGGCGAGAACGGCAAGCCCCGCGCCTTCGGTCGCGGTCACGATGCCCGAGAAGATGCCGCCAAGGATGATGACCGGCATGGTCAGCGCCCAGAACGCCTCCTTGAAGGTTTTCCAGACATGGCCCAGGTCAAAGCCCTCGGCGCGCGGCAGGTCGTAGCGGATGGCAAGCAGGTAGGTCACCAGCATCAGCAATCCGCCGCCCAGCAGCCCCGGCACCACCCCGGCGACGAACAGCTTCAGGACCGAGGTTTCGGCAATCGCGCCGTAAAGGATCATCGGGATCGAGGGCGGGATGATGATGGCGAGCGAGGCCGAGGAGGAGGTGATCGCGGCCGCCAGCGTGCGGGAATAGCCGCGCTTCTTCATCTCGGGGATCAGCACCGTCCCGGTCGCCGCGACATCGGCCACGGCGGACCCCGAGATCTCGGCAAAGACCATCGACACGCCGATATTGACCATCCCCAAACCGCCGCGCACGAAGCCGATCAGCGCGGTGACGAAGTTGATGAGCCGGACCGAGATGCCCGAGGTGTTCATCAGGTTGCCCGCCAGGATGAAAAGCGGGATCGCGATCAGCGGAAAGGAGGTCGCCCCGGAATAAAGCGCGATCACCATGTCATAGAAACGGCCGCTGCCCGAGGTCAGGTAGAAACCGCCGACCGACACGATGCCGATGGCGATGGCGATCGGCACGTTGATGAGGATCAGCGAGATCAGGGCGACGGTGGTCAGAAGAAGGATCATGGCCGGGCCTCCTTTTGCGCCAGCGCGCCTGCGTCCTTTTCGGCCTCGCCGATGGCTTGTTCGATCTCCGCATGTTCGCGGTCGACCCCTTCGGCCGCATCGCGGATCGCGCGCGGCATGGTCAGGAGCGTGCCGAGGATCATCAGGATGGCCGAAATCGGGATCACCGATTGCACGATGTCGAGCGTCAGCCAGGGCAGGCTGAGCAGCGCGTCGAAGGCGGCCACCTTCAGGACCGCCGCGCCATACCATGCGACCAGCGCGAAATAGCCGATGACGAGAAGCTCCGAGAGGATCGCAAGCGCCACGGCAAAGCGGCGCGGCAAGGCCGAGACAAGCCCCGCAAAGGCCATGTGCGAGCGTGTGAACATCGCATAGCTGGCGCCGAAATAGGTCAGCCAGGCCAGAAGCACGCTGGCGATTTCGTCATACCAGGTCGGCGACGCGCCGAGATAGCGCATGGTGGTCGAATAGACGACCGAGACCGCCAGCACGACCAGAAGGGCCAGGCAGATCGTCTCGATCACGCGCAGAATGGTTCTTTCGATCCAGGCGATCATCGCTGGGTCCTCCCCCCGTGACGGTCGGCCGGGATTGCCCCGGCCGGCCGGAGTTCAATGGCCTACTTGGCCAGCGCCTGCGCCCTGGCGACAAGCTCTGCCCCGCCCGGAACCTGTTCGGCAAAGGCGGCGTAGACCGGCGCGGAGGCTTCGATGAAGGCGGCCTTGTCGGCGGTGTTGACCGCGACGCCCGCGGCCTTGACCTTGTCAACAAGCTCGTTATCGGCCTTTTCCCCTTCGGCCAGCGACCAGTCCTGCACCCCGGCGGCGACCTCCATCGCGGCGGCCTTCACGTTGTCGGGCAGATTGGCCCAGGTTGCGGCACCGCTGGTCAGATAGGTCGGCGAATAGACGTGGCCGGTCAGGCTGAGATACTTCTGCACCTCCTG
>DAIOXI010000192.1:0-2791 GCA_036758045.1 Albidovulum sp.
GACCGACATCTGGGCGATGCCGGTGCAGCGCCCCTACAACCCGAACGCGCGGCGGATGGCCGAACTGATCCAGTCCGACTTCGCCAAGGTCGGCGTCAACGTGGAAATCGTCTCTTACGAATGGGGCGAATACCTCGACCGGTCGAAGGCCGAGGACCGCGACGGTGCCGTGCTTCTGGGCTGGACCGGCGACAATGGCGACCCGGACAACTTCCTCGCCGTGCTGCTGGGCTGTGACGGTGTGGGCGGGTCGAACCGCGCGCAATGGTGCTACCAGCCGTTCGAGGACCTGATCCAGAAGGCCAAGGTGACCTCGGACATGGCCGAACGCACCAGGCTTTACGAAGAGGCGCAGGTCGCCTTCAAGGAGCAGGCCCCCTGGGCCACGATCGCCCATTCGGTCGTGTTCATGCCCGTCCGCAAGGAGGTGACCGGCTACAAGGTTCACCCGCTGGGCGGCCATATCTTCTACGGCGTCGACATCGCCGAATAAGCGAAACGGCGCGGGGGGGCCGGCCCCCCCGCGCCAGCCCGCCATATGCACATGACAGATCGTTATCAGGATTTACGGCGCCTTGCCGAAGCGCTTGGGACCGAGGCCGTCGCCCTCGTCCCAGGGCCGAATTTTACCCGCCTTTACGGGCATGTGTTCCACACCAACGAACGCCCGCTTGTCGTGGTGATCCCGGTCACGGGCGCGCCCGCCGCCGTGGTGCCGAACCTTGAACTGACCAGTTTCGCCGCGCTGGATTTCGAGGGCGAGGTCTTCGACTGGCGCGACCAGACCGGCTACGCCGACGCCTTCGCCGCGCTGGCGGTCCATATGCCTTTGAAATCATTGGCTGTCGAAGGCCAGGTCATGCGCGTCTTCGTCCAGCTTGCGCTGAGCGAGACGCAGCCGGGGCTACGGATCGTCGATGGCGAAAAGGCCATCACGAGCCTGCGCTACCGCAAGACGCCCGAGGAGATTGCCGCGATGGAACGCGCCATCGCGATTTCCGAAGCCGCCCTTGGCGACACGCTCGACCGGATCCGCATCGGCCAGACGGAACGCCAGATCGAGGCGATGCTGGTGCAGGCCATGTTCGCCCACGGGGCCGAGGAGCAGGCCTTTGGCGCGCTCGTCGCCTGTGGCCCGCATTCCGCCGCCTCCCACGCCCATGCCCGCGACGTGGCGGTCAGGGCGGGCGATCCCCTGCTGATCGACTTCGGCGCCCGTTGGGGCGGGCTTTGCGCCGACATCACCCGCACCGTCTTTGTCGGCCATTGCACCGACGCGGCGGCGGCCGTCTATGAGGTGGTGCTGGCCGCCAACGAAAAGGGCCATGAGGTCACGAAGCCCGGCCTCACCGCCCATGACGTCGACGATGCGGTGATTTCCGTCCTTGAGGCCTCCCCCTATGCCGACCGCATCCGCACCAAGACCGGGCATGGCCTGGGGCGTGACGTGCATGAGGCGCCCTATATCATGCGCGGCAATCCTCAGGTCCTTGAACCCGGCGTCGTCTTCACCAACGAGCCGGGGCTTTATCACCCGGACCATTTCGGCATCCGCATCGAGGATGATATGCTTGTCACCGAAACCGGAAGCCGGTCGCTGACCCGCTTCCCCAAGGACATCAGGATTGTCGGCTGATGCTCAGATTCATCGTCTCGCGACTGCTCACCTTCCTGCCGACCTTCTTCGGCGTGACGCTGATCGCCTTCGCCTTCATCCGCGTGCTGCCGGGCGACCCGATCATCGTCATGGCGGGCGAACGCGGCGTGACGCCGGAACGGTATCAGGAGCTTGTGACCCAGTTCGGCTTCGACCGGCCGGTGATCGTGCAATACTGGGACTACCTGAAAGGCGTCCTGCACGGCGATCTGGGACAGAGCTTCGTCACCAAGAAGCCGGTCTGGGACGAGTTCTTCACCCTCTTCCCCGCCACGCTGGAACTGTCGCTTTGCGCCATCGTCTTCGCCACGCTCCTCGGCCTGCCCGCGGGCGTGATCGCCGCCGTGAACCGGGGCAAGTTCTTTGACCGCACGCTGATGTCCTCGGCCCTGATCGGCTATTCGATGCCGATCTTCTGGTGGGCGCTGCTGCTCATCATCGTCTTTTCCGGCTGGCTTGGCTGGACGCCGGTTTCGGGCCGGATCAGCCTGATGTATTTCTTCGACAATCCCACCGGCTTCATGCTTTGGGATGCGCTCTGGTCGGGGCAGAAGGGCGCGCTCTGGTCCGCGATCCATCACCTGATCCTGCCCACAATCGTCCTTGGCACCATCCCGCTCGCGGTCATCGCGCGCCAGACCCGGTCGGCCATGCTTGAGGTGCTGTCGGAGGATTACATCCGCACCGCCCGCGCCAAGGGCCTGGCCCCCGTCCGCGTCAACGGCGTCCATGCGCTCAGGAACGCGCTGATCCCGGTCATCACCGTCATCGGCCTGTCGGTCGGCACGCTTCTGGCCGGCGCCATCCTGACCGAGACGATCTTTTCCTGGCCCGGCATCGGCAAGTGGATGGTCGATTCGATCTTCCGCCGCGACTACCCGGTCGTGCAGGGCGGGCTGGTCCTGATCGCGGTCATGGTGATGATCGTGAACCTGACCGTGGACATGCTCTACGGCTTCATCAACCCCAAGATACGGAAGCGCTGATGGCCGAGACAACCGCCTCCACCCCGACCGTCGCCGCCCGTCCCGGCCGCCTGCGCGAGTTCTGGTATTACTTCCGCGAGAACCGGGGCGCCGTCATCGGGTTCTGGGTCTTCGCGGCCTTCATCGTCGTGGCGCTGTTCGCCCCCTG
>DAIOXI010000192.1:2825-5648 GCA_036758045.1 Albidovulum sp.
CCGCACGATCCCAGCCAGCAGTTCCGCGACCACCTGCTGCAACCGCCCTTCTGGCAAGAGGGCGGCAGCATCGCCTTCCCGCTCGGCACCGACGCGCTCGGCCGCGACATGCTGTCGAGGCTTTTGAACGGCGCGCGCTATTCCTTCTATGTCGGCATCGTCGTCGTCGCCTTTGCAGCCACGGGCGGCATCATCATCGGCCTGCTCGCGGGTTTCGCGCCGAAATGGGTCGACACGATCATCATGCGGGTGATGGACATCATCCTCGCCTTCCCCTCGCTGCTGCTCGCTCTGGTGCTGGTGGCGATCCTCGGGCCGTCGCTGACCAATGCGATGATCGCCATCGCCATCGTGCTGCAACCCCACTACGTCCGCCTGACGCGGGCCAGCGTCATGTCGGAACGGACCAAGGATTATGTGACGGCGGCCAAGGTCGCGGGCGCGGGCAAGGCGCGGCTGATGTTCGTCACCGTCCTGCCCAACTGCCTGTCGCCGATCATCGTGCAGGGGGCCCTGTCCTTCTCGACCGCGATCCTTGACGCCGCCGCGCTCGGCTTTCTCGGCATGGGCGCGCAGCCGCCGACCCCGGAATGGGGCACGATGCTGGCCGAGGCGCGGGAATTCATCCTGCGCGCCTGGTGGGTCGTCACCTTCCCCGGCCTTGCGATTCTCATCACCGTCCTGGCCATCAACCTGATGGGCGACGGCCTGCGCGACGCGCTCGACCCGAAACTGAAGCGGAGCTGAGGCGATGTCCCTACTGGAAATCCGCAACCTTTCGGTCGATTTCGCCACCGCCTCGGGTCAGTTCCGCGCCGTCGACGGCGTCGACGTGTCGGTCGACAAGGGCGAAATCCTCGCCATCGTGGGCGAATCGGGTTCGGGCAAGTCGGTGTCCATGCTCGCTCTGATGGGGCTTCTTCCGTGGACGGCGACGGTGACCGCCGACGTGATGAGCTTCAACGGCCAGGACCTGCGCAGGCTCTCGCCCCGCGCCCGGCGCCGGATCGTCGGCAAGGACATGGCGATGATCTTCCAGGAGCCGATGTCCAGCCTCAATCCCTGCTTCACCGTCGGCTTCCAGATCACCGAGGCGCTCTCGACCCATTTCGGCGGCAGCCGGGCGCCGGAGGAACGGCTGAAAGCCTTCCCGCACCTGTTGTCGGGCGGCATGCGCCAGCGCGTGATGATCGCCATGGCCATCGCCTGCAACCCCAAGCTGCTGATCGCGGACGAACCCACGACCGCGCTTGACGTCACCATCCAGGCGCAGATCCTCGACCTTCTCACGGGGCTGCAACGCGACACCGGCATGGCGCTGATCCTCATCACGCATGACATGGGCGTGGTGGCCGAAACCGCCGAACGTGTCTCGGTCCAATACGCGGGCCAGAAGGTTGAGGAACAGCCGGTCGCCGATCTTTTCGCGACCCCGCACCACCCCTATACCGCGGCCCTTCTGGCGGCGCTCCCCGAACGCGCGACCGAACGCCACCTGCCGACCATTCCCGGCGTCGTGCCGGGGCAGTTCGACCGGCCGAAGGGCTGCCTCTTCTCGCCCCGCTGCAAGTTCGCCGATGACCGCTGCCACACCGTGCCTCCGGCCCCGGCCAGCGCCGATCTGGGCTTTGCCCGCTGCCACTATCCCCTGACCCACCTCGCCGAGGCCGAAGCATGACCGCCCCCGTCGTCGTCGCCGACAGGCTGACCCGCCATTACGAAGTCAAGCGCGGCCTCTTCGCCGCCCCCGGCACCGTCAAGGCGGTCTCGGACACCTCCTTCACGCTGGAACCGGGCAAGACGCTGGCCATCGTGGGGGAATCGGGCTGCGGCAAGTCCACGCTCGCCCGCGTGATTACGATGATCGAGGAACCGACCTCGGGCAGCTTCTCCATCGGCGGCGTGACGGCGGGCCCGGAGACACAGGCACAACTGCGCACCGATGTGCAGATCGTCTTTCAGGACCCCTACGGCTCGCTCAACCCGCGCCAGCGGATCGGCTCGATCCTCGAAGAGCCGCTGAAGATCAACCGCCCGAAGATGAGCGCCGCCGAACGCACCGCCAAGGCGCGCGAAATGCTGGCGCTGGTCGGCCTGCGCCCCGAACATTTCGACCGCTACCCGCACATGTTCTCCGGCGGTCAGCGCCAGCGCATCGCGGTCGCGCGCGCGCTGATGCTGGAACCCAAGGTCCTCGTGCTGGATGAACCCGTCTCGGCGCTTGACCTGTCGATCCAGAGCCAGATCCTCAACCTTCTGGTGGATTTGCAGGACCGGATGGGGCTGGCCTATCTGTTCATCAGCCACGACCTGTCGGTGGTCAGACACATGGCCGACGACATCATCGTCATGTATCTCGGCCGCCCCGTCGAGATGGGACCGAAGGACGCGGTCTTTGCCCATCCCCGCCACCCCTATACCAAGGCGCTGCTTTCGGCGACGCCGGTCGCCGCCCCGAAGGGCGCGCGCCAAAGGATCAAGCTGGAAGGCGAGTTGCCTTCACCCCTGAACGTGCCGCCCGGCTGCGCCTTCGCGCCGCGCTGCTGGAAGGCCGAGGCGCGCTGCCGCGCCGAACGCCCGGAACTGGAAGGCGCACCACAGGCCGCCGCCTGCTTCTTCCCCGAAGGCTGAGCGGCGCGCGCGGCCCAAAATCATTTGCCTGCAAACGAAAGCTGTGGGAGCATCGGGGCGAAGAGTCCCCTGCAACGCGAAAGGCAATCCCATGGCCGATCCCGCCCCCGCCCCCACCTCCAAGACCAAACTCGTCATCCGCAATATCGGCCAGATCCTGTCCGGCAAGATCGAGGAACCGCTGATCGACGG
>DAIOXI010000193.1:0-562 GCA_036758045.1 Albidovulum sp.
GCGATGACGGACGTGGTGACCGGCCTCGCCAACCGCCGCGCGCTGATGGAGGAGGGGCAGGTGGCGCTGCCCTCGGACTATTCGGCGGAGCCCTATATCATCACAAGGCGGCTGATCGAGGAGGGGCGCGGGCGCCTGGTGCTGCGCGCGCCCCTGTCGCTGCCGATGCCGGTCAGGATGTTGCAGGGGACGGCCGATGCCGATGTCCCGGTCGATGTGGCCCTGCGGCTTCTCGATCATGCCGAGGGCGGGGATATGCGCCTGACGCTGGTCAAGGGCGCCGACCACCGCTTTTCGACGCCTGACTGCCTGAAGCTGATCGAGGTTTCGGTGATGGAGGTGGTCGAGCGGGCGCGACATGGCTAGGGCGCTGCGCGCCGTCCTCGCGCTTGTCGTGGCGCTGGCCGTCGCGTTGGCGGCGGTGGTCCGCTGGGGGCCGCGTGAGCCGCTGGACCTGATCCCGGCTTTCGACGCCGCCGTCTTGCCCGCCGATCTCGATGCCTATCTCGCGGCGCGCGAGGCGGTGGTGGACGTGATCGCGGGCTATAGCGCGGAGATCGAT
>DAIOXI010000193.1:597-2526 GCA_036758045.1 Albidovulum sp.
GGCGGGGGGGGGCGGCGCCACGCCGGGGGCGGAGAAGCGGATCGTCTGGGCCGGGGCAGCGGGGGCGCGGACGCGCTGGGCGGTGGTCTACCTGCACGGGTTTTCCGCCACGTCAGAGGAAATCCGGCCGGTGCCGGACCTAGTGGCGAAGGGGCTGGGCGCGAACCTCTATTTCGCGCGTTTCGCGGGCCACGGGCTTGGCCCAGACCGTTTCGCAGGGCCAGGCGGCAATGACTGGATGATCGACCTTGCCGAGGCGCTGGCGATCGGCAGGCGGCTGGGGGAGAGGGTGCTGGTCATCGCGACCTCGCCCGGCGGCACGCTGGCGGCGGAGGCGGCTTTGCAGCCCGCTCTGGCGGCGCAAATGGACGGGATCGTCTTTGTGTCCCCGAATTTCGGCCTGCGCGGCGGGGTCGAGGAGGTGCTTGCCTTGCCTTATGCCCGTCTCTGGGCGCCCTGGGTCGCGGGGCAGACGCGCTGCTTTGAGCCGGCGAATGCGCGCCACGCGATGTTCTGGACCACCTGCTATCCGACCGTGGCGCTGATCCCGATGGCGGCGGTGGCGCGCCATGCGGCGGCGGCGGATTATTCCGGCGTCACGGTTCCGGCGCTGTTCCTTTATTCCGGCGCCGACAATGTCGTCTCCCCCGCCGCGACGGGGCGCGTGGCGGCGGGCTGGGGCGGGCCGGTGGCGGTGGAGACGGTCACCGTCGGGCCGGGTGACGATCCCTATTCGCATGTCATCGCGGGCGATACGCTCAGCCCGTCCATGACCGCGCCGGTGGCGGCGCGGGTTCTGGACTGGACAAGGGGCTTGTGATCCCTCAGACGGCGCGAATACCGGCCTTGGTGGCCTTTTTCCGCGCCGGGCGGTCGCCGCTGTTCTGGTCGATGAAGCGCAGCACCAGCGGGCGGATATTCTCGCGCCAGGAGCGGCCGGCGAAGATGCCGTAATGGCCCGCGCCGGGTTCCAGATGGCTGGCCTTCATCGCTTCCGGCAGTCCGGTGCAGAGATCCAGCGCGGCGAGGCACTGGCCGGGGGCGGAGATGTCATCCTCTTCGCCCTCGACGGTCTTCACGGCGACATCGGTGATGGCGCCGATATCGACATGGCGCCCCTCGACCGTGAAGGTGTTCTGCGCGATCTCGCGGTTCTTGAACACCCTCTCAACCGTCGAAAGGTAGAACTCCGCCGTCATGTCCATGACCGAAAGGTATTCGTCGTAGAAGCGGTTATGGGCGTCGCGCTCGGACGCCTGACCCTGCGCGGCGCGCATGATCTGGTCCGAGAAGGCCTGCGCGTGGCGGTCCATGTTCATCGAGATGAAGGAGGCGAGTTGCAGGAGGCCGGGATAGACCAGACGGCCCGCGCCGGCATATTTGAAGCCGACGCGCTGGATGGCGAGGTGTTCAAGCTGCCCCATGGTCAGGCGGCGGCCGAAATCGGTGACCTCGGTCGCGGCGGCGGCCGGGTCGATCGGGCCGCCGATCAGGGTCAGCGAGCGCGGCTGCGCCTCGGGGTCCACACCGGCGAGATAGGCGGTCGCGGCAAGCGTCAGCGGCGCGGGCTGGCACACGGCGACGACATGGATGTCCGGCCCGAGGTGACGCATGAAATCCACGAGGTAGAGCGTGTAATCCTCGACGTCGAACTTGCCCTCGCTGACCGGAATGTCGCGGGCGTTGTGCCAGTCGGTGACATAGACGTCGCAATCGGGCAGCAGGCTGGTCACGGTGGAGCGCAGGAGCGTGGAGTAATGCCCCGACATGGGCGCCACCAGAAGGACGCGGCGCCGGCTTTGTTCGCGCCCGAGGACGCGGAAGTGGATCAGGTCGCCGAAGGGGCGGGTGACGAGGGTCTCGATCTCGACCAGGTGATCGCGGCCATCCTCGCCCACCATGGTTCGGATGCCCCAGTCGGGCTTGATG
>DAIOXI010000193.1:2546-3925 GCA_036758045.1 Albidovulum sp.
CGCGAAGCTGCGTTCGGTGATCCGGCCCCAGGCGGACATCACCTTGAACATCGGATGCGGCACCAGGCCCCAGACAGGATAGGAGGCCATCGCGCGGGCAGAGGCGCCCAACCACTCATTCGTGTTGCGCGTGCTCTCCATCAGATCATACGAGAACATGTTCTTCATCGCGTTTCCCCTGGGCATCCAATAGGCACAGCCCGCTTTACCCAAGGGCCGAAGCAAGGCTATGCTGCGATGCAGTAAGGTAGGGAGGAAACGGGGCGATGGCAACAGAAGTTGAAGATGGCCCTTCTGAACAGAACAAAATGAACGAAAATATCGCGAAGATGGAAGATTTGACCCAAAGGCTGGTCAATGCCCTCTCGCATCGGCGCGCGCCCAATCCGGCGGTGGAGGCACCGGGCAACGCGCTTTATGCCCGCGCGCTGGCCGGGTTCTGGCAGGAAGCCGCCGACAACCCCGCCAAGCTGATCGAACAGCAGGCCGCCTTCTGGGGCCAGACGCTGCGCCATTTCGCCGATATCCAGAAATCCATGCGCGGCGGTTTCAAGGACATGCCGCCCGACCCCTCGCCGAAGGACCGGCGCTTTTCCAACCCGCTCTGGGACAGCCATCCCTATTTCAACTTCATCAAGCAGCAATACCTGCGCAACGTCGATGCGGTGGACCGCGCCGTGGCAGGGCTTGAGGGGTTGAAGCCCTACGAACGCAAGCGGGTGGAACATTTCGCGCGGCAGATGATGGACATGGTCGCGCCGACCAATTTCCTTGCCACCAACCCCGACGCGCTGGAGCGCGCGGTGGAGACCGAGGGCGAAAGCCTTGTGAAGGGGCTTGAGAACCTCGTCCGCGACATCGAGGCGAATCGGGGCGATTTCCTGCCCACGCTGGCCGACCCGGAGGCGTTCGAGCTGGGCCGGAACATCGGCGCCACCGAAGGCTCGGTCGTGTTGCGCAACCGGATGCTGGAACTGATCCAGTACAAGCCGACGACCGATAAGGTGCATGAAACGCCGATCGTGATCTTCCCGCCCTGGATCAACAAGTTCTACATTCTCGACCTGAAACCCGCCAACAGCCTGATCCGCTATATCCTCGATCAGGGCTATACGCTGTTCATCGCCAGCTGGAAGAACCCCGACCGCAGCTATGCAGATGTCGGGCTGGACGATTATGTCGAGGACGGCTTCATGGCGGCGATCGAGACGGCCAAGAAGATCACCGGCCAGAAGTCGGTGAACGCGGTCGGCTATTGTATTGCAGGGACGGTGCTGACGCTGACTTTGGCCGTCATGGCCAAGCGCAAGGACACCTCGGTCAAGTCCGCCACCTTCTTCACCACGCTTACCGACTTTGTGGACCAGGGCGAATTCGGC
>DAIOXI010000193.1:3935-5607 GCA_036758045.1 Albidovulum sp.
GGATCTCGAGTTCCTGCCGGGCCAGGCAGGCGCGTCGGTCTTCCTCGACGACGATTTCGTCGACGGGATCGAAAAGCAGGTGGAGCGGGACGGCTATCTCGACAAGTATTTCATGGCCCGGACCTTTTCCTTCCTGCGTTCCAACGATCTGATCTATGGCCCGGCGATCCGCAGCTACATGCTGGGCGAGGCGCCGCCCGCCTTCGATCTGCTGTTCTGGAACGGCGACGGGACCAACCTTCCCGCGCGCATGGCGGTCGAATATCTGCGCTGGATCTGTCAGGACGACCAACTGGCGCGGGGGCGGCTCTCGATCCTTGGCGAAACGCTGTCGATGGCCGACATCAAGCAGCCGCTTTTCGCGGTGTCGTGTGAGGGCGACCATATCGCGCCGTGGAAGGGATGCTTCAGCGGGTTCCGGCAATACGGGTCGAAGGACAAGACCTTCGTCGTCTCGGAATCGGGCCATATTGCGGGCATCGTGAACCCGCCCAGCAAGGGCAAGTACGGGCATTACACCAATGACGGCCCCCTGGAGAAATCCGACACCTGGCTTGCCACCGCCGAGTTTCACAAGGGCAGCTGGTGGCCGCGCTGGCTGGACTGGATGGAGAAGCGCGCGGGCAAGATGGTGAAGGCGCGCGAGATAGGTGAGTCGGGCTTCCCCGAACTGGAGCCGAGCCCCGGCCTTTACGTCAGGGAACGCCCAAGCGTTTGACCCGGCACAGGAATTTCTGGCCCTGCGGAGTTTTGCTGCATCGCAGCGAAACCCCTTGAAATGCTGCGATGCAGCATGTATATGTCAGTGCAGAAATTCAAAGGGGCGCGCGTTCCGCCCAACCAGGAGACCAAAGATGCAAAAGACCCAAGACTTCAGCAAAGTCATGCAGGACATGGCCGCTTCCTTCCCGTTCGATGCGAAAGCGTTGCAGGACACCTTCAAGACCTCCGCCGTTCTCGGCGAGAAGATGACGAAGGTCGCGCTTGAGGCCGCCGAGAAGTCGAACGAGATCTCGTCCAAATGGGCGAAAGAGACGATCGCCAAGGTCGGCTCGCTCGCCAAGGTTCGTGAAGAGCCGACCGACTACTCCAAAGCGGTGAGCGATTTCGCTTCGGCCGCTGCCGAGATGGCCGCCGAAAACCTCGCCGCCTTCGCCGAAGTCGCGAAGAAAGCGCAGATGGAAACGGTCGAGCTGATGCTGGCCGCCGGCAAGGACTTCTCCGAGGACGCGACCGCCGCGGTCAAGAAAGCCTCGACCGAAGTCACCACGGCCGCGAAGAAAGCCGCCGCTTCGGTGAAGTGATCGACGACTGATATAGACCGCCACATTCCTCCCTGTCGGACGGTCAGACTGCGGGCGCCCCATCGGCGCCCGCTTTTTCGTTTGGGGGGCGGCGCGAAAGGGCGGTCTCTGCGCTGTTGGCCGGCGCGTCCTGACGGTGGTGATGGAAGGACCGGGGAGGCCTTGTGCGTTGCCGTCCCGTACCTGATCCCGGACGCGGGCCGCCTGACGTCTCTGCGCCCATCCCCGGCGCCCCGCCTTCTGCACAAACCCTGCACGGCTTCTGGTCAGCCCCTGCGCGGCCCTCGTGCGATCCATGGGAAACGGAAGGCAAAAGGGGACAGGATGGTGCAGAGAGCTATGGTCATTCGTGGCCTGCCGCGCGGGCT
>DAIOXI010000194.1:0-1117 GCA_036758045.1 Albidovulum sp.
CCCGCTGCTGATCGACCCGCGTGAGGCCTTTGGCTCCGAGGCGCGGTTTGCGGGCGAGGTCATCAGCCATGACTGGCCGGATGAGGCGATGGCGGCCCTTGGCATCGACGCGCGCACGGCGGTGGTCACTCTGACCCATGACCCGAAGCTGGACGATCCGGCGATCCGGACCGCGCTGCGCTCGGACTGCTTCTACCTCGGCTGCCTCGGATCGACCCGGACCCATGCCAAGCGCGTCGCGCGGCTGGAAGAGGCGGGGTTCACGGCCAGCGAGATCGCAAGGATCCACGCCCCCGTGGGCCTGAACATCGGCGCGAAAAGCCCCGCCGAGATCGCGCTGTCGATCATGGCCGAGATCACGCAGGTCCTGAGGCAGGGCTGATGTGGTTCGGCGCGCTTTCCGTGGATCAGGCCGAAGGCGCGGTGCTGGCGCATTCGGTGCAGCTTGGGCGGCGGAAGATGCCGAAGGGCCGGGTGCTGACGGCGGCCGATCTGGCCGAGATCGCGGGGGCGGGGATCGCCACGGTGACGGTCGCGCGGCTCGACCCCGGCGATGTGGGGGAGGATGAGGCAGCGACCCGGCTGGCGGCCGCCATCGTCCCGGACCCGGCGGCGGCGCATCTGCGCCTGACGCGGGCCGAGAAGGGGCGGGTGAACTTTTATGCGCTAGGGCCGGGGGTGGTGGAGCTTGACACGTCCAGGGTCATGGCGCTGAACCGCGCCGATCCGTCGCTGACCCTGGCCGTTGTCGCGCCCTTTTCCCGCGTGACGGAAGGGACATTGGTCGGCACCGTCAAGGTCATCAGCTATGCCGTCGCGGGCGCGGCGCTGGAGCGGGCCTTGCCGGGTGCTGCGGGCGCCGTGCGGGTGCGCCCGGTGGTGCGGCGGTCGGCGGGGCTGGTGCTGACCGAGGCGCCCGGCGTGACCAAGGACCTTGGCGCCAAGGCCGAGGTCGCCGTCAGGACCCGGCTGACCCATCTGGGCATGGATCTGGCCGAGACGGTCACCGTCCCCCATGACGCGGGCGAGATCGCTGCGGCGCTGGCCCGGCTGAAGGGGGAGATCGCGCTGATCCTGACGGCGGTGGTCTGCGGCCTGTTCTACCTGATCGGCTCGA
>DAIOXI010000194.1:1127-3303 GCA_036758045.1 Albidovulum sp.
GGGCGGCACCGTCATCCGTTTTGGCCTGCCCGTCGATCCGGGCAACCTCTTGTTTTACGGTGCGCTCGGGAACCGGCCGGTGATCGGCTTGCCGGGCTGCGCCCGATCGCCTGCTCTGAACGGCGCGGATTTCATGCTGGAGCGGATCGCCTGCGGGATCGTGCCGGATGAAGAGGCCATCGCCGCGATGGGGATCGGCGGGCTCTTGAAGGAAATCCCGATCCGGCCGCAGCCGAGGGAAAAGCGCTAGGCGAGCCCCGCGAAAAGCGCCTCGATACGCGCGGTCTCATCCTCGGTCCCGAAGGGCGCGTTGAGGATGAACATCCCGCTGCCGGTCATGCCATGACCCTCGCGCGCGGGGGGGTAGCGGACCTCGCTTGTCACCGCCTTTGGAAAACCCGCAACCCGAAGCGCCGCGACCATCGAGCGGTGCGCGCCCGCGGCAAGGATCGGGTACCAAAGCGCGATGACGCCCACGTTCCACTTCGCATGGACCTTGGCGATCAGCGGCGGCAGGGCGGCGTAATCCGCCTTTACCTCATAGCTCGGGTCGATCAGCATCAGCCCCCGGCGCGGGTCGGGTGGCGTCGCCGAAAGGGCGAGGTGCAGCCCGTCCTCTTGCCGGCAGGTGGCGCCATAAGGGGCCATCGTGGTGCTGAGCGCCGCGAATTCGCGCGGGTGCAGTTCGGCCAGCGTGATCCGGTCGCCGGGCCGCAGCATCCCCGCCGCGATCAGGGGCGAGCCGGGATAGGCATCCGCCCCGTAGCGGTCCCGCACCCCCGCCAGCACACGGCGATAGGGGTGGTCCGCCTCCAGCCGGTCGGCCAGCCGCAGCACGCCTGCCGCCGCCTCACCGGTCTTGACCGCCTCGGGCGCGGTCAGGTCGTAAAGCCCGCGCCCGGCATGGGTCTCGATATAGGACAGCGGCTTGTCCTTGGCGGTCATGTAGCCAAGCATCCCCGCCAGAAGCGCGTGCTTGTGCAGGTCGGCCATGTTCCCGGCGTGGTAGATATGCTGGTAGGACAGCATCCCGCATCCCCGAACTGAAAAGGCCCTCCCGCCGGGGAGGGCCGTTGTCCGCTGTGACCGCCCGCCTAGCGTGGGCCGATCATCATCACCATCTGTCGGCCTTCGAGCTTTGGCATGTTCTCGATCTTGCCGATCTCCTCGACATCCGCCGCGACCCGTTTCAGAAGGTCGAGGCCAAGCTCCTGATGGGCCATCTCGCGGCCGCGGAAGCGCAGGGTGACCTTCACCTTGTCGCCTTCCTCAAGGAACTTCTTCACCGACCGCATCTTGACGTCATAGTCATGGGTGTCGGTGCCGGGGCGGAACTTGATTTCCTTGATCTCGATGATCTTCTGCTTCTTGCGCGCCTCGGCCTCTTTCTTCTGCTGTTCGTACTTGAACTTGCCGAAGTCCATGATCTTGCAGACCGGTGGCACCGCGTTGGGCGAGATCTCGACCAGATCAAGCCCGGCCTCTTCGGCCATCTGCATCGCGCGCGCGGGGGTTACCACGCCGACATTCTCCCCCTCGGCGCCGATGAGCCGAATCTCGGGGGCGCGGATACGGTCGTTCACACGGGGGCCGGTATCGCGGGTCGGGGGTGCGTTATGGGGTCTGCGGGCTATGGTGTCGTTCCTTCTATGGTGGGCGGCGAAGTGCCGGCGCAAAACTAGTCGCGCCGGTGCGCTGATTCAAGCCGGTTTCGGTGCGCTTTTCGATGGAACCTTTTCATTTCTCCGGCGTTCTGCCATGAGGCGGACCGGAATGGTTCTCCTTACGGTAGAGGGAAAAAATGAACAGAAATCTGGTGATCGCACTGATCGTGGTCGTTCTGGCCGGTGGTGGGTACTGGTACTACACCAACCAGCAGAAAGCGGCCGATATGGCCGAAAAGGCCGCCTCTGACGCCGCCACAGCGGCCGATGCCGCGAGCGAGGCCGCTTCTGACGCCGCCGATGCCGCGACAGACGCCGCGTCTGACGCTGCCGACGCGGTGGGCGCGGCTGCTACGGATGCCGCCAATGCGACGACCGAGGCCGCCAGCGATGCCGGGTGCAGGTCTCCCGAATAGAAGAGGGCGACGACACCGATGGCGCCGATGTCATCGACCATCGCCGCAGCGGTCAGGAAGATCCGCAGCTCGATAGGCACGCGCGCCCCCATCATT
>DAIOXI010000194.1:3313-3665 GCA_036758045.1 Albidovulum sp.
GCATCTGACGCTGCCGCTGCGACCAGCGAGGCCGTTGGCGACGCCGCCACCGCCGCCGGTGAGGCCGCCGACAGCGCCATGGAGGCCGCGGGCGATGCGGTCGACAGCGCCACGACGGCGGCTGGCGATGCGGCGGATGCTGCCGGGACCATGGCCAGCGACGCGGCCGATTCCGTCGCGGCCGCCTTCGATCCGGCCAGCTTCGACATGACCACGGTCGAAACCGCCATCGACAACTCGACGCTTGCCGAAGACACCAAGGCGACGCTGAAAGCCACGGTCGAGGCCGCCAAGGACAGCCCCGCGGCGCTGAAGGCCGCGCTGGAACAGGTCAAGGCCGCGCTCGGCATGT
>DAIOXI010000194.1:3675-5591 GCA_036758045.1 Albidovulum sp.
CGGGCGGGAGCTGCGAAAGACGAATACGCCGCGCTTTCGGGCGCGGCGTTTCCAGTCCGGTGCTGCGATGGCGCCTTAAATTCCGTCGCCGACGAAGGCCTTTTCCACCACATATTCGCGCGGCTCGGAATTCGCGCCCTCGCGCAGGCCGAAGCCTTCCAGAACCGCCTTCACATCATGGTTGAAGGCCAGCGAACCGCAGACCATGGCACGGTCATGCTCCTGATCCATCGGGTGAATCCCAAGGTCTTCGAAGACCTTGCCGGAGCTCAGGTTGTCGGTGATCCGGCCCATATGGTGAAACTCTTCCCGCGTCGTCGTGGGGTAGTATTTCAACTTGTCGCCGACGAATTCGCCGATCAGCGGGTCGTCGCGCAGGCCTTCGACCAGTTGGCGGCCGTATTCCAGTTCGGCCACCGTGCGGCAGGTGTGCATCATCACCACCTGCTCGTATTTCTCATAGGTCTCCGGGTCGCGCATCAGGGACGCAAAGGGCGCGATGCCGGTGCCGGTCGCCAGGAACCAGATCCGCTTGCCGGGCAGAAGCGCGTCAAGGACCAGCGTCCCCACCGGCTTTGGCCGCAGGATGATCTGGTCGCCCGGCTGGATATGCTGAAGCTTCGAGGTCAGCGGGCCGTCCGGCACCTTGATCGAATAGAACTCAAGCTCCTCATCCCAGGAGGGCGAGGCGATGGAATAGGCGCGCAAGAGCGGCTTGCCGCGTTCGTCCAGAAGCCCGATCATCACGAACTCCCCCGAGCGGAAGCGCAAGGATTGCGGCCGCGACACGCGGAAGGAAAACAGCCGGTCGGTCCAGTGATGGACCGAGGTGACGGTCTGCGCATCGGGCAGGGTCCGAACGGGTTTGGCGGGTGCGTCGTTCACGGCGGTCAGGTCGTCCATATCTTTCACTCGGGCGCGCGTCGCCCGCCCCCCTTCTATTCAGGTTTTGGAATGGGGAAAACCCCCGCGATCAGGCGCGAAGCCGCGACCTATAGTCATGGTCGCGCCAGTCGGCGCGAAAGATCCATTCCCCGGCGGGCTGGCGCGCGGCGATGTCGTCGGGGATCTCGACCTCATCGAAGCCCGACCGCCGCGCCATGGCATATTGGTCCGAGATGAGCTTGCCCTTCGCCCGCAGCCGTCCGGTATAGCCAAGGCCGCGCAGGTGTCTGGCCAGCGTGAACCCGCGCCCGTCCGCGAAAGACGGGAAGGCCACGCAGATCAGTTCCACCCCGTCGAAGCTTTGCGGCAGGGCGTCGGGCATCGTGTCCTGCGCTATCTCAAGCACCGCATCGCCATGGTAATCCTCGGCATGAAAGCCGTCGTCGCGCACGATCACGCTCATGCCGCGTTCTCCTTCGTCTTGTCGTCCGGGATCGCGCCGCGCACGACCCTGCCGCCGGCGAAATGAATGCCGCATTCCTGTTTTTGGCTTCCGCGCCAACGGCCTGCGCGGGGATCTTCACCTTCCTTCACAGGGCTGGTGCAGGGCGCGCAGCCGATCGAGGGATAGCCCCTGGCGACCAGCGGGTGACGCGGCAGGCGGTTGTTGACCATATACTCCTCGATGTCCTCGCGGCCCCAATGGGCCAGCGGGTTCACCTTCAGGCGCTTGTCGTCCTCATTCTCGAAGAACTCAAGCGCGGCGCGGGTTCCGGCCTGATAACGCTTGCGCCCGGTGATCCAGCCGGCGAAGCCCCTCAGCGCGCGTTCCAGCGGTACCACCTTGCGCAAGGCGCAGCAGGCATCGGTGTTGAACTGATGCAGCGTGCCGTCCGGGTCCTCGAAGTCGGTATCCCGCCGGTCTGCGCGGATGGTGCGCAGGTCGGTCAGGTTCAGCTTTTCGGCCAGTTCACGCTGATATGCCAGCGTTTCGGGGAACAGCATCTGGGTGTCGATGAAAATCACCGGCG
>DAIOXI010000195.1:0-4345 GCA_036758045.1 Albidovulum sp.
CGTGGTCGAGGTCGTGGGGACGATGCCAGTCCCGCACGCCTCGGCCGCGAGCGGCAGGACAAGGGCGACATCGGCCTGGCGAAGAAGGGTCGAATCCGGCTTGCTCGCCACCCCGATCAGCGGGATCGAGAAGCGCCGTGTATGGGTGATGATGTCGCTCAGTTCCGGCGTCTCGCCCGAATTCGACAAGACCAGCGCCACATCGCCTTCGGTGATCATGCCAAGGTCGCCATGACTGGCCTCGGCGGGGTGGACGAAACTCGCGGGCGTCCCGGTCGAAGCGAGCGTGGCCGCGATCTTGCGCGCGATGTGGCCGGATTTCCCCATGCCTGAGACGATCACCCGCCCGCTGGCCTTCAGGATCAGGTCGACCGCGATGGCAAAGCTGTCATCGAGCGTATCGCGCAGATCGGCCAGCCCTTTCGCCTCGGTCGCGATGACGCGGCGGGCGGTTTCCAGAAAGATCGCGCGGTCGGTCATGGCCTAATGCTGAAAGACGTCGTTGGTGTCCTGCCAGCCCATAAGGTCCAGCCGGGCGCGGGTGGGAAGGAAATCGAAGCAGGCGGCGGCCAGTTCCGTGCGCCCCTCGCGCGCCAGGCGCCGGTCAAGCTCCTCCTTCAGGCGGTGCAGGTAAAGGACGTCCGAGGCGGCATAGTCCATCTGCGCCTCTGTCAATGTTTCCGCGCCCCAGTCGGAGGTCTGCTGCTGTTTTGATACATCGACGCCGACAAGCTCCTGCAAGAGGTATTTCAGCCCGTGGCGGTCGGTGAAGGTGCGGATGAGTTTCGACGCGATCTTGGTGCAATAGACCGGCCGCGTGGTAACGCCAAAGGCGTTCTCCATCGCGGCGATGTCGAAACGGCCGAAGTGAAAGATCTTGAGCGTGCCGGGATCGGTCAGCAGGCGTTCCAGGTTTGGCGCGCTTTGCTGCCCCTTCGCGATCTGGACCAGATGCGCGTTTCCGTCGCCCGCCGACAGTTGCACAAGGCACAGCCGGTCGCGGCGCGGGTCAAGGCCCATCGTCTCGGTATCAATCGCGACCGATGGGCCAAGGTCGAGCCCGTCGGGCAGGTCATTGTGATACAGGTAGGTGGTCATCCGAAACTCCGCGACCGAATTGCGCAGGCAATGGCGGTGCATCGCCTCGTCGGGCCGTACTACGGTATTCGGCCCGTGCGCTCAATGCCGGAAGCGTGCCGGGGTCATATGACGGCGAAGAGAAGTAGCGCGACCAGGATCAGGATGATGGTGAACTCGATGGCGGGCAGACGAAGCAGCGGCTGACCGATCCAACGGACAGCCGCCGCAGCGACACTTGCAAAAACGCAGGTTCCACGGGTTGCCAAACGTTCAAACCACTTACCCTTTTCCGGGAAGCCGCCCCCGACGCGGGAGTTGGTCCGCGTCGGAGGCAGTTCCGGAAACAAATGGCTTACCTTGGAATTACTATTCGTAGAATTCATTACAATCATTACCACTTATAGGTGTCTTATCTCATGCCCCAGATTGATTCTGGAACTTAGACATGTCCAATCGGACAGGTGCCGGGGTTCACGGGATGTCGTGTCGCATCCCCGCCGGCATCAGCGCCGCTTGCGGGGCGGTTCGGTGCCGAAATGCGCGTGAAGATGGTGAACGAGGCGGCGATGGGTGGTGCGGTGGCGCTGACGCAGATGCAGGCCCGCGAAGACCGTCTGCGGGATGGCGGGGGCATCGGCGACAAACCTTGCCGTTCCCTCCGCCACCAGCTCCCGCGCGCTGTCGCGCAGCACATAGGCCGCCCCGCCGAGCGAGCGCAGAAGCCCGACCATGGCGGCGTTCTGCCCGACCGAGAGTGTCGCCCCGCCAAGGCCGGGATGCTGGGCGGAATGGGAGACGGCGAAAGCGGGGGAGTAGTTGCCGAGGATATAGCTCTCCTCCCGCACATGGGTAAGGCTGTCCGTCTCGGTGGATACCATGTCATACCAGATCTCGCCCAGCGTCTCGAAATAAAGGTCGGGATGCAGGCGGGGGGAGAAGAGGAGGGCAAGGTTCTGGGCGCCCGAGACGAGGTCTGCGCACATCTGCTGGGAATAATCAGCCTCGAACAGGAAGGAGGCATCGGGGAGCAGGGTGCGGAATTCGCGGATCAGATCGGCGAAATGGGCGCCGACAAGGTCGTGCTGGATGCCGATGCGCAGCGTGACACCGCCCGGCCCCGCGTCGCGCGTGGCGTTCAGCGCCTCGGTCCAGCTGCGGCGCAGGGCGCGGGCGTGGGGCTCGAACCGCAGCCCCTCGGTCGTCAGTTCCCTCCCGGCGCGGGAGCGCAGGAACAGCGGCCGGCCCAGCGACGCCTCAAGACTGCGGATACGGCCCGAGACGGTCGATTGCGTGATGCCAAGCCGTTCGGCAGAGCGGTTGAAACTGCGCGTCTCGCAAAGGTCCAGAAAGGTGTCGATCAGTTCGATCTGCATCAGAGGATCAGGTCGTCCGGCTTTGTCGCGCCGACCAGCGGCTTGATTCGCGCCAGCGTTTCAAGATCGCGCAGCCATTCGTAATAGATACCCTTGGCGGTGGTGATCGTGACCCCGGCGGCGCGCATCCGGTCCAGCCCCGCCGCGTGGTCGTTGCCGGGCGATCCGGTTGCATCCCGGATCGCCGCAACGCGAAGCCCCGCGCCGATTAGCCCCAGCGCCGATTGCGCGACACAGACATCGGTTTCCAGCCCGGTCAGCACGGCCTGCGACCTTCCAGTCGCAAGGACCGCCGCGCGAAGATCGCCCTGCCCCGCAAGGCCGAAGACCCGCTTGTCGAAAATTTCCGTATCCCTGGCGAGCGCGTCCATCACCCCGGCCACCGGCGGGCCGTTGCGGGCAATGTCCTCGCCCATCGCGATAACGGGAATGCCCAGCGCGCGGGCCACCCGGATCAGCCAGACGATGCGCCCCAGAAGCGGCACCCGCGCTTCAGACGCCAGTTTCGCCAGAAACACCTCCTGCACGTCAATCACCGCCAGAACGCTTTGGTCGCGGTTGAAAAGCAGATCGTCCATGCCGCCCCTCTAATCGGATATTCCGATCAATAATGCCGCGATATGCGAATTGAAACCGGGAAAATTCCGGCGCACATGTTGAAGACCGAAAAGACGGGAGGCAAAGCCATGGCCGGGATTCCGACGCAGGCGCGGGTGGTCATCATCGGTGGGGGGGCGGTTGGCGTGTCCTCGCTCTATCATCTGTGCAAGGCGGGCTGGACCGACTGCGTGCTGCTCGAGAAGAACGAGCTGACGGCAGGCTCCACCTGGCACGCGGCGGGCAACGTCCCCACCTTCTCGACCTCGTGGTCGCTGATGAACATGCAGCGCTATTCGACCGAGCTTTACCGTGGTCTCGGCGCCGCCGTGGATTACCCGATGAACTACCATGTCACCGGCTCCATCCGCCTTGGCCATTCGAAGGAGCGGATGCAGGAATTTGCCCGCGCCAGGGGCATGGGCCGCTATCAGGGCATGGAGATCGAGGTCCTGGGCGCGGATGAGATCAAGGGAAAATATCCGTTTATCGAGACGCATGACCTTGCGGGCGCGCTTTACGATCCGGCCGATGGCGATATCGACCCGGCGCAACTGACTCAGGCTTTGGCCAAGGGCGCGCGCGACATGGGGGCGACGATCCTGCGTTTCACCCCCGCGACCGGCGTCAGCCGCGAGAAAGGGGAATGGATCGTCCACACCGAAAAGGGCGATATCCGCTGTGAGATCGTGGGCAACGCGGCGGGCTATTACGCGCAGAAGGTCGGCGAGTGGTTCAAGCCCTTCGGCGGGCGCACCGTGCCGATGATGGTGATGAGCCATCAGTACCTGCTGTCCGAACCGATTGCCGAGATCGCGGCCTGGTCCAAGGAGGTCGGCCACAAGCTGCCGCTCCTGCGCGATGTCGATACCTCCTATTACCTGCGTCAGGAAAAGACCGGCTTCAACCTTGGTCCTTATGAGCGAAACTGCCGCGCGCATTGGGCCTCCCCCGACGATCCGTTCCCGGAGGATTTCAGCTTTCAGCTCTTCCCCGACGACCTCGACCGGCTGGAATGGTATATCGAGGATGCCATGGCCCGCGTTCCGCTGCTGGGGACGGCTGGGATTTCCAAGGTCATCAACGGCCCCATCCCCTATGCACCCGACGGCAATCCGCTGATCGGCCCGATGCCGGGTGTGCCGAATGCGTTCGAGGCCTGCGTCTTTACCTTCGGCATCGCGCAGGGAGGCGGCGCGGGCAAGGTGCTGGCCGAATGGGTGACGGAGGGGGCGACGGAATGGGACATGTGGTCCTGCGACCCGCGCCGTTTCACTGCCTTCTGCGACCAGGAC
>DAIOXI010000195.1:4355-5565 GCA_036758045.1 Albidovulum sp.
TCACCGGCTATACCGACCCGGATTACTGCGTGGCCAAGGGCAAGGAGGTCTATGGCCACGAATACGGAATGCACTTCCCGATGGCGCGCTGGCCCGCCGCGCCGGACCGGCGCCTGTCGCCGGTGCATGACAAGGTCAAGGCGCTGGGCGGGCAGATGGCGCCCTATAACGGCTGGGAACGCGCCGAATGGTTCGCGAAACCGGGTGACGATACAAGCTGGGAGGCGACGCAGACCTGGACCCGCGCCGGGCCCTGGGAGCAGCGCATTCGCGAGGAATGCGAGGCGGTGCGGGACGGGGTGGGCGTGCTCGACCTGCCGGGCTTCTCGCGCTTTCACCTGACCGGGGCGGGGGCGGGTGACTGGCTGTCGTCGCAGATCGCGGGCGGGTTGCCGAAGCCGGGGCGGCTGTCGCTCGCCTATTTCCCCGATCATCGCGGCCGGATCGCGACCGAGATGTCGGTGGCCTGCAACGGGGTGGATGACTACACCCTCATCACCGCGGCGACGGCGCAGTGGCATGACTACGAATGGCTCGCGCGGTCGCTGCCGGATCATCTGACGCTGACGGATCGTTCGGCGGAGATGTCAACGCTGATCGTGACGGGGCCGAAGTCGCGCGACCTGTTCGCCGCGATTTCGGATGGTGACCTGAGCTTGCCCTGGCTCAGCCATGCGGCGGCGACGGTGGCCGGGCGCAAGGCGGTTCTGGCGCGCGTATCCTTCGCAGGCGAGCTGGGGTGGGAGATTCACGCCCCCCTTGCCGACATGGCGGTGATCTATGACGCGGTGCTGGCGGCGGGGGCGACACCCTTCGGGATGCGGGCGCTGAACTCGCTTCGGATCGAAAAGGGCTACCGGGCCTGGAAAGGCGATCTGTCGACCGACTATTCGCTGCTGGAAGGCGGGCTGGAGCGATTCATTCGCTGGGACAAGGAGTTTACCGGCAAGGCGGCGCTTCTGGCCGAAAAGCAGCGCGGGGTGAAGAAGCGTTTCGTGACCCTGACGGTCGAGGCCGGGGACTGCGACGCGCCCTATATGTCGACGCTCTGGCATGGTGGCGCCGTGGTGGGGGAGACGACGTCGGGCGCCTGGGGCTACCGGGTCGGCACATCCATCGCGCTCGGCATGCTGCGGTCCGATCTCGCTGTGCCGGGGACCGAGGTCGAGGTCGAGATCGAAGACTCCTTCAATGACAGTTCGGACAACTC
>DAIOXI010000196.1:0-5491 GCA_036758045.1 Albidovulum sp.
TCCGAACAGAAGAAGTGCTTTAGCCGATTTCCGAAAGGCGGGTCAGGGCGGCCTTGAGTTTGGCGGCCTCGTCCTGCCCAAGCTCCAGCTTTTCGCGGGTTTCCTCGACGATCTCCTCGGGCGCGCTTTCGACGAATTTGGGGTTGGAGAGGCGGCCCTTGAGGCCATTCAGATCCTTCTCCAGCTTGTCCAAAGTCTTGGAAAGACGCGCCTTTTCCTCGGCGATGTCGATGACGCCTTCCAGCGGGATGGCGAAGCTGCCGCCTTCGACGGCAATGGTGATCGCGCCTTTGGGGGCGGCGCCTTCGCTCATCCCGTCAAGGGGGGCGAGGCGTTCGATCATCGGCTGGTTGCGCGCGAATGCCGCGCGGCCGCGTTCGTCCATCGCGGTCATCACGATGGGCAGTTTCAGGCCGGCCGGGACGTGCATCTGGGCACGGGCGGAGCGGATCTCGTCGATGAGGGAAATCACCCAGTTCATCTCGCGGTCGGCGTTTTCGTCAATGAGTTCAGGGCCATAATCGGGCCAGTCGGCATGGACGAGCATCCTGGCGCGGGTTCCCGTAAGTGCCCAGAGTTCCTCGGTAATAAAGGGCATGATCGGGTGAAGGAGGATGTAGCACTGGTCCAGCACCCAGGCCATCGTGGCCCTCGTCTCATCCGCGTGGTCGCCGTCCATCAGGGGTTTGGCGAATTCGACATACCAGTCGCAGACCTTGCCCCAGACGAAGGCGTAGAGCGTGTTTGCGGCGTCGTTGAAGCGGTAGGCCGACAGCGCCTCATCAACGGCGAGGCGGGCGCGGGCGGTCTCTCCGATGATCCAGCGGTTGACCGTATGTTTCGCGTCGGGTTTCTGTAGGTTTTCTGTCGCTGCAACGTCACGGTGCAGGGCGCCGTTCATTTCGGCGAAACGGGTGGCGTTCCAAAGCTTCGTGGTGAAGTTGCGATAGCCCGCGATGCGGTCTTTCGAGAGCTTCAGGTCGCGGCCCATCGCCGCCATCGCGGTCAGGGTGAAGCGCACGGCATCGGCGCCGTATTCGTCGATGAGGTCGAGGGGGTCGAGGACGTTGCCCAGCGACTTCGACATCTTCTTGCCCTTCTCGTCGCGCACGAGCGCGTGGACATAGACGGTGTGGAAGGGGACCTGACCCACGACGGCAAGCTGCATCATCATCATCCGGGCGACCCAGAAGAAGATGATGTCGAAGCCGGTGACGAGGACGTCGGTCGGGAAGTATTTCTTCAGTTCCTCCGTCTCCTCGGGCCAGCCGAGCGTGCCGATGGGCCAGAGGCCGGAGGAGAACCAGGTGTCAAGGACATCCGGGTCGCGGGTCAGGCGCGCATCCGGCCCTGCCATCCTGCGGGCCTCGTCCTCGTTCGGCGCGCAGTACTGGTTGCCCTGTTCGTCATACCACACCGGAATCTGGTGTCCCCACCAGAGCTGGCGGGAGATGCACCAGGGCTCGATGTTTTCCAGCCAGTGGAAATAGGTCTTGGCGTCGCGTTCGGGCAGGATGCGGGTGTAGCCGGCCTTTTCGTCGAAGGCCCCGGCCTCTTGCGCGGCCATGCCATCGCGGACGGCCTGCAGCGCGGGTTCGACGATCTTCGCGGTATCGACGAACCACTGGTCGGTGAGCATGGGTTCGATGACGACCTTGGAGCGGTCGCCATGGGGCTGCATCATCTTGTTTTTCTCGACCAGCGGAACGCGTTCGAGATGTTCGGCGCCGGTCTCAGCGTCGATGGATTTCTCAAGCACCGTGACCGCCAGCCCCTCGGCGGTGATCTGGTCAACGACGCGCTTCCTCGCCTCATAGCGGTCCAGCCCGCGCAGGTCTTCGGGGACGAGGTTCAGCGCGTCCACCTCGGCCTCGGAGAGCGTCAGCGGCTGTTCGGCAAAGCCGGGGTTGAGGTAGCCCTTGCGGATCAGCCAGGACCGGGCAACGGCTTGCGCCGTCGCGGCGGCCTCGGCGTAGGGCGCACCGTCGCTGCGCATCGCGGCCTTCGTGTCCATCAGGCGATAGCAGGGGATGTCGTTGCGTTTCGCCACGCCATAGTCGTTGAAGTCATGCGCGCCGGTGATCTTCACCGCGCCCGAGCCGAATTTCGGGTCGGGATATTCGTCGGTGATGATCGGGATCAGGCGGCGGTGTTCCTTCGGCCCGACCGGGATTTCGCATAGTTTCCCGACGATTGGCGCGTAGCGTTCATCCGACGGGTGAACCGCGACCGCGCCGTCGCCCAGCATCGTTTCGGGCCGGGTCGTGGCGATGGAGATATAGTCGCGCGTCTCGCGGAAGGTGACGTTTCCGTCTTCGTCCTTCTCGACATATTCATAGGTCTCCCCGCCCGCGAGCGGGTATTTGAAGTGCCACATCTGACCCGCGACCTCGATCTGTTCGACCTCAAGGTCGGAAATCGCGGTTTCGAAATGCGGGTCCCAGTTCACGAGGCGCTTGCCGCGATAGATCAGGCCCTTGTTGTACATCTCCACGAAGACCTTGATGACGGCGTCGTGGAAATTGCCCTCCTCGCCCGTGGGGGCGCCGGGCGCGCCGGACATGGTGAAGGCGTTGCGCGACCAGTCGCAGGAGGCGCCGAGGCGCTTCAACTGGTTGATGATCGTGTCGCCGGACTGGCCCTTCCACTCCCAGACCTTCTCAAGGAACTTCTCCCGTCCCATCTCGCGCCGGGTCTGGTTCGATTTGTCCTTGGCGAGTTCCCGTTCCACGACCATCTGGGTGGCGATGCCCGCATGGTCCTGCCCCGGCTGCCACAGCGTGTCGAAGCCCCGCATCCGGTGCCAGCGGACAAGGATGTCCTGCAACGTGTTGTTGAACGCATGCCCCATGTGGAGGGAGCCGGTGACGTTCGGCGGCGGGATCATGATGCAGAAGGTCTCCGCCCCCGGTTTGGCGTTCGCGCCCGCCTTGAAGGCGCCGGCCTTTTCCCAGGCGTCATAAAGGCGCTGTTCCGCCTCGGCGGCGTTGAAGGTCTTTTCCATCGGTGTCGTCCCGTCCTTGGTCGCGTTTCCCTTAGCGAATGGGCGCGGGAAGGGGAAGGGGCGGGCTATTCGGCGGGGGTGCCGAAGATCGCGATGACGAAGCCGAAGGCGGCAAGGGCGGCGTAAAGCGTGGCGCGGAGCGGGGCCTTTTCGTGCCGGTGCGCGGCGACGGCGGCAATGGCGGCCTGAAGCGCGTAATAGGCGGCGAAGGCGCGCGACGCATAGGCGATGATCGAGAAGATGTCGGAGGCCCATGTGAGCGCCACGCCCAGCGTCACGAGGATCGCATAGGCCATGCGGGTCTTGACCTTGCCCTTCGTCAGTTCCTCGACCAGGCCACCCGCGCCGCCGGTGTCGGCCACGGCGGCGGAGAATTGCGCGGCCAGCGCGGCGGCCACCAGAAGGCCGGGCAGGATCGGCGCCACGATACGCATCATGTCGATGATGGCGGTTTCCGAAAGCTGCGCCTCATCCGGGGTGAAGACATAGGCAATGAGGCCGATATAGATCATGTAGATAGCGGTAGAGAGGGCTTGGGCGATCCGCATCGCCTTGCGGCGGGTCCGCGCGTCGTAGTCGGCGCCGAGATAGCGGGCGGTTTCAAAGCCTTGCACCGTGACGATCAGACCGAAGGCAAGTGTCAGCGCGGGCCAGCCCGACAGCGCCGGCGGGTCGAAGATCAACCCGCCACCGGTCAGTTTGCCCCCGAAATGGACCGCCAGCCCGGCAATCATCGCGGCAATGATGGCCAGCTTGAGGCTGACCGACCATTGTTCCATCCGTTCCAGCGCGTGAAAGCCCTTGGTCCAGCCGGTCACGAGGATCACGGCAAAGATCGCGGTGGTGACAAGGCGGCCGCTCACGGCGCTGTCAAAGGGGGTCAGGCTGACGGCGAAGGCCCCGAAAAGGTTGAGGTAATAGGCGACGGAGATGACATAGGCGAAGGAAAGCGCCCAGGACGCGGCCGCCTCAAGCCGTTCTTCGGCGGCGGAGCGGCCGTGCGGCCCCTCCATCCGCATGGTGATGTTGTAGCGGATCGTGTTGCCGAACGCATAGGCCCCGGCGCAGAGCGCCGCCATGACAACGGGGGCATAGTAGCCGTAGGCATGTTCAAGGACCGGGCCGAGGACCAGAAAGCCCGACCCGATGATCGAGGCGAGCGGCGTTATCGTCGCCCGCCAGAGGCGCGACCGGGCCAGCGGCGGCCAGAAGAGTAGGCCTGCGGTGGCAAGCCCGGCGAGAAGGATCAGAACGTTCAGCATCGCGGCCTCGTCAGACAGGGGCAAGGGGAGCCGATCCTTCCACCGAAGGCAAGTCTGCCCGATTGCCGCAGCGCGCGGGCAAGCCTAGAACAGGCGGATGCGGCTTTTCTACCTGACCCTTCTGACCATGCTCGCCTTCGCGGCCAATTCGGTGCTGAACCGGGCGGCCGTCGGTGCGGGGCTGATCGACCCTCTGGCCTTCGCGGTCGTGCGGCTGATCGCCGGGGCGGCGATGCTGGGGGTGTTGCTGATCGTGCTGCGCGCCGGGCGGGGCGGGGGCGGCGGGTGGCACGCGCGGGCGGTGGGCGTCGTGTCGCTTCTGACCTATCTGTTCGGCTTTTCGCTGGCCTATGGCGCGCTTGATGCGGGCGCCGGGGCGCTGATCCTGTTCGGCATGGTGCAGATCACCATGTTCGCGGGCGCGGTCCTGGCGCGTGAGGCGATGCCCGCGCGGCGCTGGGTGGGCGCGGGGCTGGCCTTCGCGGGGCTCGTGTGGCTGTTGGCGCCCGGATCGGCGCCGTCGGGCCATCCAGCAGAGGCGGCGATGATGGCGGCGGCCGGGGTCGGCTGGGGCATCTATTCGCTGTCGGCGCGCGGCGCGGATGATCCGCTGGTCGCGACGGGGTGGAATTTCATCCTTGCGGTGCCGGTCGCGCTGGCAATCTGGCTGGTCGTCAGTGGCGGGCTCTGGCCCCAGATGCGGGCCGGGGGCGTGGCCCTTGCCGTGGTGTCCGGCGCGCTGACCTCGGGGCTTGGCTATGCACTCTGGTATGCGCTCTTGCCTGCGCTCGGGCCGTCGCGGGGCGCGGTGGCGCAGCTGACGGTGCCGATCTTCGCCGTCGCGGGCGGCATGATCTTTCTGCATGAGGCGCTGACGCTGCGCTTCCTGATGGCCGCGATCCTGGTCCTTGGCGGTGTCGGCTGGGCGCTGAAACGCCGCTGAGGGGTCAGACCGCCCGGTCGAGCTTGGTCGACAGGTGGATCAGGCTTTCCGAGCTTCGAACGCCCGTCAGCTCCCCGATCTGGTCCAGCACAGTGTCCAGAACCGTGGTCGAGGGTGCGGCGATCTGCAACAGGAAATCGACCCGGCCGGATGTGGTATGCACCCGCTCCACCTCGGCGATCGAGCGCAGGCGCGACAGCACACCGGCCTGCGCGCGCGGTTCGATCGTCAGAAGGACCGTGGCGCGGATACGGGCCTGGCGGGCCGCTTCGCCCAGCTTCA
>DAIOXI010000197.1:0-5489 GCA_036758045.1 Albidovulum sp.
CTCCTCCTCCATGCGTTTCAGAAGCCGGGCGAGAGGGACGGCGGGGGGCGCCTTGTGCAGCCGTTCGGTGCCGGTCAGGTCCAGAAACGCCTCATCCAGCGATAGCGGCTCCACCACCGGCGTCATCGCGTCCATCAGCGCCCGGATCTGGCGCGAGACGGCGGCGTAGTGACTGCCGCGTGGCTTGATGACGACCGCCTCGGGGCAAAGGCGCAGCGCCTGAAACATCGGCATCGCCGAACGCACGCCCTTGATCCGCGCAAGATAGCAGCAGGTGGAACCGACACCCCGCTTCGCCCCGCCGACGATCACCGGGACACCGCGCAGCTCCGGGTTGTCGCGCTTTTCGACGCTGGCATAGAAGGCGTCGCAATCCATATGCGCGATGGAGAGCGTCAAAAGCTCGGGATGGGCCACGACGCGCGGGGACCGGCAGGCCGGGCAGCGGGGGCCGGTCTGGAAGGTGGTCAGGCAATCGCGGCAAAGCGCAGGCATGGGCACAAATTACCGCAGACAGCGGGCGCGCGAAACGGGCTTCGCGACGGTCTAGCGCTCAAGCCGCCCCATGATCCGCCCGCGCACCTCCGCGTCTTCCTCCGCCAGCGCGCGCATCAGCGCGAGAAGATCGCCACGCGCGCCGTGCAACTGATCGACAAGGCCCATGACGATCCCCAGCGCATCGTCGTTCAGGTCGAAATCGTCGCAGAGATCGCAAAGCAGCTCCAGCCGCGCGATGTCCACCTGCCGGTAGACCACGCGGCCACCGGCATCGGCGGGGCGTATGACCTCGGCCCGCACGAAGCGCGCCAGAAGCGCTTGATCGAGCCGCGTCACGGCAGCCAGCATTTCCTCTTCGCTCAGGAAAACAGGTTGGTCGGTCATGCCATCACCCCCTTGCGCGGATCGTAGCCATGGCTCTTGCGCCAGTCCTCCATGAAGCGGGCAAGGTCGTCGTCCACCGTCTTCGGCATCACGATCTTCAGCTCGATCCGCTGATCCCCCGCCGCGCGGCCCCTGGCCGCGATCCCCCGGCCGCGCAGCCGCAACACCTGGCCGGTGCTGGCGCCCTTCGGGACCGTCACCTTCACTGGCCCGTCGATGGTCGGCGCCTCGACCTTTGCGCCTAGAACAGCCTCGTCAATCGTGATGGGCAGGGTCATCACGATGTCGTCGCCATCACGCGAAAACACCGGATGCGGGCGGATCGACAGCGTCACATAGGCGTCCCCGGCGGGGCCGCCGCCATGGCCCGGCCCGCCCTTGCCTCGCAGGCGCAGGGTCTGGCCGTCGGCGATGCCCTTCGGGATCTTCACCTCAAGATCGCCGCCATCGGGCAGGGTGATGCGCATCGACCCGCCGGTCGCGGCCTCGATGAACGGCACGTCGAGCGTGTAGTGCGCATCCGCTCCCCGCGCCTTGAACCCCTGCCCGGCAAAGCCGTCGCCACGCTGCCGATGCTGACGGCGCAGGAATTCGGCAAAGATGTCGGCCTCGTCCCCATAGCCCTCATAGCGCGGCCCCTGACGGTAGGGATTGTCCGGCGCCTCGGCGAAATCGCGGTAGTAGCTGCGTTGCTGCGGCCGTTCCTGCCCGGTTGCGTCGATCTCCCCCCGATCGAAGCGCGCCCGCTTTTCCGGGTCCTTCAGCAGATCGAAGGCCGCCGCCGCCGCCTTGAACCGCGCCTCGGCCGCCGCGTCGCCGGGATGCAGGTCGGGATGGCTGTCCTTGGCGATCTTTCGATAGGCCTTCTTGATCTCGTCCGCGCTGGCATCCTTCGCGACGCCAAGCACGTCATAGGGATTGTCGTTCATCATTTCCCCGCCGCTGAGTCCTTTGCCGGGGATTAGAGCGGTATCCGCCGCCTGCCGCAACCGGATGCGGACCACGGGCACGAGCGATGGGGCTTTTCTCCCCCCGCACATGCAGGCATAGTCCCACCGGGGCGCATTTCGAGGGAGCCATTCATGGATTTCGGGCAGGCCTTGGGCGAATTCATCGGCGGCAACGGGGTGATCCTCGCACTGGCCGTCTATATCGAAATCAGCATCTTCCAGGGCGTCAGGATCGAGCCGCAGTCCGAAAAGCACGTCGTCGAACGCTTCGGGCGGCTGCGCGCCGTGCTGGGGCCGGGGATCAACTTCATCGTGCCGTTCCTGGACAAGGTCGCACACAAGATCTCAATTCTTGAACGGCAGTTGCCGAACGCACTCCAGGACGCGATCACGGCCGACAACGTGCTGGTGAAGGTCGAAACCAGTGTCTTTTATCGCATTATCGAACCGGAAAAGACCGTCTACCGCATCCGTGACGTGGATGGCGCCATCGCCACCACGGTCGCCGGGATCGTCCGGTCGGAGATCGGCAAGATGGAGCTTGACCAGGTGCAGTCGAACCGCGCCCAGCTGATCGAAAGGGTGCGCGAGCAGGTGGCCGCGATGGTCGACGACTGGGGGATCGAGGTGACGCGGGCCGAGATTCTCGACGTGAACCTTGATGAGGCGACGCGGGCGGCGATGTTGCAACAGTTGAACTCCGAACGCGCGCGCCGTGCGCAGGTGACCGAGGCGGAGGGCAAGAAGCGGGCGGTGGAGCTTGCCGCCGATGCCGAACTTTACGCCGCTGAACAAGAGGCCAAGGCGCGCCGCATCTCGGCCGAGGCGGAGGCCTATGCCACCGAAGTCGTGGCCAAGGCGATCAAGGAAAACGGCATTGAGGCGGCGCAATACCAGGTCGCGCTCAAGCAGGTCGAGGCGCTGACCGCCGTGGGGCAGGGGACCGGCAAGCAGACGGTCATCGTGCCGGCCAACGCGCTTGAGGCCTTTGGCGATGCGTTCAGGATGCTGAAAGGGCGGGCGTGATGGCGCTTTGGCAGGAATGGTGGGTCTGGATGGTGGCGGGCGCGGTGCTTGCCATCCTTGAGGTGCTGATCCCCGGCTTCATCTTGCTGGGCTTTGCCATCGGTGCCGGGATCACCGGCGCGCTTCTGTGGCTGGGGATGCTTGGCGGCTCGCTGGCGCTGCTGCTGCTGGTCTTCGGTCTGTCCTCGCTGATCGCCTGGCTGGCGCTCCGGTCGCTGGTCGGGGTGCGGCACGGGCAGGTCAAGATCTGGGACCGCGACATCAACGACAACTGATCGCGCCCCCTCCGTCGGGGCAGCGATTTTCCGCAACCTTTGCGCGATCCGGTCGGCAAGAGGAGGCCGATGACGGGAAATTGGACTCGCCTGTGTCGGGTATTTTCGCCATTCTCGGGACAGAGAGTCCGACAAGGAGCGGCAGATGGCAGCGCGGAAGAAGGGCGGCTTCAATCCGGGACGTGGCGGCCGACGGCGGATGCCCGGCGGGCGCGAGCGGAAGGCCGGGGGCGGGTTCCTGACCCGCTTTGCGCTGTTCGTGGCGCTGGGGACGCTGGTCCTTTGGCTGGTCGATCGGCCCGTGATGCCGGAACAGCGCGGCGCCGAGACAGGCGCTGCCGATGTCGGCGTCGATGCCGGATGATCCGACCCAGGGCCGGGTCTGACCGGATCAGGAAAGCTCCTCGATAATCGCCCGCGCGGCGCTGACCGGGTCGGGCGCGGCCCAGACCGGGCGGCCGACGACGATGTGATCGGCCCCGTCGGCGATCGCCTGCGCCGGGGTCGCGACGCGCTTCTGGTCGCCAAGCGCCGCCCCGGCGGGCCGCACGCCCGGCGTCACGATCAGCCTGCCCGCCGCCTCGGGCAGGGCGCGGACCAGCGCCGCCTCGCGCGGGGAACAGATCACGCCATCGGCCCCGGCGGCAAAGGCGCGCCCCGCGCGTTCCACGACAATGTCGCGGACATCGCCCGGCCGGATCAACGCGGCGTCCAGATCGGCGCGTTCCAGCGAGGTCAGGACGGTGACGGCAAGGATCTTCAGGTCCTTGCCCGAGGCGCCGTCCTTCGCGGCGCGGACCACGTTCGGGTCGCCGTGAACGGTCAGGAAATCGAAATCGAAGTGCGCGATACCCCTGACCGCCGCCTCCACCGTCGCGCCGATGTCAAAGAACTTCATGTCGAGGAAGATGCGCTTGCCATGATCCTGCTTCAGCTCATTGGCGAGCGCGAGCCCACCGCCTGTCAGCATGCCAAGACCGATCTTGTAGAAACTGACCGCATCGCCAAGCCGTCGGGCCAGGTCCAGCCCGTCAAGCGCATTGGGAAGATCAAGGGCGACGATCAGCCGGTCGTCGGCGCGGGTCTGGGACAGGACGGTCATGGGGCCACCTCCTTCTGGACTGCGGCGGGTGTGCGGGTTGCGGGGGCCGCTGTCAAGCGTGTCGGCCGGTGCGGGGAGGCACCGGCGCGGCGATTCAAGGCTGCGCCGCAGGAAAGGACGGGATCGGCGGATCGGGTGCAGGTTCCGGCCTGCGCGCCGGGCAGGTTCCCGCCGGTCCGGCGACGGGGCGGCGATCCGCCGGGCGGTTTCGCCGAAATCGGCCATCTCTGGCCTGGAAAACAGTTGTTTTATAGTTTCTTAGCCAGACTCTCCGAGTGCTGGCAGACTGATGGTGCAAGCAAACAGGAGGCCAGGATGCAGAATGAACATCACATGACGGGCCGTCCCGCCTATGACGACCGTCTTCCCATGGACGACCGGAGCGGCGCGCCGCGCGGCGCCCGGATCCAGATCGCTGCGGCGGCGCTGATAGTCATCCTCGGTGCGCATCTATGGTTAGGCTCGGGCGGGGACACCGCCATGACCGGCGACCCGGCGAGTCCTGCGGCCACCGCACCGGTCGAAGCCCCGACAGCGATGCCCGAAACCTCTGCCCCGATCGCGGCAGACCCGTCAACCGCCGGGACCGCGTCGCCGACTGACGTGGCACCGGCCGAGTAGGCCGACCAGCCGACAGGGCGGCAGCTCCCCGGTCGCGCCCGCACATCGCCACCACCACGGAACCGTATGGGCGCGACGGTTACAGCCGGGCATCCCGCCCGGCTGTACACCTTTAGGCGCGCCTTTTCAGACCGGCTTTCTGCGAAATGCCGAAGGCATGGCATCTTTGCGCGGCAAAAGCCCGTCCTGCGCAAGTTGCGCCATCTGGCGCGGATGGGCCGGGACGATCCCGAGATAACGCCCGGTCGAGGTCAGGAGATGGTTGGCAAGACGTGTCATCGACGCTCCTCCGTTAAGGTTAAATGTGATTAGGCCTGATTCCGGTTTCCATTTCGTTGCCGTGAATTCGCGCCGTCCTCCGACTTGAAAATGCCGCGCCCCGTTGCCAATTCAGATGCAAGACCCGGGATGTGTCGTGCCGCAGATGTGGGCGACCGGACGCCGGGGGCTAACAAAGGAGAATGACCGATGAACATGGAAAAGTTCACGGAACGGTCGCGCGGTTTCCTTCAGGCCGCACAGACCATCGCGATGCGCGAGGAACATCTGAGGGTTGTTCCCGAACTTCTTCTGAAGTCTCTCATGGATGACGACCAGGGCCTGTCGGCCAACCTCATCGCCCGCGCGGGGGGC
>DAIOXI010000198.1:0-522 GCA_036758045.1 Albidovulum sp.
CGAGACGATGACGGGGGACAGCAGGCCATCGGTTTGCGGCAGCGGCGGGGCGGGTACCTCGTCCCGGCGGTCGGGTTCGTTGCTGGTGTAGGCGGCGATCGGGTGGCGGGCGACGACGCGGGCGGTGCCGACGTCCTGCGTCAGGTCCTGCGGCGCATGGATCGCCTCGCCCTTCCGAAGTGGCATCGGAATGAACAGCATCACCGTGAAAACCACAGCACAAATTACAAGGCCCACCCGGACCATACCCTACCCCAGCACTTCCCCAGGCGAAGGCTAGACCAGATTCGCCCCCGAACGCCAAGCGATTTGGCGTTAACCGGTCGATTACACGCCTCGGGCGAAACCAAGAATTCGTTCTGGACCCGGTCGTTTCCAGCCACTACACAACATCCATGAGCGACGCACCCGAAGACCGCAAGATCGAGCATTTGACGACCTCCGAACCGCTCTCTCGCGCGATCGGCGAGCGCTATCTGACCTATGCACTTTCCACGATCATGCACCGCGCGCTTCCCGATG
>DAIOXI010000198.1:532-5471 GCA_036758045.1 Albidovulum sp.
ACCGGCGAATCCTTTTCGCCATGCGCGAACTGAAGCTCAGCTCTTCGGGCGGGTTTCGGAAGTCGGCGAAGATCTCGGGCGATGTGATGGGGAACTATCACCCGCATGGCGATGCCGCGATCTATGACGCGATGGCGCGTCTCGCGCAGGACTTCAACATGCGCTACCCGCTCGTGGACGGGCAGGGCAATTTCGGCAATATCGACGGCGATAACCCCGCCGCCAGCCGCTATACCGAGGCGCGGCTGACCGCGGCGTCCGAGGCGCTGATGGAGGGGCTGGCGGAGAACTCCGTCGATTTCCGCCCCAACTATGACGGCACGCTGGAAGAACCCGTGGTGCTGCCCGCCGCCTTCCCGAACCTGCTGGCCAATGGCGCCAGCGGCATCGCGGTGGGCATGGCCACGAACATCCCGCCGCACAACTTGCATGAACTGATCGACGCCTGCATCCATCTGGCCAAGGCCGAGAATTCCGACCTCGTCCGCGACGACACGCTGATCGAGCTTGTGCGCGGCCCGGACTTCCCGACCGGCGGCGTCATCGTGGAGCCGAAGGAGTCGATCCGCGAGGCCTATCTGACCGGGCGCGGCAGCTTCCGCACCCGCGCGCGGTGGGTCAAGGAAGATACCGGGCGCGGACCTGGAACATCGTCGTGACCGAGATCCCCTATCAGGTGCAGAAATCGAAGCTGATCGAGCGTCTGGCCGAGATCATCCAGACCAAGAAGGTGCCGCTTCTCGCCGATGTGCGGGACGAGAGCGCCGATGACATCCGCATCGTGCTGGAACCGCGGTCGCGCAATGTCGATCCCGAGATGCTGATGGGGATGCTGTTCCGCAACTCCGACCTCGAAACCCGGTTCAGCCTGAACATGAACGTGTTGATCGACGGCCGTGTGCCGAAGGTCTGTTCGCTGAAGGAGGTGCTGCGCGCCTTCCTCGACCACCGGCGCGAGGTTCTGATCCGCCGCAGCCAGCACCGGATGGACAAGATCGACCACCGGCTTGAGGTGTTGGAAGGCAACATCACCGCCTTCCTGAACCTAGACCGGGTGATCGACATCATCCGCTATGACGCCGATCCCAGGGCGGCGTTGATGGCCGAGGACTGGGCGCGCAAGCAGGCCCGCGCGACGTCCGAGAAGGACTATGTCTCCCCCCTCACCCTGCCGCATTCGGCGGACGGGCTGAGCGAGGTTCAGGTCGAGGCGATCCTCAACATGCGCCTGCGGTCCCTGCGCAAGCTTGAGGAGATGGAGCTTCTCAAGGAGCAGGACGCGCTGATGCGCGAACGTGCCGAACTGGACGACCTGCTGAATTCGGACACACTTCAGTGGAAGAAGATCGTGGGGGAACTGAAGGACATCCAGAAACGCTTTGGCAAGGACGCCCCTGGCGGCGCCCGGCGCAGCGATTTCGCCGATGCGACCGTGGTCGAGGAGGTCCCCCTTGAGGCGATGATCGAGCGCGAGCCGATCACCGTTATCTGTTCCAAGATGGGCTGGATTCGCGCCATGAAGGGGCATCAGCCCGTCGATGCCGAGGTCAAGTTCCGCGACGGCGACGAAGGCCGCTTTGTCTTCCACGCCGAGACGACGGACAAGATCCTGCTCGCCGGGGGCAACGGACGCTTCTACACGCTTCTGGGCGCGAACTTGCCCGGCGGGCGCGGGCTGGGGGAACCGGTGCGCCTGATGGTCGATCTGCCGAATGAGGCGGAGATCGTCGATCTGCTGATCTACCGGCCGGGCGAAAAGCTGATCGTCGCCTCGACGGCGGGCGAGGGCTTTGTCGTTTCGGCGGATGAGACGGTGGCCCAGACGCGGGCGGGCAAGCAGGTGATGAACCTGCCCGGCGACACGCGGATGGCGATCTGCAAGCGCGTCGCGGGCGATCATCTGGCGATCGTGTCGAAGAACCGCAAGCTTCTGGTCTTCCCGCTGGCCGAACTGCCGGAGATGACCCGTGGCAAGGGTGTCCGGCTTCAGAAATACAACATGGCGCGCGGGCGTCAGGGGGTGCTGGAGCTTGACGGCGGCCTGTCCGACCTGACCACCTTCGAACTCGCCAAGGGGTTGTCCCGGCCGATGTCGAACGGCAACACGCGGACCGAGGATATGACCGATTGGGTGGCCAAACGGGCCGGTGTGGGGAAAACACCCCCGCATGGTTTCCCCAGGGACAATAAATTTCCATAATTGGCCGTTATTGGGCGGGGCGCGTTAAACAAAAGCAGTGACCATGTTTGATCTCAGATCCCCCGCCGTTATGGCACGTTACACCGGGACCGGCAGTTCGCTTTTCGGCCTTGCGCTGTTGAACGGTCTGTTCACGATCCTCACCCTTGGCATTTACCGTTTCTGGGGCAAAACCCGCGTCCGTCGCTATATCTGGTCGTCCGTCGATATAGGCGGCAGCCGACCGGAATATACCGGAACCGGGCTTGAGAAATTCCTCGGCTTTCTCGTCGCGGTTGTCGTTCTGGCCGTCTATCTGGGCCTGATCCAGGTGATCCTGTTCTATTTCGGCATGCATTTCGTGCTTGAGCCGCAATCCGAGGCCGAGGTCCTGATGCAGGTCGGGGTCTTCTATATCTCGCTTTTCGCGATCCTGCCGCTGATGATCTTCGCCCGCTACCGCGCGCGGCGCTACATGATGGCGCGGACGCGCTTCATGGGCATCCGTTTCGGCATGGAAAAGGGCGCCTGGGGCTATGTCTGGCGCGCCATCGCGCATGGCGCGTTGACCGCCGTCACGCTGGGCATCCTGCTGCCGCGCCAGACCTTCTGGCTTGAGAAGTACAAGACCGACCGCAGCTGGTACGGCGACCGGAAGTTCACGCAGGACGGCCGCTGGACCGGGCTTTACGGCGCCATGCGCCATGTTCTGATCGGGGCGCTCTTGGTCGTATTCGGCGTTGGCGCCGGGATCGCGGCCAGTGTGATCGCAGAAGGTGAACGGGGCGGCGGAATGCCTGCCATGGGAGTTATCGCGATGGCTCTGATGGTCGGCGGTATGCTCTGGGCGGCCATCGGCTACATCTACTACCGCATCCACGCCTATCGCTACCTGATGGACAATACGGTCCTCATGGGACGCCGGATCTTCCGGGCCGAGCCGCGCACTGGCCGGGTCGTCGCCATCTATCTTCTGGGGAGCCTAGCTCTCAGTCTGATCCTCATTGGCGCTTTCATAATCGCGGGGGTGATCATCGCGACGAGCTACGGGCCGAACATGGCCGCAGGGGCCGCACCGGGCATCGTGCCCGTGGTCATCACGGCACTGCTCTATGTTCTCGCATTCCTTGGGGCGGGTGCAATGTCGCTCGCCTTCATCATTCAGCCCATCATCGCCCATTTCGCGGAAACGCTCACCCTGACCGATCCCTCGATCCTCGATGAGGTGCAGCAGCGCGCCTACGATCCGGCCGCCGATGCGGGCGGGTTCGCCGATGCGCTTGACGTCGGCGCGGCGATATGACCGCGCCGGAGGTGCCGTCCGGCAAGATTGCCGCAGTCTACTATGACGGCCTCTCCGCGCGGCGTCAGCCGGTTCATGTCTGGCCGTCCGGGGATCAGCGCATGCTGGTCCTCGAGACGTCCGAGGGCCAACAGGTCCTGTGGCAACTGGACCGGCTGCGCGCGCTTCGCGACCAGTCCGACGAACGAAGCCTTACCCTGACCCTTCATTCCGATCAGGGGGACGAGGCGCCTCGCGATCCGGCGCGGCTGGTCGTTACCGATCCGCTGGCGATCCTCTGGTTCCGCCGCTTGGTTCCCGATCTCGGCAAGCGTGACGTGCATGCGGGCATGGTGCGCAAGGTCGCGTTCTGGCTGGGCGGGGCGGTGGCGGCGATGGTGCTGATGCTTTTCGTGATCCTGCCCGCGCTGTCGGACTATCTCGCCCGTCACCTGCCGGTGCAGACCGAGACCGCCTTTGGCCGTTCGGTCATGCGGCAGGTCGAATGGATGGTGAAAGAGGACGGCGCGGGCGACCTGACCTGCACCAGCCCCGTTGGCCTTGCCGCGCTGGACCGGATGAAGGATCGCCTGACCGCCGGTGTCGACCTGGGCTATGACCTTCAGCTTTCGGTTTTCGACCATAAGATGGTCAATGCCTTCGCGGTGCCGGGCGGGCAGATCGTGATCTTTCGCGGGCTTCTCGACAAGGCCGAGGGGCCGGATGAGGTCGCGGGGGTTCTGGCGCATGAAATCGGCCATGTCGCCGCCCGCGATCCGACGCGCATCGCGCTGCGCGCGGCAGGGTCGGCGGGTATCCTGTCGATGATCCTTGGCGATGTCAGCGGCGGTACGGCCTTTGCGGCGGCGGGCGAATACCTGATGCGCGCCTCCTATACCCGCGATGCCGAGGCGCAGGCGGACCGCTATGCGCTGACCCTTCTGGACGGTGCCGGGATCAGCGCCGAGGGGCTGGCAGGGTTCTTCGACCGGATTTCGGCGGATACCGACATGCTGCCGGAATATACCTCGTCGCACCCGCTCAGCGCGGGGCGGGCGCAGCGCGCGCATGAGCAGGCGGCGATGCAGGGCGCCACGCGCCCTTCGCTTGCTGATGCCGACTGGGCCGCGCTGAAGGCGATCTGCGCCAAGGGGGACTGACCCCTTCGCCATATGAAACGGGCGTCCTATGAAACGGGCGGAACCATGGCCCCGCCCGTCCTGCCCGGCTGCGTGGTTTTGCCGGGCCTGCCTCACCCTGAAGATCAGCTGTAAAGCGCGGGCGCCCCAAGCTGGGCGTGGATCGCGTTGACATGGCGCTGGTCGATGCCAAGTGCGGTGGCAAGCTGGTGCAGGTAGGGCGCCTCATTCCGGTTGTCGAGGTCGATGGCCATCAGGGACATGGTGTAGACCTGCGCCTCAAGCCCCTTCGGCACCTGCCGCGCAAGGCCCTGCACGTCGATCGGCGCGCGGATCGCG
>DAIOXI010000199.1:0-1282 GCA_036758045.1 Albidovulum sp.
CAGGGCATCTTCGCCAAGCTCAATCTGTCGAAGCAGTCGGTGGTGGTCATCAACGGCCTTCTGGCCTTCCTTGGCGTCGAGGGCAGGGTTGCCCGCATTTCCCGCAAGCTGGTCCCGCAGAACCCCGAGCCGTTGGGCGAAAAGGTCTCTAACCATGCCGAAATGGTGCGCGCGGTGGCGGGTGTCGATTGGGCCGGGTTAGGGCGCATCCCGAATTTTGAGCCGCGCCGGGGGCCGGGCGTTCCCCGCGCGGTCGCCGCGAAAGAGGCGGGGCTGCTCTATTTCCCGGTCGCGCCTCTCGCGGATGGCGCGGTGCGGCGCTGGATGGCGGAAGCCGGGGGCGGGCTGGTCGAAGGGATGACCCAGTCAGGTCTGCGCGGCTGGATGCGCGAACGGCCGGGGTTTCGCAGCTTCACCGTCCTTTGCCACCCGCTTCGCCGGGCCTATGCGGTATTTCGCCGGATCCTTGAGGATGACGATTTCGAGGGGCTTCGCCTGGGTCTTGAAACCTCCTGGGGGATGGCGCGGCTGCCCGAGGGGGGCGGCCCCGATGTCACAGATGAACGGGCGGCTTTCCTCGCCTTCCTGCGATTCCTGCGCGCCAATCTGAACGGCCAGACGCCGGTGCAGCAGCATGTGCTTTGGGCCAGCCAGCTCTCCCTCCTGCAAGGGATGGCGCAATTCGCGCCCCCCGACCTTGTCGCGCGGGTTGAGACGATCGGCGCCGATCTGGCCTATCTGGCGGGCCTGACCGGCATCGCCGTGCCCGGACCGGAGGTGGGGGAGGTGACGGCGCAGGACGCCCGCCTGCGCGCGATCTGCGACCCCGAGGTCGAAGCGGCGGCCCACGCCGCCTATGGCCGGGATTACCAGCTTCTTGGCTACGCACGGGGGCTGATCTGACGTCAGGCGGCCTGGTTCGACCGGGCCTCGGTCAGGACCGCATGCAGGGTCGCGGGATCGACGTTGGAGCGCAGCTTGGCGCAGATTGCCGGGTCCCGCATGGTGCGGGACACCAGCGCCAGCGCCTTGAGGTGTTCGACCCCGGAATCCTTCGGGGCAAACAGCGCAAAGACCAGATCGACAGGCTGACGGTCCACCGCATCGAAATCCAGCGGCTTTTCCAGCCGCATGAAGATGCCGATCACACGGTCCAGACCGTCAAGCCGCGCATGGGGCAGCGCCACGCCGTGACCGACCCCCGTCGGCCCAAGGCTTTCGCGCCCCAGAAGCGCATCGACGGCGTCGGTGGCACCCAGCTGTTTGGGTCGAACTACGCCAT
>DAIOXI010000199.1:1292-5445 GCA_036758045.1 Albidovulum sp.
CCGCGCATGGGGCAGCGCGACGCCATGGCCCACACCCGTGGGGCCAAGGCTTTCGCGTTCCTGAAGCGCGTTCACGGTTTCCGCAGCGTCTATGCCATAGACCGCAGAGGCAAGCTCTGCGAGGTCCTGGAAAAGCCGCTTCTTGCTGGTCGCGTGACCGACGACCCGGACAGCTGCCGGTTTCAGTAGGCTTGCAAGATCCATATGCCTTATCTGTTCCGCACCCCAAGGACGGGTACTTTACATGGCGGTCGGGTCGATCCAACCGAAGTTGCCGTCATCCCGGCGGTGTACAACGTTGACGCCACCGCTCTTCTCGTTGCGGAACACCAGAAGCGTCGCACCCGACAGCTCCATCTGCATCACCGCTTCGCCGACCGAGAGCGAAGGGATCTTCGTCTCCAACTCGGCGATGATCATCGGCTGGAGGCTTTCAGGCTCCGAATCCGATGATCCGTCGTTCGCGGCGAGCACATACATGGGTGCATCGGCGAATTCAACAGGTTCGGACCGTTCGCGGTGATGGTCCTTCAGCCGACGCTTGTAGCGGCGCAGCTGTTTGTCCATCTTTTCGCGGCACTCCTCGAAGGCCGCATAGATCTCGGTCGCATGTCCCTTCGCGGATGCCGTCAAGCCGGTCGAGAGGTGGACGGTGGCGTCGCACAGATACTCGTGCGCGTTGCGCGAAAAGATCACGTTCGCATCCGTCGGACGTTGGGAGTACTTCTCGACCGTCTCGCCAAGCTCGCTCTTCACATGGCTCTGGAGCGCCTCACCCACGTCGATCTGTTTGCCGCTGATCTGGTATCGCATGTGTCCTCCATGGATGGGAGCCCGCGTATCCGGCGATATTTTTCTGGACGGCGGGCGGGGGGTGAATTCGGGGTCAGTCGCCCGATGGCGGCTGAGAACCATCCTTCGCAAGTGGCTTGCGGGTCCGGCGCGCGAAGGATGAAGGTATGCGCATGCATTTGCGATATTTGGCGACAGTTCGACGTGCGATGTCAACGCCTTCGTTCTTTAACTGTGATTGAATCTCGGCATCCGCAAGGGGGGCGCCGGGGTCTTCGGTCGCGACCAGGTCCTTGATCCGCCGTTGCGCGTCGAAGGGGGAGGTGGGCGTGGCCCCGCCAGGAAGCGGGCGGGAGAAGAAGCGGCTGAACGGATAGACCTTGCCATCGGCGATCAGCGCCTTGCCGTTCAGCGCCCGCCCGACGGTGGAGGGGTGAAGGTGCAGTTCGGCGGCAATCTCGGCCCGGCTGAGCGGTTGCAGGCTTGGCGCGGTGTCGCCGAGAAAGAATGCCTCTTGCCGGGCGGCGATGACGGTCGCGATGCGTTTCAGGGTGGTCAGCCGCGCGCCTATGGCGGCGGCAAGCGCCCCGGCGCGGTCGTAAAGCCCGCGCAGGTCGCCGCCGGTCAGTGCCGCGCGGTCGGCGGACAGGACCGCGACACGGGGGATGGCGTCTGCGTTCAACCTTGCCTCGACGCGATTGCCGATGCGCTCGATCCTTATCTCCGGGATCAGAATCGCGGGGGCGGCCGCGTCGCCCTCGACCGGGTGCGAGGGGAAGCGGCGCAGCAGGTCCGCGATCTGCCGCAGCCTTGCCTCAGGCAGGGAGAGGAGCTTTTCCAGCCGGGGCCAGCGGCCTTCGGCGAAATCGGTCAGGTGGGCGGTGGCGCGGCGGGCCAGCGCCCCGTCTATCCCGGCGTCGATCAGCTGCAGCGCCAGGCATTCCGGCAGGTCGCGCGCGCCAATCCCGGCCGGTTCACAGCGTTGCAGCGCGTGAAGGCCGCGTTCGAGGATGTCGAGGGGCGCGCCGGTTTCCGCCGCGATTTCGTCCAGGGCGGTGTCGAGATAGCCATCTTCGCGCAATTCCCCCACCAGATAGCTCGCGGCAGCCAGCGTCGGCGGGTCGAGCCGTTGCAGGGCAAGCTGCCGGGTCAGGGTGTCGATCAGGCTTTCCGGTGCCGCGGTGGTCTCGATCGCGTAGTCAAAGGCCGACGCCCCCCCGGCCGGACCCTCGACCACCAGAAAGGGGTTTTCGGCGGCCTCGCGCGCGATGTCGTCGAGAAGGGCGGCGGTCGGCAGGCGCAGGATGGCAAGCGACTCGCGCATCTGGCCGGACAGGGTAAGGGCCTGCCGGGCGGTCAGATTGATGCGGGACTTCAGTGCCATCGCGGTCCGGTCCCCGTCAGCCGAGGCGGAAGGACTGCCCCAGATAGACGCGGCGCACGTTTTCGTCGCGCACCACCTCATCCGCCGTGCCGCTCATCAGCACGGTGCCGTCGTGAAGGATATAGGCGCGGTCCACGATCTCAAGCGTTTCACGCACGTTGTGGTCGGTGATGAGGACACCGATCCCGCGCGACTTGAGGTCATGGACAAGGGTACGGATGTCGCCGACGGAAATCGGGTCGACCCCGGCGAAGGGTTCGTCAAGAAGCAGGTATTTCGGTTCCGCCGCCAGGCAGCGGGCAATTTCCACCCGCCGCCTTTCGCCGCCCGAAAGCGCCAGTGCGGGCGCGCGGCGCAGATGGGTGATGGAGAATTCGGACAGCAGTTCCTCAAGCTTCTCGCGCCGCTTGTGGCTGTCGGGTTCGTTGATTTCCAGCACGGCGAGGATATTGTCCTCGACCGACAGCCCGCGGAAGATCGACACTTCCTGCGGCAGATAGCCGATCCCCAGCCGGGCGCGGCGGTACATCGGCAGGCCGGTCACGTCCTGCCCGTCGATGATGACATGGCCGCTGTCGGGGGAAATCAGCCCGGCGATGTTGTAAAAGCAGGTCGTCTTGCCCGAACCGTTGGGGCCGAGAAGCGCCACCACCTCCCCCCGCGCGAGGTCGAGAGAGACGTCGCGGATCACCGGGCGCTTGCGATAGCTCTTGCGCAGATGTTCGACCTTCAGCCCGGCAGAGCCCTGGGCGACGGAGAGGACGGGGCGTGCGCTCATCACTGTGACCCCTTGGGCGAGATTATCGTGCGCACGCGCCCGTCCATCTGGCCGGTGCCGGTTTTCAGATCGACGCTCAGCTTCTGGCCCGCGATGGTGCCGCCGTTCTGGGTCAGAAGCACGTCGCCGGTCATCACCACCTGACCGTTTGCGACGGTGTAGACCGCGTCCTTCGCCTCCGCCGCCTCGGCCGCGCTGGCAAGCGTCACGCCGCCCGAGGCGACGATCCGTTCGACCCTGGTCCGGTCGTCCTTGGCGTATTCCACCCGGACGGTCCTCGCGCCAAGGCGCAGGTCGCCCTGGATCACCACGACATTGCCGGTAAAGGTGGCCGTGCCGTCGGTCTGGTCCACGGCCAGCTGGTCGGCGGTCACCTCGACGGGTTGCGAGGTGTCGGACTTGATCCCGCCGAAGGCAACCGTCGCACCCTGACCGTACGCCGCAGGCGCAAAGACCGCGAGACCAAGCGCAAGCGCCGCCAAACGTAATGTGCGAACCATCCGAAACCTCATTTCACCGGCTGATATACCAGCTTGACCCCGTCATTGAAAATCAGAACGTAGCCGTCGATTCCGGCATCACCATGACGCAATTCCATCCGGCCCGCGTCGATGCGACCAAGTGGCCCGGTCGCGGTCACGGCGCTTTCGGACACTACTTTCGTCCGGTCGAGCGCCGCGTCAATGCCGCTTGTGGTCAGCTTGTACCCGGTGGAGGTGGTGATGGTGACGCCATCGCGCAAGATCGCCTGCCCGCCGGTCTGGTCGATCTGGCCCGACGTTGCCTCAAGGTCGATCCTCAGCCCGTCTTTCGTGTCATAGCGCATGACCAGATCGTCGGCCGCGCCGCCATCCGCATCGCCGGCCCCGGGACGCGCGACGGCGGCCGCCACGCTGAGCGCGCTGCCGTCGTCGGTCACGGTGGAATATTGCGGATCGGTCAGGCGCTGATCGCGTGCCAGTTCCTGAACATCGACCTCGCTGTAGGGCAGCGCGCCTTCGGTGTCGATCCGGCGCGAGAAAAGGAACAGGGTAGAGAGGATGGCAAGCGCCAGGATCGGCAGCAGGATCTTCAGCCAGAAGACCATGCGGGAATGCAGGTTGTCGGGGATGGCCATCGCTCAGACCACGCCCGCGCGCAGGCAATCGTGGATGTTGAGGATGCCGGCAGGCCGCCCGTCGCCGTCGGCTGGCAGGACG
>DAIOXI010000200.1:0-5369 GCA_036758045.1 Albidovulum sp.
GACTGTCATCGGCCCGGCCGATGTTTTCGTGCAGCCCCTCGACGTTCCCGGCGCCGAGACGCGGCTTGACGATGTCATCGGCCGCGAGGCGCGCATGACGATCTACAAGGACCGGCCCGTTCTGGTGGCCGCCACCGGCGCGCCGACCATCGTCCAGCGCAACCAGGTCGTGCCGCTGCTTTTTTCCGCCGGCGCGCTTGTCATTTCCGCCGAGGGGCGCGCGCTCGACCGCGGGGGCGCGGGTGATGACATCCGCATCATGAATACCACATCGCGGACGACGGTTCGCGGCACCGTCCAGCCGGACGGGTCCGTGATGGTCGGCTCCGCCCGCTGAAGGATGACCCCATTGCGAAAACCTCTCCTTATCCTCTCGCTCTTCCTGGCGGTCGGCTGTCAGCGGCTGGAAAATGTCGGCAAGGCCCCCGGTTTTACCCCCCTTGTCAGCGGCAGCGAATATAGCGCGATGTCGTCGGCCGCCCTGCCGCTGACGACCGCTGCACATACCCCGCAGGAGGCCGCCTCGCTCTGGACCGGCGCGCGCGGCTCTCTCCTCGGCGACCGCCGCGCCGGGAAACGCGGCGACATCCTGACGGTTGTGATCGAGATCGACGACAAGGCCGAGATATCGAACTCCACCGGCCGTTCGCGCAGCGGCTCTGACAGCATGGGCATTCCGCAGATGCTGGGCATTCCGCAGCGGCTCGATGCGCAGCTGCCCGCCGGGGCGAGCCTCGCGCAGGCCGTTTCGACCAACTCCGCGTCCAGCTATCAGGGCGACGGCTCGGTCAGCCGGAAGGAGAAACTGACGCTGAGGGTCGCCGCCGCGGTCGTCGATGCGCTGCCGAACGGGGTTCTGCATATCAGCGGCTCGCAAGAGGTGCGCGTCAATTTCGAACTGCGCGAACTGATTGTCGAGGGATTCGTGCGGCCCGAGGACATCTCGCGCCAGAATGAGATCACCTATGACAAGATCGCGGGCGCGCGGATCTCCTATGGTGGCCGGGGCCAGATCACCGACGTCCAGCAACCACGCTACGGCCAGCAGGTCGCCGATGTCCTGCTTCCCTTCTGAGGCACCATGAAGAAACTGATCCCCCTTCTGCTCGGCCTTGTCGGCCTGATCGCCGGCGGCGGCGTGGGCTATGTCCTGCGCCCCGACGCCAAGACAGACCATGCGGCCGAAACGCCCGCGCCGGACGGTGAACATGCCGAGGCCAAACCCCAACAAGCGGACGCGCATGCGCCCGCCGAGGCCACGGCGGAGCATGGCGACGGGCATGGCGGCGACGGTCATGCAAGCCAGACCGAATTCGTGAAGCTCAACAACCAGTTCGTCGTCCCGGTGATCAAAGGCGAGAGCGTCATCGCTCTGGTCATCCTTTCGCTGCCCGTCGAGGCCACCACCGGCTCGCGCGAAGCGGTCTTTGCCACCGAGCCGAAGCTGCGCGACAGCTTCCTCCAGGTGCTTTTCGATCACGCCAATGCCGGTGGTTTCGACGGCGCCTTCACCCAGAGCGGGCGCATGGCGCAACTGCGCAAGGCGCTGCTTGAGCCTGCCCGCGTGGTCCTCGGCGACGCCGTCAAGGACGTCCTCATCACCGACATCGTCCGTCAGGACGGCTGACCGTCCCGCCGGGCGTCAGCGGCGCTTTGAGTCGCGTTCGGCCTGGCGCGCCTTTTCCTCAAGGCTTCCGATCACCCGCCAGCGCGCAAAGCTGTGGCGTGCCGATGCCAGGTCGGTCTCGACCCGCGTCGCGACTTCGTTGCGCTCCGCCGTCAGCGTCCGGCGCTGCTGTTCCACAAGGACCGAGTACGCCTGAAGTTGCAGCATGTCGCGGCCATCGCTGTCTTCGCAGATGCCATTCGCGGCCCGTTCGGCATTTCGGCCCAGCTCTTCGATCCCGCGGTCCGCCACTTGCAGCCGCTGAAGCGACGTGGCGACCACCGCCAGATCCCGGTCCCGCATCAGCCGGGCAAGCACCTCAAGTCGGGCAAGGTCCTTCGCGGACATCGTCATTGCCAGCGCCTCCGCGCCTTGGCGCGCATGGCTTCGGCAAAGCGGATGGCGGCGGCGACCGCGGCGAAATGCTCGGGCAGAATCTCCTGCCCGAGATCGACGCTCGCGTGAAGCGCCCTTGCCGCAGGCGGGTCGGAACGGATCGGCACCCCGGCAAGCGAGGCCGCCTCACGGATCCGCGCGGCGACCTCATCGACGCCCTTGGCGACGCAGACGGGCGCCCGGCCCGAGCCCCGGTCCCAACGCAGGGCGACGGCATAATGGGTCGGGTTCACGATCACCACATCGGCTTTCGGCACATCTGCCAGCATTCGCTGCGTGGCGATCGCCTCGGCCCGGCGGCGGCGTTGGCCTCTCACATGCGGGTCGCCGTCCGACTGCTTCATCTCATCCAGCAGTTCCTGCCGCGTCATGCGGTTGCGGCGCAGGAAATCATGGCGCTGCCAGAACCAGTCCAGCGCTGCGATGCCGCCGATCATCACCAGGATCAGGGTCAGGAAACGGGCGAAATCCTCCATCAGCCCGGCAAAGGCCAGCCGCGCGTCGCGATATTGCGCCAGCATCAGCTCCGGCAGGCGGTCGAGGATGAACCAGCCCAGAAGCCCGCTGACGAAAACCAGCTTGGCCAGCGACTTTACGAACTCAGCAAGGCCAGTGCGGCCGAATTTCTGCCCCGCGTTCTTCAGCGGATTGACCCGCGACAGTTTCGGCTGAAGCTTGTCGGGCGCGAAGACGATGGCGCGCTGGGCGGCCAGCACGGCCAGAACCGCCAGCGCCGGAAGGACGAAAAGCGGCAGCACCGGAAGCATGAGGCGCATCGCCCCCCCCAACGCGGCGCCGATCAGCGGCTCCTCCCCCGTCCGGTCAAGCCCGATCAGCGCGACCGCACGGGTTCCGATCCCCTCGACGCCCGCCCGCCCGGTCACAAGGACGGCCAGAAGCAGCCCGGCATAGCCTGCCGCCGTCGACAGTTCGGTGGAGCGGACGATGTCCCCCTTCCGCCGCGCCTGTTCCAGCTTCTGCGGTGTCGGTTCATGTTCGCGTTCGGCGTCATCCTCGCTCATGGCGCGGTACCGAACGGGTCGGCGATCCGGGCGCCCAGCACATCGACCCAGATCGAAAGCGCCACCGGCGTGCAGAGCGCCAGGAGAAGGATCGCCCCCATGGAGATCGCGGGCGCGCCGACGAAGGCGACCATCAGCTGCGGCATGGCCCGGTTGATGAAGCCGAGCGCGACGTTGTAGAGAAACGAGATTGCAAAGAAGGGCGCGGCGATACGGATGGCGAGCGAGAAGCTCGCCGTGATCAGGCCGATGCCCCAGTCCTTGACGATCGCCGCATCGGGCAGGCGCCCCATCGGCAGCACATCATAGGACGCCACGAACAACTCGCAGACACGGATATGAAGCCCCGCCATCATCGCGAGGCAAAGCGCCCCCCAGACCAGAAGGTGCGAGATGACCGGCATCGGTTCGACCGCGCCGGGGAAAAGCTGGGCGAGAGAGGTCGATTGCGCCGCGATGGTCCCGGCCATCTCAAGCGCGAGGATCAGCAGGCGGAGCGAGATCCCGATCAGAAGGCCCGCGAGGGTCTCGGTCCCAAGGGCCTTGAGGAAGGAGATGTCCTGCCCGGCCGTCGCGACGGCGGGGGTGACGATCAGCGTGAAGGCGATGGCGATCGCAAGGCGCACCCGCGCCGGGACCGCCCGCTCGCCGAAGCCCGGCAACAGCGCCATCGCCGCGCCGACGCGCAGGAACACGACGGCAAAGCTGAGCCAGGCGGCGCCCGCGAAGCCTGCCACCTCCTGCAAAAGCCCGGTCATGCGGGGACCATCCCCACCAGCGCGGGCTTCGCATCCGCTGCGATTTCCTCGAACGACAGCACCGGGGCGGTGATGCCGCGCGCCTGCGCGACCGTCTTGACGAAACGCCTCCGCCTGCCGGAGGTGATGACGGCCGGGAAAACGCCCTTTTCGCCCGACCGCGCCAGACGTTCGGAGATATTGCCTGCAAGCCGGTTGAACAACTCGGGCGGCAGCGCGATCTCCGGGCTGCCGCGATCTGCGTCGATCTGGTGCCTGGCGAAGGTCTGCTCCCATTCCGGGGCCAGTTGCAGCATCGGCAGGGTGCCGTCCTCGCGCCGGAGTTCGGCGACAAGCTGAAACCCCAGCCTGCGGCGGACATGTTCGCAGATCATCTCCGGCTGGCCGAGCCCCCGTGCCTCGGCAATCGCCTCAAGAATAAGCGGCAGGTTGCGGATCGAGACCCTCTCTTCCAGCAGCAGTTTGAGCACGCTTTGAAGCAGGTCGACCGGCACTTTCTCAGGGATGAGTTCGTCGTAAAGCTTGCGGTTGGCCTCGCCGCGCGCCGCGATCGACAGGTTGGTGCTTTCCTCAAGCAGCCGACGGACCGCCTTCAGCGTCAGAAGCCGCGCGAGGTTGCGGCGGATGATCTCAAGCAGATGGGTTGCGAGCACCTCGACCGGGCCGACGACCGTCGCCCCGGCCAGCACGGCGCCTTCCTGATCGGCGAGCGGCAGCCATCGGGCGGGCGCTCCATAGACCGGCTCGGCAATGGTCTGACCGTCGGGAAGCGGCGTGTCCCCGGTTCCGATCAGGGCCAGCACATGATCGGGGAACAGCCGGTCGCGCGCCTGTTCGACGCCGTGGATGCGGATCCGGTACTCGCCGCGTTCAAGAAGCGCGTTGTCGGTCAGCCGGATTTCCGGGAGGATGAGGCCATAGGTCATCGCGACATGCTTGCGCATATTCGCGATCCGCGCCTCGATCCCGGTGCCGGGGTCGAGAACCATGGCAATCAGGTTGGGCGCGAATTCGACGTTGATTTCATCAAGATCGAGGATGTCGCCCATGGATTTCTGCCGCGGTGTCGCGGGGGCCTCCTCCACCGCGGCCGCCTCGGCCCTGGCCCGTCGGCTTGCCTGGCGCTGGACGACCACCGCCGCGCCGCCAAGCGCCAGTGCGCCGGCGAGGAACGGCAGGAAGGGCAGCCCCGGCACGAAGGCAAAGAGCCCCATGAGGAAAGCAACCGTCCCCAAAGCCGCCGGATAGCGGCCAAGCTGGCGCAGAAGATCGCGGTCCGCCGCCCCCGTCGCCCCGCCGCGGGACAACAGAAGCGCCGTCGCGATAGAGATGATGACGGCCGGAATCTGGCTGACAAGCCCGTCGCCGACGGTCAGGATCGCGTAGGTCTCGAATGCGCGGCCGAAGGGCATTGCATGGACGGCGACCCCGATGACCAGCCCGACAACGATATTGAGAAGCGCGATCAGCAAGCCGGCGACAGCGTCGCCCTTGACGAATTTCGACGCGCCGTCGAGCGAGCCGAAA
>DAIOXI010000201.1:0-381 GCA_036758045.1 Albidovulum sp.
CGCCGATCTTGTGGGACTTGCCGTTTTAGTAGAGGATCCGCTCCGTCGTGGTGGGCTTGCCCGCATCGATGTGGGCCATGATCCCGAAGTTGCGGTATCGCTGAAGGGGGTAAACGCGTGCCATCTTTTAGGTCCTCGCTGCCGCCGGGTTACCAGCGGTAATGGCTGAACGCCTTGTTCGCGTCGGCCATCTTGTGGGTGTCTTCACGTTTCTTGACCGCGGTGCCACGGCCATTGACGGCGTCGGCCAGCTCGGCCGCCAGACGCTCTTCCATCGTGTTCTCGTTGCGGTTCTTCGCGGCGGTGATGAGCCAGCGGATCGCCAGCGCCTCGCGGCGCTCGGGGCGAACCTCGACCGGAACCTGATAGGTCGCACCGCCG
>DAIOXI010000201.1:391-5298 GCA_036758045.1 Albidovulum sp.
AGCGAGGGCTTCACGTTGTCGAGCGCTTCGTGGAAGCATTCGACGGGCGAGCGCTTGCGCTTGCCCTCAACGCGGTCAAGCGCGTTGTAGACGCTCCGCTCGGCGACGGACTTCTTGCCGTCAACCATGAGGTTGTTCATGAACTTCGTCAGAACCCGATCGCCAAACTTGGCATCGGGCAGGATTTCGCGCTTTTCGGCGGCGTGACGACGAGACATCTGGTGATCTCCTTATTTCGGACGCTTGGCGCCGTATTTCGAACGGCGCTGACGGCGGTCTTTGACGCCCTGCGTATCGAGCACGCCGCGCAGGATGTGGTAACGAACGCCCGGAAGGTCTTTCACCCGGCCGCCACGGATCAGGACAACGGAGTGTTCCTGAAGGTTGTGCTTTTCGCCCGGGATGTAGCTGATCACCTCGAAGCCGTTGGTCAGACGGACCTTGGCCACCTTACGCATAGCCGAGTTCGGCTTCTTCGGCGTCGTGGTGTAGACGCGGGTGCAGACGCCGCGCTTCTGCGGGCATCCTTCCAAGTGCTGCGACTTGGACTTTCTTGCATTCGCTTCCCGCGGCTTGCGGATCAGCTGTTGGATCGTCGGCATTAATCTCGCCCTATCTCGTTTGCGGCCCGATCAACGACCACTCGTCAGCGGCGTTTCCGGGGGCTTTCTCTCATGTCGTGCCTTGCGCGTCCGCAAAACACCAAAACCGCATTCGTCCCCTTCGCGGGGCCGACGCGGTGGAATTCCAGAGGATCGGGGCTTTCGGCCCGGATCATGACCACTTCAGTACTGATGCCTGCTCACGCGGGTACGGCCCGCAGCACAGGTGGGCGCCGTATAGGGGGAGTCGCGGGGGTTGTCAACACGGGCCACCTAGCCGTGACGGGGCGCCAGAAGCAGCCTGTGAAGGCCCAGCGCGATCAGCCCCACGAAGAGCGCGGCGTCAAGCGTATCGGACAGGAAATGCCGCCCCGTCGCCACCCGCAGCGCCATGCCGGTCAGGGGGACGGCGACGGCCAGAACCAGATAGGCGCGGTACCATCCCGGCCCCGCCGCGCGGCGGACATAGGGCGCCAGAACCGCCAGTGAAATCGCCAGCGCCGTCGCCGCCGCCCCCTCGCCCGACACGAAAGAGCAGTTATGCGCGCATTGGTCGGCGGGCAGAAGCGGCGGGGTGAATTGCGCCGGTCCGCCGAAGGCTTCGACATTCGCGGGCCGCGCCCTGCCCGAAATGCGTTTCAGCAGCCCGTCGACCAGCAGGACCGGCCCGAGAAGGTAGAGAAGCACGATGAAAAGAGGCGCGCGCAGGTCAAGGCGGCGCGCGCGAAAGATCAGCCGCCAGATCACCACGGCAAGGCAGGCCAGAACCAGAATGACACTCAGCCGCCAGATGGCCAGGCGGATGACCTCAAGCGTCGTGGAAGGCGCCAGGAAGAACCCCGCGTGGCTGTCGTAGAAAAGGCCCGAGACGGCAAGGTCCAGCCCCGGCCAGGTCAGGAAGACGGCGTTGACAAGGACGAAGGCCACGACCCAGACAGCGGCCAGACGGCGGTGGTCAATCGGCATTCAGACAGCCCCCCACCACCAGGTAGCCCGCGATGGTCCGCCGCCCATAGGTGCCGCCTGTCGTGTCGAAGCGCCGCAGCGGCGGAACCCGCACCCCATCGCAAACCGGCGCAGTGTCGGACACGAAAAGAACGGGGGCGTCGTCGGTCAGCGGGTACATCTGTTCATAGTAGCTCAGCGGCCGACCTTTAGGCCTTGGCGTGCGGATCGCCAACCCCCTGTCGCGCCCGGTATAGAACAGATCCGCCAGCACCGCCCGATCCGTCGCGACCACGGTCGCAACCCCTTCGGCACGGGCTGCGTCAATGATCTGCGCGCTCAGCGCCGCCTGCCCCAGATAGCGCGACAGAAGCGGACGGTCCCCCTGCACGGGCCAGGGCGCGAGGATCGTCAGCAGCGGCAGCGAGACGCCGATCGCCCCGTTGATCGCCAGCGACAGCCACATGAGCCAGCGTTTCCGCCCGGACAGCACGGCAACGGCGATCAGAAGCCCCGCGAAATACGTGGCCACGGCCCAGTTGGCATAGGCCTGCGAGAGAAGCGCCTGAACGCAGACAATCACAAGGACCGGCAGCGACAGCGCCGTCAGCGCCCCCGCCTTCGGCCCGAGCTGCCGCGCCCAGCCCCAGATCAGCGCGGCAAAAACCACCGGCCCGGCAACAGCGAATTGCGACAGGAAGAACTCTGCCAGACTGCCGAACCGCAACCCGGCAAAGCCCACCCCGCCCCGCACCCAGCCGACATTGTCCATCGTATGTTCGACCGTCGTCAGGTCATGGGTCAGGTTCCAGATGATGTTGGGTGAGACCGTCACCGCAAAGGCGGCCAGCATGGCGATGGTCTGGCGCAAGGCAAGCCGCGCCGTCGGCACGAAGACCGCCGCCAGCGCCGTGCCGATCAGGAAATAGACGGCGGCATACTTCGCCAGAAAGGCCAGACCGATGAAAAACCCGGTCAGCGCCGCCTGCCCCGCCCGGCCGCTGTCCACCGCCCGGAACCACGCCAGCAGCGCCGCCGCGTAGAACGGCGCCATGATCGTGTCGGTAGAGATCAGCAGGCTTCCCAGCGCAACGAAGGGCAGCGTCGCGTAACCCACCGCCACCCAGACCGCCGCGCGCGCGCCCATGAGGCGGGCGCCAAGCGCGCCAAGGATCAGCGCCGTCATGCCATGAAACAGCGCCCCCGGAAGCCGCACCCAGAAGGGCGAGTCGCTGCCGCCAAGCTCGGTCGCGGCGCGGATCACCCAGCCGATCAACGGCGGCTTGGAGTAATATCCGAAATCGAGGTTCTGCCCCCAAAGCCAGTACTGGCTTTCATCGACAAAGAGATCGGTCCGGTTGAACCAGAGCGCGACGATCCGCAGCAGCGTGATCGCACCCACGGCCAGAAGCGCCGCGGGCAGCCAGCCGCGTCTCTCAGGCATTCGCCTGCCTCTCGCGCCGGATCAGCCAGAGATTGCGCGCATAGATGAAGACGCCAAGCGACTGGCCCAGCACAAAGACCGGGTCCTTGCGGTAGATCGCATAGGCCAGAAGGATCAGCCCGCCGCCCATGGAGAAATACCAGAAAAGGATCGGCACGACCGATTTCTTCGCCCTCTCTGACGCGATCCACTGGACCAGAAAGCGGCCCGTGAACATCAACTGGCCCAGAAGCCCGAAGGCGACCCACCAGAACTCCGCCCAGCTGTCGACATGCAGGATGGCAAAGACCCGGTCCATGATTACCCTCGCCCCGCCTCTGTCGGCCGCGAGACCTTGCGCCGCCGGAGAAGCCACATCACCCCGATCAGGTCCACCGCACCGACGAGGCCGCGCTGAAGGTTGTTGTAATTCGACCGCCCCTCGCCCCGTGGCCGGTGGCCGACATCGACATGGGCGACCTGCCAGCCGTCGCGGGCGAAAAGCGCGGGCAGGTAGCGGTGCATGTGGTTGAAGAACGGCAGCCGCAGGAAGGCCTCGCGCCGGAACCCTTTCAGGCCGCAGCCGGTATCGCGCGTCTTGTCGCTCAGCGCCCAGGACCGCAGCGCATTGGCAAAGCGCGAGGCAAGCTTTTTCGACATCGTATCCTGCCGTCCGACCCGCTGCCCGGCGACCAGCCCGATCGCATCCGACCCTTCGGCCAGCAAGGGCAGGAACAGCTTCGGCAATTCCTCGGGAGGGTTCTGCCCGTCACCGTCCAGCGTGCAGACGACCCCGCCCCTTGCGGCAAGGACACCGCTATGGACCCCCGCGCTTTGGCCGCCGGACACGTCATGGCGGATCAGCCGCAGGTTCGGATGTGCCGCCATCCGTGCGCGCACCAGATCACCCATCCCGTCGGTCGAACAGTCATCGACCACGATCACTTCATACTCCGCCTTGCCCGTGCAGGCGGCGTCGATACCGTCCAGCAGCGGCAGGATATTGCCGGCTTCGTTCTTGGCGGGGATGACGATGGAAACTTGGACCATGACGGTTCTGACCTCTGCGCCCTGCGGCAGGTGGAGGCGGTGGTAGCGGATGGCACCGCGCTTGTAAATGCGCGCAGCCCTAGCGCAGGCGCAAGGGCGCCTTGACCGGCTGGGCGAGCTTCTGGCCCCGGATCCGTTCGCGATGGAAGGTGTAAATCCCCGTCGCGATAACGATGGCGCCCCCCAGCAGCGTGAAGGCGTCCGGGAACTGTCCAAAAACCGCCCAGCCCAGCCCCACCGCGAAGATCAGCGAGCTATAACGGAATGGCGCCACCAGCGCGATGTCGCCGACCCGCATCGCCATGACGATCAGGACATACCCGGCGATGAGAAAGCCCGAGGCCCCGGCGATCAGCGCCACCTCGGACGCCCGCACCGTCGCCCAGCCGGAAAAAGGCAGCACGGCCAGCGCGACGACTGTCACCGAACCGGCCGCCGAGAACGCAACCGTGATCGAGGTCAACCCGGCCGACATGCGCCGCGTCGACAGATCGCGCAGCACCACGAAGGCGACCGAGACGAGCCCGAGAAGCGACCAGCGGTCAAAGCCCTCGGTCCCCGGCCGCACGATCAGCAAGACCCCGCAGAACCCGACAAGGATGGCGACAAGCCGCCGCCAGCCGACCGCCTCACGCATCAGCAGCGCGGCGGCAAGCGTCACGGCCAGTGGCAGCGATTGAAGAATGGCCGACAGGTTGGCCAACGGCATGTGGCGCAGCGCGGTCAGGAAGGCGACCGTCCCGCCGACCTCCCCCACCGTCCGCAGCGCCATCCAGAAACGGTCCGTGCGGCTCCAGTCGAAACGCAGAGTCCCGGCCCTCATGCCGATCGCTGCGATCAGGATCGTGGTCAGAAGCCCGCGCAGGAACATCGCCTGATAAAGCGGC
>DAIOXI010000202.1:0-5243 GCA_036758045.1 Albidovulum sp.
TCCATGGTGCATTGAAGCGGGTGCTGATGCCGCCGCGCGAAATCCATCACCTGCGCGACCTTCGTTTCGGCCACCTCGAAGGAAAACACACCCACGACCGCCACGCCCTTCTTGTGGACCGTCAGCATGACCTCGAACGCCTGGGCATGGGTCATGCCGAAGAACCGTTCAAGGATATGCACGACGAACTCCATCGGCGTGTAGTCGTCATTCAGCAGAAGCACCTTGTAAAGCGGCGGTCGCTGCGTCCTGGCGCGCGTCTTGGTGATGACCGAGGCATCCTGGTCATTGCCGTCTTTGCGGTCTGACATATGCAGCGGGTGCAAGGGCAAGTCGAAAAACTCCATCACCGGGGCCGGGATTCGCGGGGTTCGGGTCGAGGCCACAATATAGGCCCTGAACCCGGCGAGAAAAGGGTTGGTTTGTCCGGGGATTGATCCCGGCGCCAGCCCGCGCGACAGTGCCGGGGCCGGATCGGCCGCCACGGGGTCGGTCCAGAAGCCCCACATTACACCCCCGGACCGCCCCATGCCCGCGCTTTCCGCCATCGCCTTCGACGCCGACGACACGCTTTGGCATAACGAACGCTTCTTTCGCCTGACGCATGACCATTTCGCCGACCTCTTGTCCGACTATGCCGGGCGCGACCATCTGGAGGAACGTCTGCTGGCGGCCGAGCGGCGCAATGTCGGGCGCTACGGGTTCGGCATCAAGGGCTTTGTCCTCTCGATGATCGAAACCGCGCTTGAGGTGACCGACAACCGCGTCCCCGGCGCCGTCATCGGCGAGATTGTCGCGGCGGGGCGCGAGATGCTGACCCACCCGATCGAGCTCTTGCCCCATGCCGAGGCGGTGCTGGCGCGGCTGAAGGGCCGCTACCCGCTGCTGATCATCACCAAGGGCGACCTGATCGACCAGGAACGCAAGATCGCCCAGTCCGGGCTTGGCGAAGTCTTCGACGGGGTCGAAATCGTCTCCACCAAGACGCCCGAGGTCTATTCCGAGATCTTCCGCCGCCGCGCGATTCCGCCCGACGCCGCGATGATGGTCGGCAATTCGCTGAAATCCGACGTGCTTCCGGTTCTGGCGCTGGGCGGCTGGGGCGTTCATGTCCCCCATGAGCTGACCTGGGCGCTGGAACATGACACCGCCCCGGAAGATGCAGCGCGTTTCCGTCTGATTGACGATCTTGGCCAGCTTCCCGCGCTTCTCGACCGGATCGAGACGGCGGGCTGAGGACAGTGTTGTGGTCCGACCGGGGGCTTGGGCGAGATTTAGGTCCACCCGCCCCCGATCTTGCGGCAGAAACACGCCGCAACTGTTTTCAAAACAAGCTGTTTTCGTCCTGACGCCTCTGTGCTATCGTTTCCGCAAATCACCAAATCCCGGCAAAAGATCGGGGTAACGAGGCAGGAACAGTGAGACAGGTGTTTGCTTGTCCGGGGCAGTGCGTCCGTCGTATTGGCGTGTTTGCGGCAATCCTTGTGATGCTGCTTATCAACCCGGTTGTTTCCGGCGCGGTTCCCTATGCGGAACTGGTCATGGACATGCGCACGGGCGAGGTGCTGCAGTCCAAGAACGCCGATACCCGTCTCAACCCCGCCTCTCTGACCAAGATGATGACGCTCTACATCGCGTTCGAGGCGATCGAGCATGGTGAGATTTCGCTCGACAGCAAGGTGACGATCACCAAGAACGCGGCGGCCGAACCGCCGTCGAAGCTTGGCCTTCGGCCGGGCCAGACCATCGCGCTCCGCTACCTGATCCGCGCCGCCGCGATCAAGTCGGCCAACGACGCGGCCACCGCCATCGGCGAGGCGATCGAAGGGTCAGAGGCGGCCTTTGCCCGGCGCATGAACCGCACCGCCAAGGCGCTGGGTATGACCCGAACGAATTTCGTCAACGCCAACGGCCTTACGGCTTCGGGGCATCTGTCGACCGCCGCTGACATGGTGACGCTCGGGCGGCATCTCTTCTTCGACTATCCGCAATATTACAACCTCTTCTCCCGCCGCTCCGCCGATGCGGGCGTTGCGACCGTGCGATCGACCAACCGCCGGTTCCTTGACGCCTATGAGGGCGCGGACGGGATCAAGACCGGCTATACCTCGGCGGCGGGCTTCAACCTCGTCGCCTCGGCCCAGCGCGGCAACAAGCGGGTGATCGGCGCCATCTTCGGTGGCACCTCGACCGCGATGCGCAATGCGCGGATGGCCGAACTGCTTGACCTCGGCTTCCGCAAATCGCCCAATCGCGCGCTGGTGCAGAAACCGGGGCGCCCGACCTATGTCGCCTCCGCGCCGGAGAATCTGACGCCTGACATCGACATCGACAGCGGTTCTGGCGTCGCGGCGGGCAAGACGATCCGGCTTCAGGTCGCCGTGGCGAAAAGCCTGCGGCCGAAATCGCGGCCCGGCCCGAACGCCCCCGCCCCGGCAGCCGTGCCGGAACAGGCGCTGGACGAAATGCTGCTTTCCTCGATGGAGGACGACATCGCCGCCGCCCTGGCGGAGGCGCAGACCACGCTTGCGGGTGAGGAAACCGCCGAACAGGTCGCGGCGGTTGCCGCCGAGGCGGAGGAAAAAGCCGCCGAAGGCCCGGCCTTCGCCCAGACCACCGCGCCGCAGCCCGAAACGCTTGCGCTTCAGGCCGCCAGCGGCACCGCGCTGGCGCTGGGCTCCTCCCCCGTTCCACTGGCAGCGCCGCGCCCGGCAGAGATGGCCCCGGAACCGGTCAAACGTGCCGAGGCCTTGGTCGAGACGCCGGCAGAAGACGTCGCGACACTGGCCGAGGCAGCGATGGTGCCGCCGCCGGCCAATCCGGTCCGCACAAAACCGGTCGCCGTCGCCGAAACCGTCGAGACACCGGCAGAAACAGCAGATGCGGCCACCGTCGCGCTGGCCGCCGCCGCGCCCGCGGAAACCATGACGGCCGAAACGATGACCATTGTCGCGCCGAAAACGCGCCCGGAAGAGATCATCCTGGCCTCCGCCCCGGCCGCGCCTGTCGCCGAGGAACCGCTTGAGGTCGTCACCCGCGTCTCCACCTCTGGCGGGCGCGAATGGGCGATCAATGTCGGCAATTACCCGTCGCGCTACGCCGCCGAACGGGTTCTTCTCCAGACCGCGCTGATCGAGATGAACACCCTGGATGAAGCGCTGCGCAAGGTGATCCCGCGCAAGGGCGGGTTTGACGCCAACTTCGTCGGCATGACCGAGGAAATGGCAAGCCTCGCCTGCCGGCGCCTCACCGCGCGGCAAACCGAATGCAGCGTCGTCGGTCCCTGAGGGGTCTGCGCCTTACGGTTTCGGATGATCGTCCCAGTCGTCACGCAGGATGCGGTGACCGGCGCCCTCGGGATCGTCGAACTGGTTGCTTCGAAGCGCCCAGATGAAAGCCACAAGGCCCACGCCGCCCAGAAACAGCGAGATCGGGATCAGATAGACAAGCGTTTCCATGGCACCGGCCCTTAACGGAGACGTAGCGCGTTGAGCGAGACGGTAATCGAGGAGGACGACATCGCCAAGGCCGCGATCAGCGGCGTCGCGAAGCCCAGAAGCGCGACCGGCACCGCGATCATGTTATAGGCCAGCGACAGGGCGAAGTTCTCCTTGATCCGCCGCCGCGCCTTGACCGCCACGCGCAGCGCGTCCGGCAGCGGCGACAGGTCCTGCCCCAGAAGCACGATATCGGACGCCACCCGCGCCGCATCCAGCGCCGAGGCGGGCGAGATGGAGACATGGGCCGAGGCGAGGGCAGCAGTGTCGTTCAACCCGTCGCCGACCATCAGCACCTTGTGGCCGTCGGCCTGAAGCGCCCCGATCAGCGCCGCCTTCTCCTCGGGCAGCGCGTGGGAGTGCCATTCGTCCAGACCAAGCGTCGCGGCCAACCGCGCCACCGGCACCTCGCTGTCGCCCGACAAGAGGATCAGCCGCTTGCCCGCCGCTTTCAGCGCCGCGATCGCCTCTGCCGCGCCGGGGCGGGCACTGTCGGTAAAGCGGAATGCCACCGGCGCCGCATCCCCGATGCGCAGCCAGGTCGCGGTTTCCGCGGTCTCGCCGCCGCCAACCCACCCCGCGCGGCCAAGCCGGACCGTCTGGTCCTGCCAGCGCGCCTCGACCCCGTAGCCCGGAACCTCGCGCGCGTCCGTGACCATCGCGGGCGTGACCGCCATCCCCGACAACGCGGCATCCAGCGCGCGTGACAAGGGATGGCCCGAAACACCCGCAAGCGCAGCGACAAGCGACAGGTCGCGCGGGTCCTGTTCATCCAGCGCCAGCGGCGTCGGCGCGCCAAGGGTCAGCGTCCCGGTCTTGTCGAACACCACGGTATCGACCTCGGCCAGACGCTCCAGCGCCGTGCCGTCCTTGATCAGCAACCCCTTGCGGAAAAGCCGCCCGGAAGCCGAGGTCACCACCGCCGGAACCGCCAGCGCCAGCGCGCAGGGGCAGGTGATGATCAGCACCGCCGCAGCGATGTTGAGCGACAGCCGCAGGTCATGCGTCAGCAAAAGCCAGGACAGGAACGCACCCAGCGCAAGGATATGAACCGAGGGCGAATAAAGCCGCGCCATCCGGTCGGCAAGCGAGGTGTAGCGGGTCTTGGCGCTTTCCGCGACGGCGACCAGATCGGCCATCCGATGCAGCGAACTGTCCCGCCCCGCCGCCGTGACCCGCAGCGTCAGGGGGCCGGTCAGGTTGACCTCTCCCGCGCTGACGACGGTCCCGCTCCCGGCGTAAAGCGGCACCGTTTCGCCGGTCAAAAGGGAACGGTCGATCTCGGACGTGCCGTCCGTCACCACGCCATCGACCGGCATCCGCGCGCCGGGGCGAACCAGAACCAGTTCCCCGGCAGACAGGTCGGCAACGGGGACGATCTCTTCCCCGTTTTCCCCGATCCGCGTTGCGCGGGGAACCTCAAGCGCGGCCAACTCCTCGGCCGCCGAACGCGCGGCGGCGCGGCTGCGATAGTCGAGATAGCGGCCCGCGAGCAGGAAGAAGCACAGCGACACGGCGGCATCGAAATAGGCATGCTCCCCGCCCATCATCGTCTCGGATAGAGAGATGGAGGCGGCGAGGATCAGCGCCAGCGAGATCGGCACATCCATGCCCAGCCGCCGTGCTTTCAGCGACGCCCAGGCGGAACGGAAAAAGGGCTGCCCGGCAAAGACCAGCGTCGGCAAAGTGATCGCGGCGGAAATCCAGTGGAACAGGTCGCGCGTCGCGCCGTCCGCCCCGGACCAG
>DAIOXI010000203.1:0-667 GCA_036758045.1 Albidovulum sp.
TGGTTGTGGGCGCCCAGTGGGGCGACGAGGGCAAGGGCAAGATCGTCGACTGGCTTTCCGAACGCGCCGATGTCATCGCGCGGTTTCAGGGCGGACATAATGCAGGCCACACGCTTGTCATCGGCAACAAGGTCTACAAGCTGAACGCGCTGCCTTCGGGCGTGGTGCGGGGCGGCAAGCTTCCGGTGATCGGCAATGGCGTCGTCCTCGACCCTGGCATCTGGTCAAGGAGATCGCCGCGATCCGCGCGCAAGGCGTGGAGATCACGCCCGAGACGCTGATGATCGCCGAAAACACCCCCCTTATCATGCCCTTCCACGGCGAACTTGATCGCGCGCGTGAAGCGCAGGCGAGTGTGGCCAAGATCGGCACCACCGGGCGCGGCATCGGGCCGTGCTATGAGGACAAGGTCGGCCGCCGGGTGATCCGCGTCGCCGACCTTGCCGATGCCGACACGCTGGAACTGCGCGTCGACCGGGCGCTCGTTCATCACAACGCGCTGCGCTCCGGTCTGGGGATCGCGCCGATCGACCGTGACGCGCTCCTGGCTGAACTGCGCGCCATCGCACCCGAGATATTGAAGTACGCGGCCCCCGTCTGGAAGGTGCTGGGGGAACTGCGCCGGGCGGGCAAGCGCATCCTGTTCGAAGGCGCGCAGGGCAGCCTT
>DAIOXI010000203.1:677-4832 GCA_036758045.1 Albidovulum sp.
CGGGGGTCGGCATGGGGCCGAACGCGGGCGATTACTCGCTTGGCATCGTCAAGGCCTATACGACCCGCGTCGGCGAAGGCCCGTTCCCGACGGAACTTGACGACGCCGATGGCGAACGGCTTGGCACGCGCGGGCATGAATTTGGCACCGTCACGGGGCGCAAGCGCCGCTGCGGCTGGTTCGACGCGGTACTGGTGCGCCAGACCTGCGCCATTTCCGGCATGAAGGGCATCGCGCTGACCAAGCTCGACGTGCTCGACGGGTTCGAGACGCTGAAGATCTGCGTCGCCTATGACGTGGACGGCCAGCGCTATGACTACCTGCCGACGCAGGCCGCGCTTCAGGCAAGGGCGAAGCCGATCTATGAGGAGCTTGAGGGCTGGTCGGAAAGCACCCAGGGTGCACGGTCGTGGAACGACCTGCCGGGTGCGGCGGTCAAATATGTCCGCCGGATCGAGGAGTTGATCCAGTGCCCGGTCGCGATGCTGTCCACCAGCCCGGAACGGGACGACACGATCCTTGTCACCGATCCGTTTGCGGACTGATGGCGCTCTCCTATACCGCCCGCCGCCGCTGGTCGCTGATCATCCTGCTGATCGGCCTGCCGGTCTATATCGTGCTGGCTGTCAGCATGACCGGCTGGATCGGCAGGGTCTTCGGCCGCCCGCCCTTTCTGGCGGAGATCGCGGTCTATGTCGTGCTGGGTTTTCTTTGGGCGCTGCCCTTCCGCTTTGTCTTTCGCGGCGTCGGCAAGGAAGACCCAGATGAGCAAAAGGGGCGGCCCGAAGACCGCCCCTGATCGCCTGAGTATCGGGCCTCAGTTCGCCACGCGGCGCGCCTCGGTCATGTAGCGCGAGGCGTCGGTCAGCGTGAACTGGCCGCGGCTGACCTTCTGGATCTTGCCCTGGCGCAGCAGCATCCCGAAGGACCGCAGGCTGTCCTCGCGGCTGTAATCCTCTTCCTCGGCAATGCCGATCACCTTGCGGATGATATGCGGGCGCGAGAAATGCTCCACCCCCTCGACCGTCGCGGTATAGGCGGCGGCGGCCTCCAGGAGCTCCGGCAGGCTCGACGCGCCGAGGCGTTCGGCGAATTCGGCGAAGCTGCGGGCATCCTCGGGGCTGACGATCATCTCGTCCACGTCGTCCTGATCCTCGTCCGCCGTGCTTTCGATCACGGCGGCGCGGACCCGGCGGGGACGGACCACCGCCGACTCGCCGCGCGTGTCCTCGTCCACATCGACGCGCTGTTCGGAGACGAGGACCAGCGGCGCCATGCGCGTGGCCATCGTCGGGCGCTGCGTCGTCGGCAGGCTGTCGGCGGCGGGGCGGCGCGGGCGGACGGCCTTTGACAGGTCGTCGCGGTAGCGTTCGGTATGGTCGGCGGCCTCCGAAGCGGCGCCGACACCTGCGTCGTTCGACTTCATCTTGCGATCGGCCACGGTGGCGGCGACGGCGGCCTTCAGATGCGCGATGGCCGAGAAGCGGCGACGGTTTTCCACGCCCTCCAGCTTCGACTTGGCCTCTTCCATAAGCCGCTCGACCGAGGCGTCCTCGTCGTCCGAGCCGCCTTCGAGGATGGCGCGGCCTTCCTGATTGTCGCGGCGCAGCTCGCGCGTGGCCTCGGCGAGGTCGCGCAGAAGCTCCTGCTCCTCGGCCTCCGGCAGGCCGGTTTCGCCGATGGCGGCGCCGATCTGGGCGAGGATCGCGTTGTCATCCGCTTCGGTGGCGGCAGCGTTGTCCTCGAACTCATCGTCGTAATCGTCGCCCGACAGCGCCGCCATGAGCGCGGCGGTGCGATCCTCTACGGGTGCGTCCTCGGACAGGGCGAAGGCGGCTTCGGCCTCTTCCCCGGTACCGTCGAGATCGTCGTCATGGTCCTCGTCGTGATGGTCCTGCCCTGCGACCTCGTCGGCGCGGCTCAGGCGCAGGACCGTGGCACTCGGGCGCGGGGACTCGTCTTCATGGGCCTCGTCTTCGGCCATCGCCTCATCGGCTTCATCGTCCAGCGCTTCGGTCGGGTCGTCGAAGGCGACCATGGCCTCGGCCTCGGCATCCGCCTCGTCGTCGTCCTCGATACCGTCGAGCGCTTCCAGCGCTGCGATGTCCTCTTCCTCGGCGACGGCCTCAAGGGCGTGTTCATCCGCGTTCTCGTCTTCATCCGCTTCGAACGCGGCAACCTCTTCCTGGGCCGCAAGCTCTCCGGTCAGCGCCTCGACATCGTCGGTCTCTTCGGCGACCGTCTCCTCGGTCAAAGTCTCCTCGGTCGCCGCAAAGGCGGGGATTGCGGCCTCGTCGTCCTGCGGTTCGGCAAGCTCTTCCGCCTCGGCGACGAACGGCGCTTCTTCGGTCTCCACCGCCGCCATGACGCTCGGCGGCGTGGCCTCGTCCCCGGCGTCGCCCTCTTCCGGCGCCGCATTGTCAGCCTTCAGGCCCGGCATGTCGCCGTAATCCAGCGCGAAGCCGAAATCGGTCTCGGCCGCGTCATCGGCCGAGGGTACCTCATCGGTCGCCTCGTCTTCCTCATAGGGCACCGCCGCGGCCACCGCGGCAGCAGTGGCGGCCGGGGCGTCGTTCACCACGGCACGGATCCGGGCAAGCTTGGCGGCCACGCTTTCGGGCATCGCCGTGCGGGCGGGCGCCTCGGCGACGGGAGCGGCAGCGACGGGCGCGGGCTCGGCCACCGGCAGGGGGGCGGGCTGCATCCCCTCGGGGCGCAGCACGATTCCGTCCTCGCTGACCCGCGCCTCGACCCGGCGGTTGATCTCGCGTTCCGCGATCCGGTGCAGCATTTCCGCATCGGGGGTCGGCGGTACGGCGCCGAAATAGCGGTCATCCGCCGCGAGGTCGCGGAAATACTCCGCGATCGCCTTCATCGTCGAGAACGGCTCATCGAACCCTTCCAGCGTACAGGAAAAGGTACCGTAGGAAACCGTCAGGATTTTACTCGCACCGACCATGGGGATGCTCGCTTTCTGATTATGCCTCTGTTTCCAACCTCAGGGGCAACTTGTGCGCTACCGTGGACAAAACCGGGTAAAAAGAAGGATTCATTTGGGCCAAGATTGTGTTTCTATGCCTTAATTGGCATCAATACTGCCATGTCAGCGATCATTGTCCAATCACCCTCCCCGGTTACCCTGCTTGGTGGGGGGCAATCCGCCGGTTGCGACCTGGCGCAGGCCCTCTCCCTCGCGCCCACCCTTGTCGCAGCCGATGGTGGCGCGAATGTGGCAATCGCGGCCGGACTGGTTCCCGATGCCGTGATCGGCGACTTCGATTCGCTTGCCGCAGCGACCCGCGCGGCGATCCCGGCCGACCGGCTGCATCACATCGCCGAACAGGACAGCACCGACTTCGAGAAATGCCTGCGCGCCATAGACGCGCCGCTGATCCTCGCGCTCGGCTTCACCGGCGCGCGCATCGACCATGAGCTTGCGGTCTGGAACGTGCTGGCGCGGCGCCGGGCCATGAACACCATCGTTGTCGGGGCAGAGGATATCGCCTTCCTCGCCCCCGAACGGCTGACGCTCGACCTCGCGCCCGGCACGCGATTTTCACTTTTTCCGATGTCGCCCGCGCGCGCGACAGGCCGGGGCCTGCGCTGGCCGGTCGATGCGGTGGCCTTCGCGCCGGACGGGCGGTCGGGGACTTCGAATGAGGTCACCGGGCCGGTGGAACTGACCGTCACCTCCGGAGCGCTTCTGGTGATCCTGCCGCGCGCCTGCCTCAGAGAGGTGCTTCGGACGCGCTGACGGTGGCCAGATCGGCCAGCCGCGCCGCCCTGGCCAGCCGCCGCTCGCGGTGGATGATGTAAAGGCCGGAACTGACGATGATCCCGATCCCGGCCCAGGTCAGCCCATCGGGGAAATCGTCAAAGATCAGATAGCCGAAAAGCGTCGCGGTCACGATCTCAAGATAATGCAGCGGCGCGAGGGTGGAGGAAGGCGCGAAGGAAAGCGCATAGGTGATCGCCATGTGGCTGACCGTCGCGGCCACGCCGACGCCCGCGCACCAGATCAGGAACACCCCCCGCGGCATCTCGAACACAATCGGCACGATCCCGGCCCAGGTCCCGAACCCCAGCCCCGGCAGGCAGAACAGCGCCGCCAGCAGAGCAGTGTGAAACTGCATCGCCACCAGATGCATCCGCCGC
>DAIOXI010000203.1:4842-5230 GCA_036758045.1 Albidovulum sp.
GGTGGCGCCGAAGGCCGCGAAGGAAGGCTGGATCACCAGAAGTGCGCCCAGAAACCCCACCACGCAGGCGATGATCCGGCGCTGCCCGACCTGCTCGCCGAAGGCGAAGCGGCCGATGACAAGGATCAGGAACGGCTCGACAAAGGCGATGGCCAGCGCATCGGCAATCGGCATCACCCGCACGGCGGCGACAAAGCAATAGGTCGATGAGGCCAGCATCAGCGCCCTGAGCGCGGTCAGGCCCAGCGTCCGCCGGTCCATCCTCAGCGACAGCCCCATCACAACCATCACCGGCGCCATCAGCACCGCCTGCCCCAGCCCCCCGCCCCACCCCCCCCCCCCCCCCCGCCCCAACAACCCCCCCAAATTAGAAAAACCAACGCACAAC
>DAIOXI010000204.1:0-2087 GCA_036758045.1 Albidovulum sp.
CACCAGCAGCATCAGCTTGCGGCAACGTTCCAGCACCTCGTCCACCGCCTCCGGCCCCGCGATCCAGGCGGGCATGAACTGGCTGTCCATGGTGCGCAGGACAAGGCCCTTGTAGCGCAGAAGGAAATCCCATTCCGGGTCGGCCCTGATGCCCTTCGGCAGCGTCTTCAGATGCGGTTCATCCAGATAGCAGCCAAGCGCGCGGGCGCCCTCGATCGCGTCGAGCAGCCGCTGGCGCGCGCCCGCGTCCTGCACCTTGTCGCGGTAGCGGGCCAGCGACGGCCCGTCGAAGGCATGGCGCCCGGCGCCATAGCCGATCCCGTCGCCGCGCAGGACGAAGTGAAAGCCCGCGCCCTTGTTCGCCCGCTCGCCGGGCCAGAAGATCAGGTGCAGCCAGGGCTCATAAGGCGCCTTGTCGGCCGAAAAGCGCGTGTCGCGGTTGATCCGGCGGAGCGAGGCGTTCAGCTTCGCCTCGGCCTTCATGGCAGGCTCCATCGCCGCCATTCCCGGCCCCAGCGCCGCGATGAAGGCCAGCGCGGGGGCTTTCCAGTCGCGCTCATACCTTTCCCGGTTGGCCTCGAACCAGCTGCGCCGGTTGTGCTGCGCCAGTTCGGTGAGAAACTCGAAGGTCTCGGGCGGGAAACCGGCAAACCGCGACATGGCCGCGCCTCCTTCCTTGTCTGGTGGGGCTGCTCGCGCCAGTATAGCGCCAAGAGCCGAATGGACCAAACCATGCCCCTGCCCGATTTCATCCGCGCGATGCCCGCGCTCGACATTCCCTTTCCCGACGATGCGGTCAGCGCGAATGCGGTGCGGTCCGGGGCGGGGTTGGTCGTCTTCTTCACCTTCCACAAGGACCTCGATCTGCCCGCCCATGCCCACAAGGCGCAATGGGGTACGGTGATCGAAGGCCAGATCGCGCTGACCATCGACGGCACGACCCGCACCTACCAGCCGGGGCAGAGCTATTTCATACCCTCGGGCGCGGTTCATGCGGTGAAGGTCCCGGCCGGGACCGTGGTCGTGGACGTGTTCGAGGAACCCGACCGCTATCCCCTGCGCTGAGGCGGGCTTGCCGCGCCGGGCGAAAGGCGGCAAGACGGGGGGATGAACAGCCCCGTCGACATTCTCTGCATCGGCTCGGTCCTGTGGGACATCATCGGCCGCACGCCCGCGCATATGGAGGCCGGGGCGGATGTGCCGGGGCGCATCGCGCGGCTGCCCGGCGGGGTGGCGATGAACCTTGCCATGACCTTCGCGCGCTTCGGGCTGCGGCCAGCGCTTCTGACCGCCATCGGCCGCGATGCCGAGGGGGAGGAGCTGATCCGCGCCGCCGCCCGGCTGGGCCTTGTGACCGATCATGCCTATCGTTCCGACGATCTGCCGACCGACCGCTACATGGCGATCGAGGGCGGCAACGGCCTGATCGCCGCCATCGCCGACGCGCATTCGCTGGAGGGCGCGGGGGACAAGATCCTGCGGCCTTTGGCCGACGGGCGGCTGGGGACGGCAGAGGAACCCTGGACCGGGCTGATCGCGCTGGACGGCAACCTGACGCTGGCGCTCTTGTCGGATATCGCGCGCTCGCCCCTCTTCGCCGCCGCCGACCTGCGTGTCGCGCCCGCCAGCCCCGGCAAGGCGGAACGCCTGCTGCCGCTTCTGCCGCTGGAAAACGCCACGCTTTACGTCAATCTTGAAGAGGCGGGCCTGCTGTGCCAGCGCCGCTTCGCGGGCGCGCCCGAGGCCGCCCGCGCGCTGCTGGATCGTGGCGCGCGCCGGGTGCTGGTGACGAACGGCGGTGAGGCGACGGCGGACGGTGCCGGTGCCGACGTGATCTCAGCCGCCCCGCCCCCGGTCCTCGTCACCCGCATCACCGGCGCGGGCGACACCTTCATGGCCGCCCATATCGTCGCCGAACGGCGCGGCGAGAACCGGCCGACCGCCCTGCAATCGGCCTTGCATGCCGCCGCGCAATATGTCTCGGGAGATATCGGAACATGACCACCCCCCTGCCCCTGACCTTCTCCCCCGCAGTGGCCGAGGCCAGCGCCGCCGGGGCGCCGAGAGTTGCGCTGGAATCGACGATC
>DAIOXI010000204.1:2097-4797 GCA_036758045.1 Albidovulum sp.
CACACGGGATGCCTTTTCCGCAGAATCTGGAAACAGCGCGACGGGTGGAGGACACCGTCCGCGCCGCGGGCGCCGTGCCTGCGACCATCGCCGTGCTGGGCGGCGCGATCCATGCGGGCCTCGATGCCGCGACGCTTGAGACGCTCTCCCGCACGCCCGACGCGCTGAAGCTCTCGCGCGCCGATCTGGCGGCCTGCCTCGCCTCGGGCCGCACCGGCGCCACGACCGTCGCCGCGACGATGATCTGCGCCCATCTGGCGGGGATCGAGGTCTTCGCGACCGGCGGCATCGGCGGCGTCCATCGCGGCGCCGGGGACAGCTTCGACATCTCCGCCGACCTGCACGAACTGGCGCAAACCCCGGTCACGGTCGTCGCCGCCGGGGCCAAGGCGATCCTCGACCTGCCGAAAACGCTTGAGGTGCTGGAAACGCTCGGGGTGCCGGTGATCGCCTATGGCCAGGACGAGTTTCCCGCCTTCTGGTCCCGCTCCTCCGGCCTGCCCGCGCCGCTCAGGATGGACAGCGCGGCCGAGATCGCCGCCGCCCATGCGCTGAAGGCGCGCCTTGGCCTCAAAGGCGGCCAGCTTGTCGCCAACCCGATCCTTGAGGCCGACGAACTGCCGCGCGCGGCGATCCTGCCCCATATCGAGGGTGCGCTGGCCGAGGCAGAGGCAAAGGGTATTGCCGCCAAAGCCGTTACCCCTTTCCTTTTGCAACGCATTTTCGAACTGACCGGGGGCCGCTCGCTGGAGGCCAATATCGCGCTTGTGCTGAACAATGCCCGCCTTGCGGCCGGGATTGCCCGCGCGCTGATCGAGATGCGCTGAGCCAGGCCGCGAACCCGCGCGCGCCCCATTGCCGCGCCGCCTGCGGCCCCCTACATTCTGCCCGAAGAACGGGGCTGGGGCGCTATGACCGACGACCGCGAGACGCATGACATCCTTCATCCGGCGCCGCCCCGCCGCCGGGGGCTTCTGGCGCGGCTGAGGGCGAATTTCCTCACCGGCGTCGTGGTGATCGCCCCGATCGGGCTGACGCTCTGGCTGATCTGGACCGTGACCGGCTGGATCGACAGCTGGGTCTGGCCCTTCATCCCCTCGGCCTACCGCCCCGACGCGCTGATCCGCACCTATTTCTGCGACCTTTCCGACCCGACCGGCCTGCCCTTCTACTGCCAGCCCGACGCGATCCATCTGCGCGGGATCGGCGTCGTCGTCTTCCTGATCTTCACCGTCGTCGTCGGCTGGATCGCCAAGGGGATCATGGGGCGGTCGCTTCTGGCCTGGGGCGAAAGCCTGGTCGACCGGATGCCGGTGGTGCGCTCGGTCTATAACGGCGTCAAGCAGGTGGCCGAAACGGTCTTCAACCAGACCGAGGCGAAATTCGACAAGGCCTGCCTTATCGAATACCCGCGTCCCGGCATCTGGGCCATCGGCTTTGTCTCCACCGTCGCCAAGGGCGAGATCCTCGCCAAGCTGCCCGAGGATGAGGTGATGACGGTCTTCCTGCCGACGACGCCGAACCCGACCTCGGGCTTCCTGCTTTACGTCCCCAAGCGCGACGTGAAGTTCCTGTCGATGACGGTCGAGGATGCGGCGAAGCTGGTGATTTCGGCCGGTCTCGTCTACCCGCCCGCGAAGGAGCCCGCCGGGGATGCCCCGGCCGCCCCCCCGCGCACGGCAATCTCAGCCGAATAGCGAGGGCAGATCGACGGAGCTTCTGACGGTCAGGTTGGCGCCATCCTCTGTCAGGAACCGATCCGCCGCCGCGCGCCCGGCCTCTTTCAGCGCAAGCAACAAGCCCGGCCAGGGGGTCATCTTGCTTGACGCCGTCAGCGCATCCATCAGATCGTCATCGGCGACGAGATGGACCAGAACGTCCTTCATCACGCCCTCGGCCACCGCCTTGCTGGCGATGAGCCTGTTGACGAAATTGATCGCCCGGAATTCGCGCAGCAGGGACGTGTTGAAACTGATCTCGTTGATCCGGTCCTGCACCTCTATCACGGTTTTGGTCACCGCATCGCGCAGTAAGGTATTGATGCTGACCACGACGATGTCGCGCGGCAGCGCCGGATCGAACAGCGGGAAAAGCGCCGGGTTGCCGGTATAGCCGCCGTCCCAATAGGCCTCCATCCGCCCGGTGGCGGGATCCGCGATCTCTACCGCCTGAAACACCGTGGGAAGGCAGGCCGAGGCGAGGATCGCCTCGGTGGTGATCTCCTCGCCCGTAAACACCCGGATCTTGCCGCTGCGCACATTGGTGGCGGCGACACAGAAGAAGGGCCCGCCCGACGCGCAGACCGCATCGGAATGAAACTGCGCCACCACGGGTTCCAGCGGATTGGCATAGAACCAGCCGTAATCATAGGGGCTGACGACGCGCTGCAAGGTCGCCATGGGCGAAAACGGCGCCAGCCGCTCGGTCAGGTCGTTCCAGATGCCCGCCATCGGCAGGAAGGCCCGGAACCAGTGCGCCAGCCGCATGTCGCCGACCGCGCCAAGCTGCTCCCACAGCCAGTCGAGGTTCGCGCGCGCAGCCTCCCGCCCCCCGGTCACCAGCCCCGCCTTCAGCGCCGCCCCGTTCAGCGCGCCGGCCGAGGTGCCGGAGATACCGGCGATCTCGACCGTGTCATCCTCAAGCAGCCGGTCGAGGACGCCCCAGGTAAAGGCGCCATGCGCGCCGCCGCCCTGAAGCGCG
>DAIOXI010000204.1:4982-5215 GCA_036758045.1 Albidovulum sp.
ACTTCGCGGTCCAGCCGCCGTCGACGGAAATCGTCGTCCCGGTGATCTGCGCCGCCGCATCGGAACAGAGGAACACCGCCGTGCCGCCGATCTCTTCCACCGTCGCGAACTGGCGCGAGGGCTGGCGGTCCAGCATCACCTCGCGGATCACCGTCTCGCGGTCCATGTTGTGAACCTTCATCTGCTCGGGGATCTGCGCCTCGACCAGCGGGGTCAGCACATAGCCGGGGCAG
>DAIOXI010000205.1:0-4467 GCA_036758045.1 Albidovulum sp.
TCAATGGGTCCTGACCCTAGGCACTGAAATAAAGCTGATGTCGCCTGCTGCACATTTTCTCTGGGCATGTGTCGGGGCCGGCATTGCCTATTTCGCAACGCGCACTGAAGCCGAGCCCTGACACAGATCGGATATCGGCAGTTCGACCTCTTCGCTGCCTGAACGATGATGCACCACCGAAGACAGATCAGCATTTCATCTACAGCGCGAAAGCTTCGCGTTCAAAAAAAGAGAGGCGCCCCTTTCGGGACGCCCCTCTCAACGCAACAGCCTTGCCCTATTCCACAGACAGCGCGACAAAGCGCGGGTCGGCGCCGCGGCGGATGAGGAGCAGGAGGGACTTGCGCCCGGCATCCTTCGCCTCGGAAATCCGCGCCTCGAGGTCGGCAATGCTGGCGACCTTCTGCTGGCCCGCCTCGGTGATGACATCGCCCGCGCGCACGCCTTTCTCATAGGCCTCGCCCGTCTCATCAAGGCCGGTCACCACCAGCCCCTCGGTCCCCTGCGGCAGGTTGAGGTCTGAAAGCTGGTCCGCGCCCAGCACGCCAAGGGTCATGCCAAGGACGTCCTTCGAGGCGGGCGCTTCAGGCGTATCCCCTGCGGCGGCGGTTTCGCTCGCCTCCGCCTCTTCCCGGCGGCCCAGCGTCACCAGAAGGGTCTGGGTCTTGCCCTCGCGCAGCACTTCAAGCCGGACGGCCTTGCCGACATCGGCATCGGCGACGCGGCGGACAAGGTCGCGGGTGTCGGAAATGGCGGTGCCTTCGAAGCCGACGATCACGTCACCCGACAGCACGCCGCCATCCTTCGCGGGGCCATCCGGCACGTCGGTCACAAGCGCGCCCTTCGGGTCCTTCAGCCCCATCGCCTCGGCCACGTCCGGGGTCACGTCCTGAATCCGCACGCCCAGCCAGCCGCGCCGCGTCTCGCCGAAATCCTTCAGCTGCTGCACGACCTTGGAGACGACGTTGGAGGCCATCGAAAAGCCGATCCCGATGGAGCCGCCATTGGGCGACAGGATCGCGGTGTTCACGCCGATCACCTGCCCGTCCATGTTGAACAGGGGACCGCCGGAATTGCCCCGGTTGATCGCGGCATCGGTCTGGATGAAATCGTCGTAGGTGCCCGACAATTCGCGGTTGCGGGCCGACACGATCCCGGCGGAGACGGAAAAGCCCTGCCCCAGCGGGTTGCCCATGGCCATGACCCAGTCGCCCACGCGCACGACGTTGCTGTCGCCGAAAGTGACGAAGGGCAAGGGCGCGTCGCTTTCGACCTTCAAAAGCGCGATGTCGGTCTTGGGGTCGGTGCCGATCAGCTTGGCATCCAGCGTCTTGCCCGAAAAGAACTCGATCGAGATTTCGTCCGCGCCCTCGATGACGTGGTTGTTGGTGACGATATAGCCGTCCTCTGAGATCACGAAGCCCGAGCCGAGCGCATTCGACCGCTGCGGCCCGCGCGGGGCATTGGGGTTGCCGAAACGCTTGAAGAAATCCTCGAACGGAGAGCCTTCGGGGACGATAGGGCCGCCATCCGCCGGCGCGGCAATGGTGGTGGAGGTGGTGATGTTCACCACCGAGGGGCTGACCATGTCGGCGAGATCGGCGAAACTGTCGGGCGCGGCGCGCGCCATGGACGGCGAGGCGGGCGCCAGGGCCAGGGCCAGGGCAAGGCCGATGGCCAGCGCCAGCATCAGCGCCCGCAGCGGGTGGCGGCTTGCGGCCGGGGCCAGGGGGGTAATCTCGGATCTCACAGGCGAACTCCCTTCTTCAACTGCTCTTGCTCCGCATCGGGTCTTGGGCATTGCCAAGCATTGAATGCCCTCCCGGCGCGCTCAACTCAACGCCTCTCTCGGGCGATCAACAGGCCGTGAACGGCGCGCGCCATTGTCTCAGCCGCCAAGTCCGTGGGCAAGCCATATGAGGGCCGCGCCCAGCGCCATACCGGCAAGGCCAAGATTGCGGCGCATCTCAACCGGCATGTTGCGGATCATCTCAAGCAATTCGGCGATACGCGAAGGGGCCAGTGCAAGCACCAGCCCCTCGACGGCCAGAACAAGGCCGATGGCAAGAAAGGGAAGCCCGATCAGCCCGATCGTCATTGCGACGCGGCGGGCGCCGGACCTGCCGCCGGGGTGGCGGCTTTCGGCTCGGCGTTCTTCAGGTAATTGAAGAACTCGCTGTCCGGCGCCATCACCATCGCCGAATTCCCGGAATTGAGCGAGGCGCGATAGGCCGAGAGCGAGCGGTAGAAGTCGAAGAACTCCGGATCCGCGCCATAGGCTTCGGCAAAGACCGCGTTGCGCTTCGCATCCGCCTCACCACGGGTAATGTCGGCCTGACGCTGCGCGTCGGACACCAGTTCCACCCGTGTGCGGTCGGCCTGGGCGCGCACCCGCTGTGCTGCTTCCTTGCCGCGCGCGATCTCGTCCGCCGCCTCGCGTTCGCGTTCGGCACGCATCCGCGCGAAGGTGGCGTCAAGGTTCTGGTCGGGCAGATCGGTGCGTTTCAGGCGCACGTCGATGATCTCCACCCCCAGCGACTCCGCCTGGGTCCGGCCCGCATCGCGGATGCGCGAGGCAAGCCCGGCGCGGTTCTGCGACAGGATCTCGGATGAGGTGACCGAACCCAGAACCTCACGCGTCTGGGCCTGCAACAGCGTGTCGATCCGGCTTTCCGCAAGTGTGAGCCCCTGCGCGCCAACCGCCTGGCGGAAGCGGCGCACATCGGAAATCCGGTAGCGTGCGAAAGCGTCCACGACAAGCCGACGGTCGTCGAGCGGCGTCACCTCAAGGGGCTGAATGTCGAGACCAAGGATACGGTCGTCATAGCGCACGACCTCCTGGATCAGCGGCACCTTGAAATAAAGGCCCGGATCCTCGCGCACGGCCTTGATCTGGCCGAACTGGAGGACAAGCGCCTTTTCGCGTTCATCGACGATGAAGATCGACGACAGGCCGACGGCCGCCGCGATCACGACGATGGGCAGGATGAGGGCGGTACGTTTCATCAGTTGCTTCCTCCCGTCACCGTGCCGGTCGCGGGTTTCGCCGCGCCGGAGCCGCCACCACGGCCAAGCTCGTTCAGCGGCAGGTAAGGCACCACGCCCTGCCCGCCCGTATTGTCGTCGATGATGACCTTATCGACGCGGCCCAGAACCTCTTCCATGGTCTCAAGGTAAAGCCGCTTGCGGGTCACTTCAGGCGCCTTCCGATATTCGGCCAGAACGGCCGTAAAGCGGCTTGCCTCACCCTCGGCCTGGTTCACGACCTGGGCGCGATAGCCCTCGGCCTCTTCCAGAAGCTGCGCCGCCTGACCGCGCGCACCGGCGCCAACGGTATTGGCATAGGCGTCGGCCTCTTTCTGAAGCCGGTCGCGTTCCTGTTCGGCGCTTTGCACGTTCTTGAACGCGTCAATCACCTCGCGCGGCGGATCGGCTCGGTTGAAGTTCACACGCACGACGTTCAGCCCCGACTGGTAGCTGTCGAGCGTCTGCTGGATCATGGTCTTGAGCCGTTCCGCAATGACGCCACGGTCGCGGTTCAGGACCGGGGCCAGTTGCGACTGGGCGATGATCTCGCGCATCGAGGATTCGGCCACCGCCTCGACCGTCAGTTGCGGGTCGCGCAGGTTGAAGAGGTATTCCTGCGGGTTGGAGATGTTCCAGACCACCTGAAAGTCGATATCGACGATGTTCTCATCCCCGGTCAGCATCAGGCCGCTATCGCCCTGCCCGGTCCGGCCGACGCCGATATCCTCGGTCCGTTCCGGCGTGACCGCGATCACGTTGGCCGAAACAAAGGGCCAGGGCGCGAAGTTCAGGCCCGGCTCACCGATGGCATGGAACTTGCCCAGCAGCAGTTCCACCGACCGTTCTTCCGGCTTGACGGTGTAGAACGAGGCAAAGGCCCAAAGCCCGACCGCCGCCAGCGCGCCGAGCATCAGCGTGCCACGGTTCAGATGCGGCCCCATGCCGCCGCCCGAACCGCCGCCAGGGCCGCCGGAGCGGCCACCACGCCCGCCGATGAGCACCTTGAGCTGTTCGGAGCCCTTGCGCATGATCTCTTCGATCTCGGGGATCTGCGGCCCCTCGCCCGGACGCCGCCCGCCCCGGCCACCGGGCCGGTCGTCATCGTCCCCGCGGCCGCCGTTTCCACCGCCGCCGCCCCAGGGCCCTCCGCTTCCTGCCATCAGGCTTAAACTCCCCTTGCTGTCTTCATTGCGAATGTCCCCCGTCCAACTGGGCTTTTCTCAGCGAAAGTCAAGCCTTGCGCACCGGCTTCCGCATCGTCACCAGTTCTTCGGCCATGGTGGGATGCACCGCGACGGTGCGGTCAAAGTCCTCTTTCGTCGCGCCCATCTTGATCGCGATGGCCGCAAGCTGAATCATCTCGCCGGCTTCCGGCGCGACGATATGGCAGCCAAGGACCTTGCGCGTCTCGGCGCAGACGATCAGTTTCATCATCACCCG
>DAIOXI010000205.1:4491-5188 GCA_036758045.1 Albidovulum sp.
CATAGACCACGATCGGGCGTTCGTCACGCGCCGCCTCCTCGGTCAGGCCGACGGTCCCAAGATCCGGCTGGGTGTAGACGGCGCTGGCGACAAGGTCGTGATCGGCCTTGGTCGGTTTGGCACCAAAGACGGTATCGGCAAAGGCATGACCCTCGCGGATGGCGACCGGGGTCAGGTTGATACGGTCGGTCACGTCGCCCACGGCATAGATCGAGGGGACGGCGGTCTGCGACCATTCGTCAACGATGATCTCCCCCTGACGTCCCAGCTTGACGCCCAGCGCCTCAAGCCCCAGCCCTGCTGTATTCGGCTTGCGCCCGGTCGCGTAGACCACCTTTTCGAACACCGCCTCGCGCCCGTCGGTGGAGGTGACGCGCACGCCGCCCGCCACATCCCGCGCCTCGATCACATCGGTGCCGACATGCAGGTTCACGCCGCCCTCGCGCATCAGTTCGGCGATATGGCCGCGTGCCTCATCGTCGAAGCCGCGCAGGATCTGCGCGCCCCGGTAGAACTGCGTCACCTCGACGCCCAAGCCGTTGAGGATACAGGCGAATTCGCAGGCGATGAAGCCGCCGCCAACGATCAGGACGGATTTCGGCAACGCCTCCAGCCGGAAGATGTCGTTCGAGGTCAGAAGCGTCGCGCCGCCCTCGATTTCCGGCACGAAGGGCGCACCGCCGGTGGCGATCAGGAT
>DAIOXI010000206.1:0-1452 GCA_036758045.1 Albidovulum sp.
AAAACCTTCTGCCTCGCATTGGGTGCAGTACATGCCGCCGGACATGTAAAGCCCTTCGAGCGCGGTGTTGGTTTCGGGGGCGATCTCCACCTCGGCCTCGAAGGTGAAGGGGCCGTCGGGCAGCAGCGCGGCGGGGATCGTCAGGCCGGTGTCATCCGGAGTCACGGAGATATCGGTGCCGTCGATTGCCGCCCGGATCAGCGTCAGCCCGCCGCCGTCAAGGCGCAGGTCGTGGCGGCCGGGGCGGTCGGGATTGGGCGCCACGGCGATGCGCGACAGGACGCGGGTCGCGCGCGGGTCCAGCCGGAAGGTCAGCGCCACGCCCCCGATCCGGTAGGGATAGGGCTGATAGCTGGCCTGAAGGGTGGGCTGGGGGGTGGCGTCCTTCTTTGTTGGGGTCCTTTCGCTGGGGCGTCGCGGGCGGCACGATAGGGCGGGGCGGCCCTGCCCACAATGGGCGCTTTGGGGGGCAGCGGGCTATTTTTTGCGAAACCAGAAAGGACCTTTCGGCGAAAGGCGGCAATCTGGCGGACCGCCTCGGTTGCGACAGCTCCGGCGCGGGGCTACCTTGCCGCTGCCGGAGGTCCGCCCCGGCGTCAGAAAGGATCGCGACATGGGCAAGAGAGTGGAACGCGGCGGCCTTGCCGTCGACCGCCGTCTGGTAGAGTTCATCGAGGATCGCGCCCTGCCGGGGACGGGGATCGACGCCGACCGTTTCTGGCGCGGCTTTTCCGCTATCGTCTCGGACCTTTCGCCCCGCAACCGCGCGCTTCTGGACAAGCGCGAGGCGATGCAGGAGCGTATCGACGCCTGGCATGTCGCCCATCGCGGCACGCCGCACGATCCGCGGGCCTATCGCGCCTTTCTGGAGGAGATCGGCTATATCCTCCCCGAAGGCCCGGATTTCGCGATCGGGACGGGGAATATCGACCCCGAGTTTGCCCGCATCGCCGGGCCCCAACTGGTCGTGCCGATCATGAATGCGCGCTTTGCCCTGAACGCCGCCAATGCGCGCTGGGGCTCGCTTTACGATGCGCTTTACGGCACCGACGCGCTGGGCGACCTGCCATCGGGCAAGGGCTATGACCCGGCGCGGGGGGCGCGGGTGATTGCCTGGGCCAAGGCGTTTCTGGATGGGGCGGTGCCGCTGAAGGGCGCCCAATGGGGCGACCTGACGGGGATCGAGGCGAGCGCCGCTTTGCGCCTGCGCACCGCCGGGGGTGAGGTCGCGCTGGCGCGCCCCGAACAGTACCTCGGTCATGCCGCTGGCAAGGCGGGCCGCGCGGTTCTGTTTGAAAACAACGGCTTGAAGATCGAAGTTGTGATAGACCCCGAGCATCCCATCGGCAAGGGCGACCCGGCCCGGATCGCGGATGTGAGGCTGGAATCAGCCGTATCAGCCATCATGGATTGCGAGGATTCCGTCGCCGCCGTCGATGCCGGGGACAAGGT
>DAIOXI010000206.1:1577-5183 GCA_036758045.1 Albidovulum sp.
CGATCCGCGACGGCAATGGCGACGAGGTTCCCGAAGGCATCATGGACGCGATGGTGACGGTGCTGATCGCGCTTCATGACCTGAAAAAGACCGCAGGCCCCCGCAACTCCGCCACCGGCTCGGTCTATGTGGTCAAGCCCAAGATGCACGGGCCGGAAGAGGTCGCCTTTGCCGACGAGATCTTCACCCGCGTCGAAAAGGTGCTGGGCCTGCCGCAGGACACCGTGAAGCTTGGCATCATGGATGAGGAACGCCGCACCTCGGTCAACCTGAAGGAATGCATCCGCGCCGCCAGGACCCGTGTCGCCTTCATCAATACCGGCTTTCTCGACCGCACGGGGGATGAGATTCATACCTCGATGGAAGCCGGGCCGATGGTGCGCAAGGGCGAGATGAAGGCGCAGCCCTGGATTTCCGCCTATGAGGATCGCAACGTCGATATCGGTCTGGCCTGCGGGCTGTCGGGCAAGGCGCAGATCGGCAAGGGCATGTGGGCGATGCCCGACCGGATGGCCGACATGCTGCGCGAGAAGATCGCCCATCCCATGGCCGGGGCGAGTTGCGCCTGGGTCCCGTCGCCCACCGCCGCCACGCTGCACGCGACGCATTACCACAAGGTCGATGTCTTTGCCCGCCAAAGGGAAATCGCGGCGATGGCCCGGCCCGCGCGTCTGGATGACCTGCTGACGATCCCGCTTGCCCAGGGCCGCAACTGGGCAGAGGTGGAGATCGCGGCAGAGGTGGAGAACAACGCGCAAGGCATCCTTGGCTATGTCGTGCGCTGGGTCGATCAGGGGGTGGGCTGTTCCAAGGTGCCGGACATTCACGACGTCGGGCTGATGGAGGACCGCGCGACATGCCGCATCTCCAGCCAGGCGCTGGCGAACTGGCTGCTGCATGGCGTGGTGAGTGAAGGGCAGGTGATGCAGGTCCTGCGCAAGATGGCCGCGGTCGTGGACCGCCAGAACGCGGACGATCCGGCCTATCGCCCGATGGCCCCCGATTTCAGCGGCGTTGCCTTTCAGGCCGCCTGCGATCTGGTCTTTCTTGGCCGGGTCCAGCCCTCGGGCTATACCGAGCCGGTCCTGCATCAACGCCGGGCAGAACTGAAAGCGGCGCAGGGGGCGGGGGCGTGACCTGATCGAAGCGGGCGTTCGCGTCGAGGGGCCGTGCCTGCCTGACAGCCCGCGTGACGGTCCCGACAAGGCCGAAGCGGCATTGCCACCACCTTAGGGCCGTGAATAAGGCCGACGACTCATGATGCTGCGCGCCATGCTCTGACCCGGATGCAGACCCACCTGTGCGGCACCGGGGCTTTTCTTGGCCGCGACGGCATCCTATCCTTCCCCGACTATCATGACGGAGAAGCCCATGCCCCGGCCCGTTGTCGGCATCATCGGCAACATGAGCTTGCTGAACGACCAGTATCCCGCGCATTCCGGCGGTACGATGAACAGTTGCGCCGTGGCGCAGGCCGCGGGGTGCCTGCCGCTCATCATTCCCGCCGATCCGCGCATGGTCACGGTCGAGGAGTTGCTGGAGGTCTGCGACGGCTTCCTGCTGACCGGCGGGCGCCCGAACGTCCACCCCGAGGAATACGGCGAAGCCGCCACCGAGGCCCATGGCGCGTTCGACCGCTGCCGCGACGCGATCACGCTGCCGCTGATCCGCGCCTGTGTCGACCGTGGCCAGCCCTTCCTCGGCGTCTGCCGGGGATTTCAGGAGGTCAACGTCGCCATGGGCGGCACCCTTTACCCCGAGATCCGCGACCTGCCGGGGCGGATGAACCACCGGATGCCGCCCGACGGCACGCTTGAGGAGAAATTCGCCCTGCGCCACCCGGTGCGCTTCACCGAAGGCGGCGTCTTTCACCGGCTGCTGGGGGCGAGGGAGGTGATGACCAACTCGCTTCACGGTCAGGGGATCAAGGCGCCCGGTGCGCGGGTGGTGATCGACGGCACGGCGCCTGACGGCACGCCCGAGGCGATCTATATCGCCGGTGCGACAGGCTTCACGCTTTCGGTCCAGTGGCACCCGGAATGGAACGCGACGGCCGACCCGGTGTCGCGCCCGCTGTTCGAGGCCTTCGGCGATGCGGTCCGCGCCTGGGCCGAAACCCGCCACGCCCCGCAGCGCGCCACGGCCTGAGGCGCGCAAGGGACGGGCCGCGCGCGCCGGTCCCGAATCGTCGGATCGGTCATCCTTGCCCCTTTTGCGCAACTCCGCCGATCTTCCGTCATTCTTGGAACACAACAGCCTGCGATAGCATGGGAAATCCGGCCCGCCCGCAAGACGTGCCGCGATGACGGCGCCGGGTGGACTTGCACCTCACGGGCCGGGGATCATAGATATGCCGCCGGGGGCGAGGAGACGAAGACAGAGAATGGCCAAAGAGGTTGATTATCCGCCCGTCTGGCTGGCCGGTTTCGCGGCGATCGGGCTGATTCTGGGCAGCATCCTGCCGCTGTCCTTCAATGCCAACAGCATCATCGGCGCGGCGCTGATCCTTGTCGGGCTGGTGGTGATGCTGGTCGCGGCGGGCCAGATGCTGCTGGCGCGCACCACCGTCATTCCGCACCGCGACCCTTCGGCGCTGGTGATGGGCGGGATCTTCGCCCTGTCGCGCAACCCGATCTATCTGGCCGACGCGCTGGTCTTGACCGGGCTTTATCTGCACTGGGACGCGATCGTGGCCCTGCCGCTGGTCATCGTCTTCATGGTCGTCATCACCCGCCGCTTCATCCTCCCTGAGGAAGCGCGGCTTCAGCGCCTGTTCGGTGAGCTTTTCGAGGATTACCGCGCCCGCACCCGGCGCTGGATCTGATTTTCCGGCACTCCCCAAAGGAATTGCCTGTTGTCCCCTGATGCCGCAACGCGGTAACAGTGACCCGACGCTTTTGGCAACAATATTGCGTGGTCGGGGGCAACGGGATGAGCCTGGAAGGGGAGAGACAGTGAAGATCGGGGTTCCGAAGGAAATTTTCGATGGCGAGAACCGGGTCGCGATGACGCCGGACTCCGCGCTTCAGTTGCAGAAACTGGGTCATGAGTGCCTGATCGAGGCAGGCGCGGGCGCGAAGGCCGGCTTTTCCGACGCGGCCTATGAAGCGGCGGGCGTGAAGGTCGTGAAGACCGCCGCGGCGCTCTTCAAGGAGGCCGACGTGGTGGCCAAGGTGCGGCCGCCCTCGGAGACCGAGACCAAGCGGCTCCGCAAGGGCCAGACCCTGATCTCCTTCTTCTATCCTGCTCAGAACAAAGAGCTTCTTGAGCTTGCAAACAAGCAGGGCGCGACCGTCATTGCCATGGACATGGTGCCGCGCATCAGCCGGGCGCAGAAGATGGACGCGCTGTCGTCGATGGCCAATATCGCGGGCTACCGCGCGGTGATCGAGGCGGGCAACAATTTCGGCCGCTTCTTCACCGGGCAGATCACGGCGGCGGGCAAGGTGCCGCCCGCGAAGGTGCTGATCGTCGGCGCTGGCGTCGCGGGTCTTGCCGCCATCGGCACCTCCACGAGCCTCGGTGCCATCACCTACGCCTTCGACGTGCGCCCCGAAGTGGCCGAACAGATCGAATCGATGGGGGCGGAGTTCGTCTATCTCGACT
>DAIOXI010000207.1:0-1888 GCA_036758045.1 Albidovulum sp.
TCGAGCAGGCGGAACATCTCGCCGAGGTGGAGCCGTTCAAGACGGCGATCGTGCTGAAATTCGTCCGCGCCTGGCCCTTTGTGGCCTATGCGGCGGCGCTTCTGATGGCGGGGCTCTTCGTCGAACGCTTCTACTGCCGCTACCTCTGCCCGCTCGGCGCCGCGCTGGCGATCCCCGCGCGGCTGCGGATGTTCGACTGGCTGAAGCGTTACCGCGAATGCGGCAACCCCTGCCAGTCCTGCGCCAACCAATGCCCCGTTCAGGCGATCCACCCCACGGGGGAGATCAACCCGAACGAATGTGTCAACTGCCTGCATTGCCAGGTTCTCTATCAATCCAAGACCATCTGCCCGGTCGTCATCAAGAAGATGAAGCGCCGCGATACCGTGGGCACGGCTGCGCCGCGCGACCTGACCGGGCATCCCAACTCACCCAAATCCCAACCTGCTGAATGAAAGGACAGACCATGTCTGACGAAAGAAAAGGGATCTCGCGACGCGGCATGCTCGGCGCCACCGCCGGGACCGCAGCCCTTGCGGGGGCATTCGGAGGGCGCGCCCTGATGACCGGCGGCGCCATCGGCGCGGCCACGCTTGCCGGCACCACCGCCGCCACCGCCGCCGAGGCGACCAGCGTCGAGCCGGGCCAGCTTGACGAATATTACGGCTTCTGGTCTTCGGGCCAGACCGGCGAGATGCGCATACTCGGCATCCCGTCGATGCGCGAACTGATGCGGGTGCCGGTGTTCAACACCGACTCGGCCACCGGCTGGGGCATCACCAACGAATCGAAAAAGATCCTGACCGAGGGCCTGACCGAGAAGACCAGGAAGTTCCTCGCCGCCAACGGGCTGGAATTCCCGCGCAACGGCGATTTGCACCACGTCCACATGTCCTTCACCGAAGGCCGCTACGACGGGCGGTTCCTGTTCATGAACGACAAGGCCAACACCCGCGTCGCGCGGGTGCGCTGCGATGTCATGAAATGCGACAAGATCATCGAGATCCCGAACGCCAAGGGCATCCACGGTCTGCGGCCGCAGAAATGGCCGCGCACCAACTATGTCTTCGCCAATGGCGAGGATGAGGTGCCGATGGTCAATGACGGCAAGATCCTCGACGATCCGTCGCAATACGTGAACTTCTACACCGCGATCAACGCCGACGACATGACCATCGCCTGGCAGGTGATGGTGTCGGGCAACCTCGACAACACCGATGCCGACTATGACGGGAAATACGCCTTCTCGACCTCCTACAACTCCGAGATGGGGATGAACCTGGCCGACATGACGGCTTCGGACATGGACCACGTCGTGGTCTTCAACATCGCCGAGATCGAGAAGGGCATCGCCGCGGGCGACTTCGTCGAGCTGAACGGCGTGAAGGTGATCGACGGCCGCAAGGGTCAGAACAAGAACTACACCCGTTACATCCCGATCCCGAACAACCCGCATGGCTGCAACATGGCGCCCGACAGGATCCACCTCTGCATCGCGGGCAAGCTGTCGCCCACGGTGTCGGTGATCGACGTGCGCAAGATCGACGATGTGTTCTACAAGGGCGCCGACCCGCGCAGCGTTGTCGTCGCCGAACCGGAACTGGGCCTCGGGCCCCTTCACACCGCCTTCGACGGACAGGGGCGCGCCTACACCACGCTCTTCCTCGACAGCCAGGTCGTGGTCTGGGACATCGAGAAGGCGGTGAAGGGCGAAGACCCGATCATCACCAAGGCGGATGTGCATTACCAGCCCGGCCACAACTCCACGGCCGAGGGCGAAACGCTCGACGCTTCGCCGAAGTTCTACATCTCGATGAACAAGTTCTCCAAGGACCGCTTCCTGCACGTCGGGCCGCTCAAGCCCGAGAACGAGCAGGTGTTCCTCATC
>DAIOXI010000207.1:1898-4710 GCA_036758045.1 Albidovulum sp.
GGCGACAAGCTGACGCTGGTGCATGACGGCCCGACCTTCGCGGAACCGCATGATTCGATCATCGTTCATGCCTCGAAGGTGAACCCGGTCTCCGTCTGGGACCGGCAGGACCGCATGTGGGCCGAAACCCGCAAGCAGGCCGAGGCGGACGGCGTCGATCTGGACGACTATCAGGACACCGTCATCCGCGACGGCAACAAGGTGCGCGTCTACATGTCGAGCCAGGCACCGCAATTCTCCATCGAGAGCTTTACCGTGAAGGAAGGCGATGAGGTGACGGTCTGCGTGACCAACCTCGACGACATCGACGACCTGACCCACGGCTTCACCATGGGCAACCATGGCGTCGCGATGGAAATCGGGCCGCAGGCGACCAGCTCCGTGACCTTCATCGCGGGTCAGCCGGGCGTTTACTGGTACTATTGCCAGTGGTTCTGCCACGCGCTCCACATGGAGATGCGCGGCCGGATGTTCGTCGAGCCCAAGAACGCCTGATACGATGAAAGCGCTCCCGACCCTGATCGCAAGCCTGCTGCTTTCGCTGCCCGCCTGGGCGGCGGAGGTCGCGGTCGCGCCGGGGCCGGGCGCCTTGCAACGGGCCATCGCCGGGGCCGCCCCCGGTGATGTGCTGACGCTTGAAAAAGGTCTCTATTCCGGCGCAATCATCATCGACCGGCCGCTCAGCCTGATCGGCGTCGAGGGCGCGGAGATCAATGGCGAGGGGAACGGCACGACCGTGACCATCGCCGCACCCGACGTAACGCTGCGCGGCCTGACCGTGACCGGATCGGGGCTAAGCAGCCAGGACCTCGACGCCGGGATCAAGATCCTGAAGGGCGCCGACCGCGCGCGGGTCGAGGATAACCGGGTCATCGGCAACCTGCATGGCATCGACATTCACGGCGGCAAGGACGCGCAAGTCACCGGCAACACGATCGAAGGCACCCGGAACCCCAAGATGAACGACCGTGGCAACGGCATCTATGTCTGGAACAGCCCCGGTGCCTTGGTCGCCAACAACTCTGTCCGCTGGGGCCGGGATGGCATCTTCGCCAATGCCTCGCGCGACGACATCTTCCGCGACAACCTCTTCCGCGACCTGCGCTTTGCCGTTCACTACATGTACACGAACGACAGCGAGGTGACGGGCAACATCTCCATCGGCAATCACCTTGGCTTTGCGATCATGTTTTCCAACAAGATCGTGGTGAAGGACAATCTGTCGCTTGGGGACCGTTCCAACGGGGTGATGCTGAACTACGCCAACAACGCCGACATATCCGGCAATCTGGTGCGTGGCGGGGCGCTGAAGTGTCTTTTTATGTACAACGCGCACAAGAACCTGATCTATCGCAACCGCTTCGAAGGCTGCGGCATCGGCATCCACTTCACCGCCGGGTCCGAACGCAATGTGCTGACCGAAAACAGCTTCATCGGCAATCGCGAGCAGGTGAAATATGTCGGCACAAAACATGTCGAATGGAGTTTCGAGGGCCGTGGCAACTACTGGTCCGATCACCCCGCCTTTGACCTGAACGGCGACGACATCGCCGACGGCGTGTTCCGCCCCAACGACCTGATGGACCATATCCTCTGGTCGCAGCCCGCCGCCGCCCTACTGACCGGCGCCCCGGCGGTGCAGCTGGTGCGGTGGAGCCAGAAGAACTTTCCCGCCACGCTGCCCGGCGGCGTGCTGGATTCATTCCCCCTCATGTCCCCCCTGACCATCCCCGTGCCACCAGACGTGGCCGCGATGGAGGCCGAGGTGGCGGGCCGGTGGGCGCAAGGAAGCTTTGATGACATCGACGTTGAAAATCTCGGCACTCACTAAGACCTTCGCGGGGGTGAAAGCGCTTGACGCGGTGTCGCTGGACATCGCGCCGGGTCAGCGCGTGGCCCTTCTGGGCCATAACGGCGCGGGCAAGTCGACGATGATGAAGATCATCCTTGGCCTGATCCCCTACGACAGCGGCACGGTCGAGGTCTGCGGCGGCAGGCCCGGTACCGCCGCAGCGCGGGCGCAGGTGGCCTACCTGCCAGAGAACGCGGCCTTCCACCCGGCGCTGACGGGTCAGGAACAGATCGCGCATTACCTGTCGCTGCGCGGTGAAAGCCCGAAACGGGCGATGGAGCTTCTGGAACGCGTCGGTTTGCACGCCGCCGCCCGCCGCCGCATCGGCACCTATTCCAAGGGGATGCGGCAGCGTGTCGGGCTGGCACAGGCCCTGATCGGCAAGCCCCGGCTTCTGGTGCTGGATGAGCCGACCTCGGGCCTTGATCCGGTTTCGCGCCGCGATTTCTACGCGCTTCTCGACGGGCTGGCGGCCGAAGGCGCGTCGGTCCTCCTGTCGTCCCACGCGCTGACCGAGGTCGAGGCGCGCACCGATCGTATCGTGATCCTGTCGGGCGGGCGGATGGTGGCCATGGGGACGCTGGGCGACCTGCGCCGCACCGCCGCCCTGCCGGTCGCGATGCAGGTCACGGCGCGCAACGGCCATATCTCGGAACTGGCGGCGGCCCTGCCCGGCGCGATCCGCGTCGATGGCGACCTGCGCCTGACCTGCGCGCAGGACGAAAAACTGCCGATCCTCGCCCGCATCGCGGGCTTCGGCGACAAGGTCGCCGATATCGAGGTCGTCCCGCCCAGCCTTGAGGATATCTATAGCCATTTCAGCCGGAGGGACGGACAATGAACCGCATCCTCGCCACCGCCCGTTCGGAATTCAGGATCAGCCTGCGCAACCGCTGGGTCGCCATCGCCGTCGTCCTGATGGGCCTTTTCGCGCTGGTCCTCTCCGCCGCAGGCTCGGCC
>DAIOXI010000207.1:4720-5134 GCA_036758045.1 Albidovulum sp.
CGGGGGAGCTTGGGGTGGACCGGCTTTCGGGCACGGTCGCCTCGCTGACCTCGCTCACGGTCTACCTCGTGCCGCTTCTGGCCCTGTTGATGAGCTTCGATGCCGTCGCCGGAGAGGTGGAGCGCGGCACCCTGCCGCTTCTCCTCACCTACCCCGTCGCGCGGCTTGAGATCCTGTTGGGCAAGTTCCTTGCCCATCTCGCCGTCCTTGCCATCGCCGTCGCGGTGGGCTTCGCCCTTGCCGCCGCCGCCGCTTTCCGCAGCGATGCGGGGTCCGTCGAAGGGCTGCCCGCGCTCTGGCGGCTGGGGTGGAGTTCGATCCTCCTTGGCGCCACTTTCCTTGGCGCGGGCTATGCGCTGTCGTCGCTGGCCCGGCGGCCGTCTGGCGCGGCGGGGCTGGCGATGGGCCTCTGGC
>DAIOXI010000208.1:0-5106 GCA_036758045.1 Albidovulum sp.
CAGGGGTGTGCCTTCGCCCACTCGGCCACCACTCCGCCTGCCCGTTTAATGGTTGGGCCGGGGCGGAGCAAGCGGATATTCGGTGGGCCGGGTCAGGCGAGGTGGTCGCGGAAGGTGCCCACCACCTCGGCATAGACGGCACGCTTGAAGGGGACGATGGAGGCCAGCATCTCATCGGCCGTGACCCAGCGCCATTCGGAGAATTCGGGATGTTCGGTGGCGATGTCGATCTGGTCGTCGCGGCCGAGGAAGCGGAACAGGAACCAGCGTTGCCTCTGGCCGCGGAACTTGCCGCCCCAGGCCCGTCCCAAAAGCTCTTCGGGCAGGTCATAGGTCAGCCAGCCGGGGGACTTGGCCACGAATTCCACCAGATCTGGGGTGACGCCGGTTTCCTCCCAAAGCTCGCGCAACGCCGCGGCGCGGGGCTTTTCGCCGGCGTCGATCCCGCCTTGCGGCATCTGCCAGGCGGCAACCGGGCTGTCCTTGCGCCGACCGGCGAAGATCAGGCCACCCGGATTGATCAGCATGACCCCTGCGCAGGGGCGGTAGGGCAGGGTGGAAAGATCGGTGCTGGTCATCAATCAAGAAGGGCCGGTTGCCCGGCCCCGCCTTCCTATTGCTTCGCCGCCTGCAATTCCGCCACGTCTGGCTGAATCGCCGAAAGACCCTTGAGGATGTCGATCGCATAGGCAAGCTGATAGTCGTCGCTGCGCAGCTTCGCCGCCTCCTCGGCCTTTTGCTGTTCTTCCTCCAGCACCTTCTTCTCATCCTCGGTCATCGAGTCGTTGGAGATGGCGCCGCGCAGGTCGGCCTCGGACCGCATCCGCTTGGCGGCCGACGCGGCCCCATCCTCGGCCTTGTCCTCGGGCTTCACCTCGGGCTGTTCGACCACGATGTCGGGCGAGATGCCAAGCGACTGGATCGACCGGCCCGACGGCGTGTAATAGCGCGCCGTGGTCAGCCGCATCGCGCCCTCGCCCCGCAGCGGGATCACCGTCTGGACCGAGCCCTTGCCAAAGCTCTTGGTGCCGACGACGATGGCGCGGTGATGGTCCTGAAGCGCGCCGGTCACGATTTCGGAGGCCGAGGCAGAGCCGCCGTTGATCAGCACGACCATCGGCTTTCCTTGCGCCAGATCGCCCTTCTCGGCGTTGAAACGTTCGCTGTCTTGCGGGTTGCGACCGCGGGTGGAGACGATTTCCCCCTTGTCGAGGAAGGCGTCAGAGACCTTGATCGCCTGGGTCAGCAGGCCGCCGGGGTTGTTGCGCAGGTCAAGGACGAAGCCATTGATCTTGTCCATCCCGCCCGCATCCTCGATCGCCTTCTTCATGCTGCTTTCAAGGTTGTCGTAGGTCTGGTCGTTGAAGGTGGTGACGCGCAGGACGACGCTGCGGCCCTCGACCCGCGCCTTGGCGGCGGTCAGCTTGATCGTGTCGCGGATGATCGACACGTCGAAGGGTTCGTCTGTCCCTTCGCGGGCGACAGTCACGACGATCTCGGACCCGACCGGCCCGCGCATCTTGTCGACCGCCTGGTCAAGCGTCAGGCCAAGGACGCTTTCGCCGTTCACATGGGTGATGAAGTCGCCGGCCTTGATTCCGGCCTTGTCCGCAGGCGTCCCGTCGATGGGCGAGACGACCTTGATGAAACCGTCCTGCTGCGTGACCTCGATCCCGAGACCGCCAAATTCGCCGCGTGTCTGGACGCGCATGTCGGCAAAGGCATCGGCCGACATGTAGCTGGAATGCGGATCGAGAGAGGTCAGCATGCCGTTGATCGCGGCCTCGATCATCTTGCCCTCGTCCACCGGCTCCACGTATTGCGAGCGTATGCGTTCGAAGATGTCCCCGAAGAGGTCAAGCTGTTCGTAGACTGACCCGCCTTTCTTCGCCTCCTCTGCCAGAAGCGGCCCGGCGATCTGGGTGGTCAGCAGAACCCCGGCGACCGTCCCGCCCAGCGCAGCCATCGCGAATTTCTTCATCGCTCAGTTTTCCTTCGTTTCCGCGAACCAGGGACCGGGGTCCACAGGCTCCTTTCCATGTCTCAGCTCTATATAAAGCGTTTCCGTGCGCCCTGTGCCACCGCCTTCTTGCCCTCCGGCGGGAAGAAGCGCTCCGCTGTCTTCCTGACCGCCCATCAGGCCAAGAGGCGCGCCCGCCTCGATCACGTCTCCGGTTTCGCCATATACCGTCTCTATCCCTGCAAGAACCAGAAGATAGCCTGCCGCAGGCTCAACGATCATCACATTTCCGTAGTCGAGAAGCGGGCCGCGATAGCGGATCGTCGCGGGCCAGGGCGCGGTGACCAGCGCGGCGGGGCGTGTGGCGATCAGGATGCCGTCGCGGCGGATGCCGGCCGCGTCGGCCTCGCCCGCCTTGCGCAGAAGCGTGCCGTGGACCGGCAGGGGCAGCGTCCCCTTTGCGCCTTCGAAGTCCTCCATCGGGGCGCCGATGTCGGTTTCGAGGCCGGCGAGCCCCGCGGCGAAGGCATCAAGGCTGTCGGCGCTGGTCAGCAGCGCGCCAAGCTCTTCGGGCATGTCGAGGAAGCGGGTCGGCAGGTCGGTGCGGTCCTGCACCGCCTGGCTGAGGGCCGCGCGCGCCTCCTGCGCGGCGACGAGGCCGCGCGACAGCGTGTCCTTGGTATCCGCTTGCAGCGCGCGCAGGCGCTTGAGGTCCTCAAGCTGCCCGCGCAACTCCTCCGCCTCGGCCTGAAGCGCGGGGGCGACGGCGGACAGGATCATGCCCGCCCGCGCGGTTCCCTCCGGGCCGTTGGGGTGCAAAAGCAGCAGGGGCGCGGGATCGCGTTCCATCGTCAGCATGACGCTGAGAAGTTCGCCGATCCGCCCGCGCCTGGCCTGAAACCCGGCCTCGATCTCCGCCTCGCGGACCGAGGCGCGGCGGATCGCGTCGCGCAGCGCGGCCAGCCCGTCCTCATAGGCCATGATCGTGCGGGTCAGCGCCTTGACCCGGTTCGAGGCGCCGCGCGCATCCTTCAGCGCGGTGACCGCCTCGCGCAGGCTTTGCGCGGCCTCTTCGGCGGCGGGGATCGAAGGATCGGTCGTCGCGGCGCCACCCGGCGCACCAAGGCCCAGAAGCGCCAGGCCCAGAACCCCCGCCCAGCGCCGCATCAGCCGCGCTCGATCAGGGTCTTGCCGGTCATTTCCGGGGGCACGTCAAGGCCCATGAGGTCGAGAAGCGTCGGCGCCAGATCCGCCAGCCGTCCGTTGCGCAGGCGAACACCCTTGGGGCCGCCGACAAGGATCACCGGCACCGGATTGGTCGTATGCGCCGTATGCGGGCCGCCGGTTTCCGGGTCGATCATGGTTTCGCAATTGCCGTGGTCGGCGGTGACGATCATCGCGCCGCCCGCCTGTTTCAGCGCCGCCAGAACACGGCCCAGCCCCCGGTCAACCTCCTCCACGGCGGCGATCCCGGCCGCAACCACGCCGGTATGGCCGACCATGTCGGGGTTGGCGTAGTTCACAACGATCAGGTCATAGCCCTTGCCGATCGCCTCGACGAAATGGTCCGACACCTCGGGCGCCGACATTTCCGGCTGAAGGTCATAGGTCGCGACCTTGGGGGAGGGGGCCATATAGCGATCCTCGCCCGCTTCGGGAGCTTCCTTGCCACCGTTCAGGAAGAAGGTGACATGGGGGTATTTCTCGGTCTCGGCGCAGTGGAACTGCGTCAGCCCCTTGGCGGCGACCCAGGCGCCGAGCGTGTTGGTCACCGGGCGCTTCGGATAGGCGGCGGCCATGAAGGCGTCATGCGTCTTGGAATAATCGACCATGCCCAGAAGCGCCGCCCAATGCGGACGGGACCCGCGATCAAAGCCTGCGAAATTGTCCTCGCCCACCGCCAGCAGGATCTCCCGCGCGCGGTCAGCGCGGAAGTTGAGGCAGAAAAAACCGTCACCGTCCTTCGCGCCCGTAAAGCCGCCGATCACGGTCGGCTGAATGAACTCGTCGGTCTCGCCACGCGCATAGGCCTCGGCCACGGCATCGGCGGCGGAGGGGGCGGTCAGCCCCTTGCCCTGCACCATCGCCTCATAGGCGAGGCTGACCCGGTCCCAGCGGTTGTCGCGGTCCATTGCAAAGTAGCGCCCTGTCACCGTGGCGACCTTCGCGCCCTTCGGCAGGCGCTTCATCAACTCGGCGATGAAGCCATCCGCCGATTTCGGCGCCACGTCGCGCCCGTCCGTCACCGCATGAAGGGCGACCGGCACGCCCGCCGCCGTCACCGCCTCACAGGCCGCAAGGACGTGGTCGATATGGCCGTGGACGCCGCCGTCCGAGACAACGCCCATCAGATGCGCGGTGCCGCCATCGGCCTTCATCGTCTGGATGAAGGCATTGATTGCGGCGTTCGAGAAAAAGCTCCGGTCCTCGATGGCCAGGTCGATCTGGCCAAGGTCCATCGCAACCACGCGACCCGCGCCGATATTGGTGTGGCCGACCTCGGAATTGCCCATCTGCCCGGTCGGCAAGCCGACATCGCGCCCGTGGGTCACAAGCTGGGCATGAGGGCAATCCCGCATGATCCGGTCGAAATTCGGCGTATCGGCCAGCGCGACGGCATTGCCCTCTGTCTCTTCCCTCAGGCCCCAGCCGTCGAGAATGCAGAGAACTACGGGTTTCGGATGGGTCATGGCTTCCTCCGTTCCGGCGCTCTTCCTCTAGTCGCGTGGCGCGTCCTCGGCAACCGTGTTCGGCAGCCTATACCCGGTGATAGGGCGCGCCCGCCAGGATCGAGGCGGCACGGTAGAGCTGTTCGGCGACCATGACCCGGACCAGCATATGCGGCCAGACCATCGGGCCGAAGGACAGGACCGCATCGGCGCCTTCGCGCAGGTCGGGCGACAGACCGTCGGCGCCGCCGATCACCAGTGCGGTATCCTGCCGCCCGGCATCGCGGAACCGCGCCAGAAGATCGGCAAAATCGGGAGAGGTCATCATGCGCCCGCGTTCGTCCAGCAGGATCGTCGCGGCGCCCTGCGGGATTGCCTTGGCCAGCAGCGCCGCTTCGGCCGCCATCGCCCCGCCCTTGCGGTTCTCTACCTCATGTTCGGTCACCGGGCCAAGGCCAAGGGCCCGCCCGCTGCGGT
>DAIOXI010000209.1:0-4997 GCA_036758045.1 Albidovulum sp.
CCGGCACCGGCCTGTCGGGCGGCCAGCAGCAGCGGCTGTGCATCGCGCGCGCCGTCGCGACCTCGCCCGAGGTGCTGCTGATGGACGAACCCTGTTCCGCGCTCGACCCCATCGCCACCGCGCAGGTGGAGGAGCTGATCGACGAGTTGCGCGCGCATTTCTCGGTCGTGATCGTGACCCATTCCATGCAGCAGGCCGCGCGGGTCAGCCAGAGGACAGCCTTCTTCCACCTCGGCAACCTTGTGGAAGTCGGCGCCACCGACCAGATCTTCACCAATCCCGGCGATCCGAGGACGGAAAGCTACATCACCGGCCGCATCGGCTGAACCTTGGGGGACAGAATGAACGAAAAGCACATCGTCACATCCTTCGACCGCGATCTGGAAGCCATTCAGGCGTTGGTCATGAAGATGGGTGGCATGGTCGAGACGGCGATCCTCGACGCGGCCCAGGCTCTTGAGACCCGCGATGAGGATCTGGCCGAAAAGGTCCGTCAGGGTGACAAGGCCATCGACGCGATGGAAGAGCGCGTGCATGAGGAAGCCGCGCGGCTGATCGCGCTGCGCGCGCCTGCCGCCTCGGACCTGCGCACGGTGCTGAGTGTCATGCGCATTGCGGCCAGCCTCGAACGGGTCGGCGACTATGCCAAGAACATGGCCAAGCGCGCCCATGTCCTTGGCCAGATGGGTGCGATCACCGGCGCGGGCGGGTCGCTGCGCCGCATGTCGAAGGCGGTGGTGGAGATGCTCGGCCACGCGCTTGACGCCTATATCCACCGCGACGTGGCGCTGGCCGAGGATGTGCGCAACCGCGACCGTGAGATCGACCAGATGTACAACGCGCTGTTTCGCGAGTTCCTGACCCATATGATGGAGGACCCGCGCAACATCACCGCCTGCATGCACCTGCATTTCATCGCCAAGAACATCGAACGCATGGGCGATCACGCGACCGGCATCGCCGAACAGGTGATCTACCTGGTGACCGGCGAAATGCCGGATGAGGCGCGGCCCAAGGCCGAAAGCGTGACCATGGTCGGGGTCGGGGGCAACTGAGCATGCAGACGCCTTCCGTGCTTGTGGTCGAGGACGAACCCGCGCAGCGCGAGATCCTGGCCTATAACCTTGAGGCCGAGGGCTTTCGCGTCCAGCAGGCTGACAATGGCGAAGAGGCGCTTCTGATCGTGGCGGAGGAGACGCCCGACCTGATCGTGCTGGACTGGATGTTGCCGAATGTCTCGGGCATCGAGGTCTGCCGGCGCCTGAAATCGCGGGCGGAGACCAGGGCGGTGCCGATCATCATGCTGTCGGCCCGGTCGGAGGAAACCGATCTGGTGCGCGGGCTGGAAACCGGCGCCGACGATTACATGGTCAAACCCTATTCGGTGGCCGAAGTGATGGCGCGGGTCCGCACCCAGTTGCGCCGCTCGCGTCCCGCGACCGTGGGCGAGGCGCTGGAATATGAGGACATCACCCTTGACCCCGAAACCCACCGCGTCCACCGGGGCGGCAACCTGCTGAAACTCGGCCCAACGGAGTTCCGCCTGCTGACCACCTTCATGGAAAAGCCCGGCCGGGTCTGGAGCCGCGAGCAGTTGCTGGACCGGGTCTGGGGGCGCGACATCTATGTCGATACGCGCACCGTGGACGTGCATGTCGGGCGGCTGCGCAAGGCGCTGTGCGCCCATGGCGGCGACGATCCGGTCAGGACGGTGCGCGGCGCGGGCTACGCGCTGGGGTAGGGCGCGGGCCTATTCGCCGTCGCCATAGCGCGCGTCGTCATCGGATTCGTCCTCCCCCTCGGGCAGGTACTTGCCCGACAGGCGGATCGACTGGTCGTCATGGCGCGGGTCCATCACCACGTCCGAAGGGAGTTCGCCGGTCAGCCAGTCGCGAATCTCGTCGCGCGCATCCGCCGGGTCCTGCTCCGTCAGTTCCGCGATATAGGTGATGAAGGCGCGCTGGTCGCCGTCGATCTCATCCAGATCGGCCTCATCGGCATCGGGCCAGCGGTCGATGATCGCCTCATAGAAGGCCGCCCAGTTGTCCTGCACATGATGCCACTTCATCGCCACGGCTCCCCGCAACTAGGATCGTCTGTTCCAATCTGCACCCGATCGGACCGCCGGAAAAGACGCCCGGCGGTAAAATCGGCGCGCGGGGGATCAGAACCAGTTCTGGACCGTGCGCGCACCCGAGGAGACATCGTCGCCGACACCCGCGATGGTGTTGCAGGCGGCCAGTGTGCCAAGAAGCACGATCAGCGCGATTTTCTTCATCTGCTCAGTCCTCATACCACCAGACTTCCGGCTGAAAGCCCGGCCAGTCTCCATATAGCGGAATACGTTCGGGATAGTGAAGATTTGCCGAATGCGCAATCTTGCTGGTTCTCGAAAACCAGAGCGGGATGACCGTGCGCCCCGCCGTCAGCACCCGGTCCAGCGCCTGGGTCGCCGCGATGAAATCGTCGGTATTGGCGGAGTTAAGCATCTCGCCGATCAGGCTGTCCACGGCCGCTGACTTGATCCCGGCCCAGTTGCGCGCGCCGTTCAGGTCGGCGACCTCGGAGCCCCAGTAGAGATACTGCTCATTGCCGGGGCTGAGCGACAGCGCGCGCCAGATATAGGTCATGTCGAAGGCGTAGCGGTCGGTCCGTTCCTTGAATTGCGCGGTATCGGCGACGGTGACGGTCGGGCTGATGCCAAGGCGTTTGAGCGCCTCGACATAGATGTCGATGATCGACTGCGCCTCGGTCGAACCGGCGGCGAGGAGGATTTCGAAGGCGAAAGGCTCGCCCTTGGCGTTCTTCAGCACCCCGTCCTGCACCGTCCACCCGGCCTCCGCGAGAAGACCCACCGCTGCCCTCAGGTTCTTGCGGTCAAGCGAACGTTCCGCGGTCCCCACGGGCAGGGAATAGCCCTCGATCGTGCCGGGGGGCAGGTCGGCCGCGAAAGGCGCCAGCAGTTCGGCCACGCGGCCCGTGGCGGGCCCGTGATCCATGCCAAGGACGGAGTTGGAGAAATAGGAGGTGATGCGCGGTTCGGTCCCGCCGTTCAGCGTCATGTTGACGAATTCGAAGTTGAAGGCGGCGATCAGCGCCTCGCGCACGCGCCAGTCGTCGAAGATCGGGTTGCGCAGGTTCATCACGAAACCGATCATCCCCGAAGGGCGGGAATGCGGGATTTCGGACTTCACCACCTTGCCCGAGGCGATGGCGGGAATGTCAAAGCCGTTCTGCCAGCGCGCCGCGTTGGGTTCGCGGTAGCTGTTGGTCAGCCCGGCGGTAAATGCCTGAAACAACCCGTTCTCATCGGCGAAATAGTCATAGCGGATCTCGTCGAAGTTGAAGCGCCCTCGGTTGATGGCCAGATCCTTGCCCCAATAGTCGGGATCGCGCCGAAAGCTGATATAGCGCCCCGGTTCGACCTTGCCGACGGTGTAGGGGCCAGAGCCGATATGCAGATCGAGGCTGCTTTTCTCGAAATCCTTCCCCGCCCAGTCCGCCTTTTTCAGGATCGGCCGCATCCCCATCAGAAGCGCCAGTTCCCTGTCCGGTTCGGTAAAGGTGAAGCGGATCGACCTCGGGCCGGTCTGCTCCATCTTCGCCACCCGCGACCAGGCGCCCCGGTAGCGCGGATGGCCCTTGGTCCCCAAGGTCTCATAGCTCCACATCACGTCCTCGACCGTGACCGGGCTGCCGTCGGAGAATTTCGCCTGCGGACGCAGGGTATATTCGACCCAGGTGTGGCTTTCGTCCGTATCGACCGATTCGGCCAGAAGCCCGTAGAGAGAGAAGGGTTCGTCGATGGATCGCGCCATCAAGGTCTCGAACGTGTAAAGCGACAGGCCCTCGACCGGGGTGCCGGTGACGATATAGGGGTTCAGCGAATCAAAGCTGCCGCCCACCCCCATGACGATCCGCCCGCCCTTGGGGGCATCGGGATTGACATATGGCAATGACACAAAATCGGGTGGGAGCGCGGGCTTGCCATACATAGCTATGCCATGCTGCGGGGCGGCCCGAAGTGGCAGCGCCGCAAGCGTCAGGATCATCGCCGCCGCGACAATCCGCGACAGCCCGAGGGGGATGGTTTTCATTCTGGCGACACTGCTCATGTCCATTGTCATTGTCCAAAGGCTAGCCGGGCTTCCTTGGCTTTTCAAACTTTTAGCTTGGACAGTGGCGAAGGACCGCGTATAAAGAGGGCACTGCTCGATAGGTTTCTTGCCTGTATGAAACCTGCCTCAATAACTTGACGCCCGCCTCGTGCGGGCGTTTTTTTATTCGCCCCGAGGCTGTCCGGGGCCTTGCACCCGCATCCCCGAATCGCATCGGCGCAACTTTTGCTCCCCGTCGCGGCACAAGCGCGTGAAGGCAGTGGCATTCGCGGATGCAGCGTCTATGTTCGCTGCATCGCAACATGTATCGAGGAGGCGACAATGTCCCTATCCGGCAAGACGGCCATCGTGACGGGATCGAATTCCGGCATCGGTCTGGGATGCGCCCGGGAACTGGCGCGGGCGGGCGCGGATGTCGTGCTGAATTCCTTTACCGACCGGGAGGAGGATCACAAGCTGGCCGAAGACATGGCGAAGGAATTCGGCGTCAAGGTCCGCTACATCAAGGCCGACATGTCGAAGGGCGACGAATGCCGGGGGCTGGTCGAACAGGCGGGCGGCTGCGACATCCTGGTCAACAATGCCGGGATCCAGTTCGTGTCCCCGGTCGAGGAATTCCCGATCGAGAAGTGGAATGCCATCATCGCGATCAACCTGACCTCCTCCTTCCACACCATCGCGGCGGCTTTGCCGGGGATGCGCGCGAAGGGCTGGGGACGGATCGTCAACATCGCCTCGGCCCACGGGCTGACGGCATCGCCTTTCAAGTCGGCCTATATCGCGGCCAAGCACGGCCTTGTCGGGCTGACCAAGACCGTGGCGCTTGAGGCGGCGGGCAAGGGCGTGACCTGCAACGCGATCTGCCCCGGCTATGTGCTG
>DAIOXI010000210.1:0-4991 GCA_036758045.1 Albidovulum sp.
CGCCCTGCCGGAGGGGGTGGTTTTTATGGGCGCGGTGGTGGCCGAGGGGTTGAAGTTCGACCCCGCAACGCCGGTCACATCGGCCTCGGGCGGGGAGCGGCGGCGCGCGGCGCTGGCCAAGCTCATGGCCGAGGCGCCGGAACTGATGCTGCTGGATGAGCCGACCAACCATCTGGACATCCAGGCGATCCGCTGGCTTGAGGATCAACTGCGCGAGACGCGCGCGGCCTATGTCATCATCTCCCACGACCGCGCCTTCCTGCGGGCGCTGACCAAGGCGACGCTCTGGATCGACCGGGGCGAGGTGCGGCGCAACGAGAAGGGCTTCGCAGCCTTCGAGGACTGGCGCGAGACGGTCTGGGCCGAGGAGGATCTGGCGCGCCACAAGCTTGACCGCCGGATCAAGGCCGAGGCGCGTTGGGCGGTCGAGGGGATTTCGGCGCGGCGCAAGCGGAACATGGGCCGGGTCAGGGCGCTTCAGGCGATGCGGGCCGAACGCGCGGCGATGATCCGGCGGCAGGGAACGGCCGACATGGCGCTCAACTCCGGTCAGGTGTCGGGCAAGCTGGTGATCGAAGCGAAAGGAATTTCAAAGGCTTTCGGCGAGAAGCTGATCCTGCGGCCCTTCGACCTGAAGGTGCTGCGCGGCGACCGGGTGGCCTTTGTCGGGCCGAATGGCGTCGGCAAGACGACACTTCTGAAGATGCTGGTGGGCGAGGTCGCGCCCGATGCGGGATCGGTGCGTCTTGGCACCAACCTCGACATCGCCGTCTTTGACCAGGCGCGCGCGGCGCTCGATCTGAACATAACGCTTTGGGACGGGTTGGTGAACGATCCCGAGATGCGGGTCTCCGGGCGGTCCGAGCAGGTCATGGTGCGCGGTACGCCGAAACATGTCGTGGCCTATCTGAAGGATTTCCTGTTCGATGAGGCGCAGGCCCGCGCGCCCATCGGCTCGCTTTCCGGCGGAGAAAGGGCGCGGCTTTTGCTGGCGCGGATCATGGCGAAGCCGTCGAACCTTCTGATCCTCGATGAGCCGACGAACGATCTGGATGTGGAGACGCTGGACCTTTTGCAGGACATCCTTGGCGATTATGACGGAACCGTGCTGCTGATCAGCCACGACCGCGATTTCATCGACCGCGTGGCGACGACGACCGTGGCGCTTGAGGGCGACGGGCGCGCGGTGGTCTATGCGGGCGGCTGGAGCGATTACCAGGCGCAGCGCGGGGCTGACGCCCCGCTGAAACCGGCGAAACCCGCCGTCAAACCCGCGACCAGGCCCGAGCCGAAGGTGAAGAGCGCCGCGCAAGGCCTTACGTTCACAGAGAAACACCGGCTTGAGGAGCTGCCCGGAGTGATCGAGCGGCTGGAGGCCGAGATCGGCAGGCTATCCGCCTTCCTCTCTGACCCCGCGCTCTTCACGACCGCGCCGGAGAAGTTCCGCAAGGCCTCGGAAGGGCTGGCGGAGCGGCAGGCGGCGCTGGCGGCGGCCGAGGAGGAATGGCTGATGCTGGAAGAGCGGGCGGCCGGATGACGAAGAGCGGCGCCCTGCAAGGACGCCCCGCCGCAATCGTGACAGTAGGCCACTCTTACATCTTCGGCAGCATCACGGTGTCGATCACATGGATCACGCCGTTCGACTGCTTCACGTCGGCGATGGTGACGGTCGCGACATTGCCGTTTTCGTCCTCCAGCATCATCTTGTCGCCGGCATAGGTCGCCTGAAGCGTGCAGCCGCCCAGGGTCGGGACCGGGTGCTTGCCGCCATCATCCTTGATCATCCCCATCAGGGCATCCGACATGACCGCCTTGCCGACGACATGGCAGGTCAGGATCTTGGTCAGCGTCTCCTTGTTCTCGGGTTTGAGCAGGCTATCGACCGTTCCATCGGGCAGCTTCGCGAAGGCCTCGTTGGTCGGCGCGAAGACGGTGAAGTGTCCGTCGCCCGCCAATGTATCCACCAGCCCGGCGGCCTTCACGGCGGCGACAAGCGTGGTGTGATCGGCCGAATTCACGGCATTCTCGACGATGTTCTTCGTGTCGTACATCGCCGCGCCACCGACCATCGGGTTTTCGGCGGCATGGAGAGGCGCAGCGAAGCTGGCGAGGGCAAGGGCCAGGGCAGTGGACTTGATGAACATGGGTATCTCCCTTTCGTATCCGGGGGACCATTCCCCCTTTCGCGAACGGAGCTACGAAGGGCGCGCCGGAATAGTTGCAGCGCGCCGAATTTTTTTCAGTTGTCGCCGATGACGGCCGCGACAAGAAGCGGCCCCTGCGGCGCGCCGGTGGTCGCCCAAACTTTAATCTCAAGCGTGATGGCAAGGGTGGCGTCCTTCGGCAGGCTCTCAAGCGGGATCGACACAGGCGTATCGCGGACAAGGCCGATGGAGATCGGCGCCTGTCCCTCGGGGATGATCCAGAGCTCGTAATCCTTGCCCGGTTCCGCCGCCGGTCCTACGGTGCGCCGCACCGTCAACTCATGCGCCCGCGCGTCGTAGCTCGCCGCCATGACCAGGGATTGGCCTTCCCCGGTCAGTGTCGCGGTGAGGGGGGCGGGGCGCATCAGCGTCACGCTGACGAACAGGACCGCAAGCGCCGCCACGGCCAATCCCGCAAGGGCGCCCCAGAGCCTGAGCCGTCGGCGCGGGCGTGGCGCGTCGGGGAAGAGCCGGCCCTCGATCCGGGGCAGCAGCGCGGGCGGCGCCGGTACCTCCTCGAACCCCTCGTTCAAAGGCGCCAGCCGGTCGCGCCAGGCATCGACCAGCGCCGCGAAGGCGGCGTCGCCCTCTATCATCGCCTCGGCGGCCAGCCGTTCGGAAAGCGGGAGCGTGCCGAGGACGTACTCGGCCGCCAGCGCTTCGCGTTCGGGCATATGTTCGCCGCGCTCCGTCATGCGTCGAGGCACTCCTTCAGTTTCATCAATCCCCGCCGCAGCCAGGACCGCATCGTGTTCATCGGCACGTCGTGCCGGCGCGAGAGTTCTTCGTAACTAAGCCCGTCAAGATACGCCCCGCGCACCGCATCGGCGCGCGCCGGTTCCAACTGGTCGAAACAGTCGGCGATGCGCCTTGCCTCGTCCTTCGCGAGCGCCTGCGCCTCGGGGCCGGGGGCCCGGTCGGCAATATCGGCCACGCCGTCCTCGTCCTGCGCAGCGGTGGCCGGGCGCGCCCGCAGGCGGTCGATGGCATGGTTGCGGGCGATGGCGATCAGCCAGGTCATCCCGCGCGCCCGCGCCCGATCGTAGCGGCGGGCGTTCAGCCAGACCCGCGTGAAAACCTCCTGCACTGCATCCTCGGCTTCGCTTCTGTCCCTGAGGATACGAAGGCAGACGCCGAAAAGTTTCGCCGAGGTCGCATGATAGAGATTGCGGAACCCGTTCCGGTCGGCGCGGGCGGTGGCCGCGATCAGATCGGCGACAGGGTCCTCGGACATCAGCCGCGCCGCCGCCTGCGGCCGCCCTCGCCACCGCCCGCGGTGTTGAAGCTGACATCGGGCAGGGTGACGATCTTGCCCAGTTCCGGGAAGGGCGCGGTGGCATGGGGGATCGCGTTGGCGGCCACGAAATGCTCCTGAAAGCGCGGCTCGATGGCGGTTTCGACCTTATGGATATTGCCCACCTCGCGTTCGATCACCGCGCGGGCCGAGGTGTCGCAAAGCGCGATCCGCGCCCCGGTGCCCGCCGCGTTCCCGGCCGAGGTGACCTTGTCCAGCGGACAGTCGGGGATCATGCCCAGAACCATCGCGTGTTTGGGCGAGATATGCGCACCGAAGGCGCCCGCCAGCACGACGCGGTCCACCGTCTCGATGCCCAATTCGTCCATCAGCAGGCGCGCGCCCGCGTAGAGCGCCGATTTTGCCAGTTGGATCGCGCGAATGTCGCCCTGCGTCACGGTGATTAGCGGGCCGCCCTCGGCGGTGCCGTCATGCAGCACATAGGCATGGGTCCGCCCCTGCGGCACCGACCGCGCCGTCCCGGTCTGTTCGGCCGACCCGATCAGGCCCGAAGGGTCGACCAGACCGGCCATCCGCATTTCCGCCACCACCTCGATGATGCCCGATCCGCAGATGCCGGTGATGCCGGTCTGCGCGGTGGCGGCGGCAAAACCCGGATCGTCGGACCAGAGATCGCAGCCGATGACGCGAAAGCGGGGTTCCTTTGTTTCGGCGTCGATCTCCACCCGTTCGATGGCACCCGGCGCCGCGCGTTGGCCGGAGGAGATCTGCGCGCCCTCGAAGGCGGGGCCGGTGGGCGAGGAACAGGCCAGCACCCGGTCCTTGTTGCCCAGCAGGATCTCGGCATTGGTGCCGACATCCACGATCAGGGCGATGTCCTCGGATTTGTAGGGTTCCTCCGACAGCGCGACGGCGGCGCAATCGGCGCCGACATGGCCCGCGATGCAGGGCAGGATATAGACCCGCGCGTTTTCGTGGATCGACAGAAGGTCCAGATCGCGCGCCGGGATCGACAGGCTTTCCGAGGTCGCAAGCGCGAACGGCGCCTGGCCAAGTTCAACCGGGTCGATGCCCAAAAGCAGATGGTGCATCACCGGGTTGCAGACAAAGACCGTTTCCACGATCAGCATCGGGTCGATACCGCCCTCGGTCGCGATCCCCAGCGCCAGTTCGTTGATCGCCGAGCGCACCGCATTGGTCATCTCGCGGTCGCCGCCGGGGTTCATCATCGCGTAGCTGACCCGGCTCATCAGGTCCTCGCCAAAGCGGATCTGCGGGTTCATCAGGCCGGAGGAGGCCAGAACATTGCCATTGCGCAGATCGCACAGATGCGCCGCGATGGTGGTGGAACCGAGGTCGATGGCAAGGCCGTAAAGCCGCCCCTCCCAGAAACCGGGGTGGATGTCGATGATGCGAACCTTGTCGTGGTGGTCCTTGTAGAGGATCACCGTCACCTTCCATTCGCCCTTGCGCAGAATCGGCTGCAAGCGGCGCAGCAGGGCGGGGTCGGCCTCAAGCCCGTCGATCTGCCA
>DAIOXI010000211.1:0-3113 GCA_036758045.1 Albidovulum sp.
CGCGCCGGTGGGCATCGCGACCCCGCCCGGCGATCCGGCGGCGCTGGTCGCCCGCCTTGTCCAGCTGTCCGGCGTGATCGTCGATCACATCTACTGGGTGGAGGCGGGCGGGCTGCGGCTGGCCCACGCGACGCTGGTATCGGGCGTGCGCTCCCCGACCATCGCCCCGCTGCCCGAGAACCTGCACCTGTCGGTGGCCGAACCGGACTTGCCCTGCCGGTTGCAGGCGCGGCCGGGGCAGAAGATCTTCGGCGGCGCGTGGGGGACCTGCCTGCTCGACTGGCGGGGAGCGGTCATCAAGGCTGTCAGTCGCGTTGCCCGTTTCCGCGACCTGCCCGACACTGGACCGGTCTGGGTGTCGTGGCAACCCGAACTCGCGATGCCGATCGCGGCCGGGTCCGGTCAAGGCAACCGGGACAGAGAGGGGCAGGGGGGCGGGGGCGTTCCGGCATGCTCGGGGACGCGGCGTCGCCTTCACCGCGCCCCGGACCGGCCGCCGCGTTCCTGCCCGAGATCGTCGAGCAGCGCGGCTCCCGCCCCGGTCACATGCGCTTTGGTCAGGTCGCCCGCGCGCCTTGCATCGCCGCTCTGGACCACGTCAGGGATCTGGCGCGGTTGCACAGGGGAGGCGAGATTGCCCTGCACGAGCGCGTCCCTCGGCGCCTCATGGACGATGTCGGCCGAAGACCGGGACCGGGAGGCATCGGTCGCCTGAAAATTCATGCCCTGCGCGTTCTTCCCGTGACCCACAGCGACGCGCAAACCGCCGGAAATCCCTATACCAGTCGTTTCGGATGCAATATGCAAACTCTGAACCCCGGTGACCGTGTCGCCGCCGGGCGGCCCGGAGGGAGAGGGACATGCGCAGCCGCAAGGTCATTCATGTCGTGTCGTGCCATGCCGAAGGCGAGGTCGGCGATGTCATCGTCGGCGGCGTCGCCCCTCCACCCGGCGCGACGATCTGGGAGCAGCGGAACTGGATCGCGAAGGACGAGGTGCTGCGCAACTTCGTCCTGAACGAACCACGCGGCGGGGTGTTTCGCCATGTGAACCTTCTGGTTCCGCCACGCGACCCCGAGGCGCAGGCCGCCTGGATCATCATGGAGCCCGAGGATACGCCGCCGATGTCGGGCTCGAATTCCATCTGCGTGTCCACGGTGCTGCTCGACAGCGGCATCATCCCGATGCAGGAGCCGGTGACAGAGATGGTGCTGGAGGCGCCTGGCGGCCTGGTGCGGGTCAGGGCCGACTGCGCCAACGGCAAGGCCGAACGGATCCATGTCGAGAACCTTCCCTCCTTCGCGACCCGCCTCGCGGTACCGCTCGATGTGCCGGGCCTCGGGACGATCACGGTGGATACGGCCTTTGGCGGCGACAGTTTCGTCGTTGTCGACCCGGTGGCGCTTGGCGTCGATCTGGTGGCCGAAAAGGCGCGTGAGATCGCCGAGCTTGGCATCCGCATCACCAATGCCGCCAATGCCCGCTATCGCTTCGAACATCCCGAAAAGCCCGACTGGGCGCATCATTCCTTTTGCCTCTTCGCAGGGCCGATCACCCGCGACGGCAACCGGCTTTGCGCGCAATCGGTGGTCGCGATCCAGCCCGGAAAGCTGGACAGGTCGCCGACCGGAACAGCGGTTTCCGCGCGGATGGCGATCCTTCACGCGCGTGGCGAGATGGGGCCGGAGGACCGTTTCACCGGCGTCTCCATCATCGGGTCCGAGTTCCACGGCCGCATCCTTGGCACGACCGATATCGGCGGGCAGGAGGCCATCCGGCCCGAGATCAGCGGCCGCGCCTGGATCACCGGCACGCATCAACACATGCTGGACCCCGGCGACCCCTGGCCGGAAGGCTCGGGTCGAAGGGGGCAAGCGGGATCGCCGGCTCGCGCCGCATCGCAAGCGCCGCCACCAGTTCCGCGGTGCCGGCCGATTGGGTCAGGCCCAGGTGTCCATGCCCGAAGGCGTAGATGACCCGCTCTGCGCCCGGCGCCCGCGCGATGACCGGCAGGCTGTCGGGAAGCGAGGGGCGAAACCCCATCCATTGCGTGCCGCCGCGCGGGTCGAAACCCGGCAGGAAACCGGCGGCCTTGCGCACGAGGATCTCGGCGCGCCGGTAGTCCGGCGGCAGCGTGAGCCCGCCAAGCTCCACCGCCCCGCCGACCCTGAGCCCGTCGCCGATCCTGCTGACGACAAAGCCGTGATCGGCGAAGGTCAGGTGGGTGCGCAGGTCGAAGCTGGCGGTCGGGAAGGTGGTGTTGTAGCCGCGCTCGGTCTCCAGCGGGATCCGGTCGCCGATCATCCGGGCGATCTGATGCGACCAGGCCCCGGCCGCGACGACGACCTGATCCGCCACCCTTGTCCCGGTGCCGGTGACGACCGCGACCGCGCCCTCGCGCGGGGTCAGGTTCCTGACCTCGGCCTGCTCGATCACCCCGCCGGCGGTCACGAAGGCATGGGCGAGGTGCTCGGTCCAAAGGGCGGGATCAACGGTGTTCAGCCAGTCCGGTGTGAAACCGGCATGGGTGAACCGCGGGCTGAGACCGGGCTGGATCTCGGCGATGGCGCCGGGGCTTTCCAGGAGGTCGAAGGCGATGCCATGGCGGCGGCGCTGATCCCAGGCGGGAAGCGCGGCGTCGAACCGTGCGCGCCCCTCGTAGACCTGCAACTGGCCTTCGCGGCGCATCAGGCCCTCGCCCGAGACCCTGACGATCAGCCGTTCCAGCGCCTGTGAGGACAGCTTCATCAGCCCCGATTGCGCCGTGACCGCCGCCGCATGGCGCGACACCGCCGTGGCACGCCAGAAATGCACCATCCAGGGCAGGATCCGCAGCGCATAGGCCGGGCGCAGCGACAGCGGCCCCAGCGGGTCCAGCAGCCACTTCGGTGCCCTGCGCATGATGCCAGGCGTCGCAAGCGGCTCTACCTCGGCAAAGGCGAAGGCCCCGGCATTCCCGCGAGAGGTTTCGGCGGCCACGCCCTTGCGGTCGATGATGCGGACGCGATGCCCCTCGGCCTGCAAGGCAAGTGCTGCGGTGACCCCGACGATACCGGCGCCGATGACGATGATCTCGGGGGGGGAAGGCCTGGTCATGACATGTCCCGAACAGC
>DAIOXI010000211.1:3123-4812 GCA_036758045.1 Albidovulum sp.
GAAGCAAGGGTCAGACGGCAATGCCCTGCCGGAACGGGTCTTCGGGCAGGAAGATCAGCGTGCTTTCCGCCATGACATGGGCCTTGCCGGTGATGCAGGGGATCACGCCGCCTGTCGGCCCCTTGCGATAGCTGAGCCGATAGGTGCTGCCGATCACGCTTTCCTGCACGATCTCCTCTCCTTCGGCGAGGCGGCCATCGGCGGCAAGGCAGGCAAGGCGCGCCGAACTGCCGGTGCCGCAGGGCGAACGGTCATAGTCATCGTCCGGGCACAGTACGAAATTCCGGCTGTGCGCCCCCGGCGTTGCGGCCGGGCCATAGAAGATCACATGATCGACCGGCATGCCGCCCGCGCAGCCGATATCCTGCGCCCTCAGGCTTTCGCGGAGAGTGACGGCCACGTCGGTCAACTGCCGGATGTTGGACGCGGTCACCGGGATCGGGCTGGGATCGACGATGAAAAAGCAGTTGCCGCCATAGGCGATGTCGCCGGTGACGGTGCCGAGCCCCTCGACCTCCACCGCGACGCCGCTGCGCGACCGGCGGCTTTCGATATTCGTCACCGTCACGGTGTTCGCGTCCCGCACATCGACGGTGACGACGCCCACGGGGGTCTCGATCCGGTGTTTCCCCTGACCGATGCGCCCCATGTGAACCAGCGTCACCGCCAGGCCGATGGTGCCGTGACCGCACATGCCCAGCACCGCCTTGGCGTCGAAATAGATCACGCCGGTGACGCAGGTCGGATCGACCGGCGCGACCAGAAGCGCGCAGACCATCGCCGCCTGCCCGCGCGGTTCCAGGATCACCGAGCGGTAGAAATCCCGATGCTCGCTCGCCAGTCTCGCGGCCCTTTCCGACAGCGGGCCGGTGCCAAGGTCAGGGCCGCCGTCGAGAATCACCCGCGTGGGTTCGCCCCCGGTGTGGCTGTCGATCACATGCATTCGGCGATGACTCCGCCCTGTCTGGACCAGTTCGCGAACCAGGCGTTGAACTGATGGAACTGCGCTTCGCAGAATTTCGCCTGCGAGGGGGACAGCGCGTCGGTCTCGTTGATGTTCAGCGCATATTCCCGCTCTCCCTTCAGCACCATGAGATGCTTGAAGTAAAGGACGAGATCGACGCCCTCGTCGAATTTGGCCAGGACCGAAAAGGCCTCGGCCAGTTCGCGCGCGCGCTGGTCGGCCTCGGGGCAGCCTTCGGCGGCTCGGCGCGACAGGGCCACCTGCAACAGCGCCTCTTTCGGGTAGACAGAGCCGATGCCGGTGATGGTGCCGACCGCGCCGCATTTGACGAAGCCGTGATAGACCTCGGTATCGACGCCGACCATCAGGATCACCTCATCGTCCTGCGAGGTGATGTGCTCGGCCGCGTAGCTCAGGTCCGCCTTGCCGCCGAATTCCTTGAAACCGATCAGGTTCCCGTGTTCGGCACGCAGCGCGAAGAACAGGTCCGCCTTGGTCGAATAACCGTAATAGGGGCTGTTGTAGATGATCGCGGGCACGTCCGGCGCGGCGTCGAGGATCGCCTTGAAGTGGTTGCGCTGCGCCGCGACCGACAGCCCGCGCGACAGGACCCGCGGAATGACCATCAGCCCGGCGGCGCCGACCTTCTGCGCATGGGCGGCATGGGCCACGGCCGATCTGGTGTTGATCGCGCCGGTGCCGACGACGACCGGCACACCGGCCTT
>DAIOXI010000212.1:0-4808 GCA_036758045.1 Albidovulum sp.
TGTTCCAGGCGATCCGGACCGAGACCTACGCGAATATGGGGGCCTATCTCTCCACCTTCGCGCCTTCGGTGCCGACCTATCTGCATGGCACGCTGATGGCGGGGAACTACAAGACGCCGCATATCTATGTGAATGTGAAGGCGGTCTTTACCAACACCGTGCCGGTCGATGCCTATCGCGGCGCGGGCCGGCCCGAGGCGACCTTCCAGCTTGAGCGGGTGATCGACAAGGCCGCGCGGGAGATGGGGATCGACCCGATCGAACTGCGCCGCAAGAACTTCGTCGGCGCGGATGAGTTTCCGTATCAGACGCCTGTGGCCGTGGCCTATGACACCGGCAACTATCAGGCCACGATGGACGTGCTGGAAAAGATCGCCGATCTGGCCGGGTTCGAAAAGCGCCGGGCCGAGAGCGCGAAGAAGGGCCTGTGGCGCGGGCTTGGCGTCAACTGCTATATCGAGGCCTGTGGCATCGCGCCGTCGAACCTCGTCGGGCAACTGGGCGCCCGCGCGGGGCTTTACGAAAGCGCGACGGTCCGGGTGAACGCGACCGGCGGCATCGTCGTGATGACCGGAAGCCATTCCCACGGGCAGGGGCATGAAACCGCCTTCCCGCAGGTCATCTCCGAGATGATCGGCATACCGGAAAGCCAGGTCGAGATCGTCCATGGCGACACCGCCAATACGCCGATGGGCATGGGGACCTATGGCTCCCGCTCGCTCGCCGTGGGCGGGTCGGCGATGGTGAAAGCCACCAACAAGATCATCGCCAAGGCCAAGAAGATCGCGGCGCACCTCCTGGAGGCCTCGGACGGCGATATCGAGCTGAAGGACGGCAAGTTCACCGTCGCAGGCACCGACAAGTCCGTCGACTGGGGCTCGGTCTGCCTGGCGGCCTATGTCCCGCACAACTACCCGCTGGCGGAACTTGAGCCGGGGCTGGAGGAGACGGCGTTCTACGACCCGTCGAACTTTACCTATCCGTCCGGCGCCTATGCCTGCGAGGTTGAGGTCGATCCCGACACCGGCAAGGTGACGATCTGTTCCTTCGCCGCCGCCGACGACTTCGGCAATGTCATCAACCCGATGATCGTCGAGGGACAGGTCCATGGCGGTCTGGCGCAGGGCATCGGCCAGGCGCTTCTGGAAGGGGCGGTCTATGACGAGAACGGACAGCTTCTGTCGGGCAGCTACATGGATTATGCCATGCCGCGCGCCGACGATGTGCCGTTCTACACGGTGGACCATTCCTGCTGCACGCCCTGCACGCATAACCCCTTGGGCGTGAAGGGCTGTGGCGAGGCCGGGGCGATCGGTTCACCCCCCGCCGTCGTCAACGCCGTGATCGACGCGCTTCAGCGCGCCGGAAAGACCAATGTCACCCATATCGACATGCCGCTTTCGCCGTCGCGCGTCTGGGCCGCGATTCAGGGCTGAGGAGGAAAAGATGTACGCATTCGAACTCGAAAAGCCCGCAACCGTGGCCGAGGCCGTGAAGGCGCTGGCGCAGGAGGACGCGCAGGCGCTGGGCGGGGGGCAGACGCTGATCCCGTCGATGAAACAGCGCCTTGCCGCGCCCGCCGTTCTGGTCAGCCTGAATGGCATCAAGGAGATGATCGGCGTCCGCAAGGAGGGTGGCGATCTGGTGATCGGCGGCGCGACGCCCCATGCCGTTGTGGCGAAAGAGGCGGGGGCCTATCCGGCGCTGGCGGGGCTGGCGGGCAATATCGGCGATCCGGCGGTCAGGAACCGCGGCACGATCGGCGGCAGCCTGGCCAATAACGACCCCGCGGCCTGCTACCCGTCGGCGGTGCTGGCCTCGGGCGCGACGGTGGTGACGAACAATCGGCGGATCGCCGCGGACGACTTCTTCGAAGGTCTCTTCACCACGGCGCTGGAACCGGGCGAGATCATCACCGAGGTCCGCTTTCCGATCCCGCAAAAGGCCAGTTACCAGAAGTTCCTGCAACCGGCCTCGCGCTTCGCCCTCACGGCGGTCTTCGTCGCCAAGACCGGCGGCGGGGTGCGCGTGGCGGTGACGGGGGCGTCGGAGGACGGCGGCTTCCGCTGGGCCGAGGCGGAAACGGCGCTGTCGGCGGACTTCTCCGCCGACGCCATCGCCGGGCTTTCCGTCGATCCCGAGGGCATGATCGGCGACATGCACGGCACCAAGGCCTACCGCGCCAACCTGGTGAAGGTTCTGACCGGACGGGCCGTTTCGGCGGCATAAGCACACCCGACGACGGGACAGGACCGTGCCCCCGGCCGATCAGGCCGGGGGCGTTTTCGTGGCCATGGTCACTCGGCGCAGGCGGTTTGCGGCAGGTCCTCAAGCGCCATCAGCGCGGCAAGGGCGCAATTGCCCTTCACCAGATCCTCCAGCGTCAGGGTCCCCATCTCGGCATAAAAGGCGGCGACCGCGCGGGCGATGCCGGTGCGCAGGCGGCAGGCATCGGTCAGCGGGCAGGTATTGCCGGTCTTCGAAAAGCACTCGGCAAAGGGGACGCCGCTTTCGAACAGTTCGAACACCTCGCCGATATTGATCTTCGCGGGCGGACGGGTGAGTTCCAGCCCCCCCGCGCGGCCCCGGATCGCCCGCACGAAGCCGCGCTGGTTCCGCAGGTAGACCACCTGCGCAAGATGATGGGGCGCGGCATTGCAGCGCTCGGCGATCTGGGCCGACCGGACGATGCGCCCCTCATGCACGGCACAGAACATCAGCACGCGAACGGCCAGATTGGTGCGGGTTGTCAGACGCATCGAAAAAGCTTCGTCCTGATTACAGAGTGCGCCCGGTCTTCCATGCTTTTCCAGACGCCGCACTGATCTGGATCAGGTGGCGGGCCAAAGCGGCGCCTGATCGCCGTTCCGCCCTTGCGCCCGCGCCGTGGCGGCGGCAAAGATGCGCCCCAGTCGAGATCAGGGGAGTTGCCATGAAAGCGCGTGTCAAATGGGTCGGGGAGCGGAGCTTTACCGGCCAGGTCGAGGCGGGCCACACCATCGCCTTCGGCAACGGCGTCGATGGCAAGCCCAAGCCGGGGCCAAGCCCGATGGAACTGATCCTGATCGGCACCGGCGGCTGTTCGGCCTATGACGTGGTCCATATCCTTGAAAAGGGGCGTGAGCCGGTCGAGGACGTGACCTGCGACGTGACGGCGGAACGGGCAGAGACCGATCCCAAGGTCTTCACGAAGATCCACCTGCACTTCACCGTGACGGGGCGCGGCCTGAACCCCGCCAAGGTCGAACGCGCGGTGGGGCTGTCGATCGAGAAATATTGCTCTGCCTCCGCGATGATGGCGAAGACCGCCGAGGTGACGCACGGGTTCGAGGTCATCGACCCCGGCGCCTGAGCCGGGCGTCAGCCGCCTCCGGCGGGAGTATTTTCGCAACGAAGAAGCGGCAGGGTCAGCGCCGCCCGTATTCCATCAGCCCGGTTTCATCCACTGCGCCGACCGACAGGATCGTCAGCCGCACCCGGAACCCGGCGATGAAGTCGAGCGCGGATTTGCCGAAGGCGGCGCCGCTGTCAGGACGCAGCGCGCCGCCCGCCAGAAAGACCCGGTTGCCGTTGCGGGTGGCGAGGATGCGGGCGATGTCGGTGGAGTTCGTCACCACCGTCAGGCGGCGGTGATCGGCCAGTTCGCGGGCGACGAAGCTCGTGGTGGTGCCGGTATCCAGCATCAGGCTGTCGCCGTCGCGCACCATCCCGGCCACGGCGCGCGCGATCGCCTGCTTGGCAGCGGCGTTTTCGCGCATCCGCTTCTGAAACGGCGCCTCACCCAGTTGACCGGCCAGCCCCACCGCGCCGTGAACCCGCGTCAGCGTACCGGCTTCCGTCAGCGGCCTGACATCCCGCCGCACGGTTTCCAGCGAGACGCCAAGCCGGTCGGCCAGCGCCGCGATGGTCGCCGTGCCCTCGGTTTCGAGGATTTTCAGGATGTCGGAATGGCGTTTCGACAGCATGGGCGGACTCCGCAGGGTGGTGGAACATTAGGCGTTTGCGCGGCGTCGCGCAATTATCGGGCGCGATGCGGGCACAAAAATCACAAAAAGCCACATTGACGGATTGACGGAATCGCCCCCGTCGTCCCTACTTGACGTCAGGGAACGGGGCGGGGGCCTTGCGACAGCCTCCCCCGAACACCGTTTCGAAGACCGGCCCGGCCGGCAGAACAGGGAGTTCACGATGACCCGAACGACGAAAGCGATGCGCGTGCTGACCGCCTCCGTGCTGGCCATGACCGCCGGACTGGCCCAGGCGCAGGACTCGACCGATCCGATCAAGCTGACGCTGCATGACTGGACCGGACAGCTGATCACCACGCGCCTGATGGGGGATGTCCTGCAGAAGGCGGGCTATAACGTCGAATATGTGCAGGCCGATTACCTCGCGCAATTCGCCGGGCTGGAAACCGGCGACCTGCATGTCGCGATGGAGATGTGGGAGACGACGGGGCGCGACGCCATGGATGCCTCGACCGCGACCGGCAAGACCGAGGTCTTTGGCCCGACCGGCATGAAGGCCAAGGAAGAGTGGTGGTATCCGACCTATATGAAGGAGCTTTGCCCTGGCCTGCCGAACTGGGAAGCCCTGAAGGACCCGGCCTGCGCCGAGGCGTTTTCCACCGCCGAGACCGCGCCGAAGGGCCGCTATCTGGGCGGCCCGGTGACCTGGGGCGGGTTCGACGATGAAAGGGTGGAGGCGCTGGACCTGCCCTTCGAGGTGATCCATGCCGGGACCGATGCGGCGCTTTTCGCGGAACTGGAAAGCGCCTATCAGCGCAAGGCGCCGATCATGCTCTGGAT
>DAIOXI010000213.1:0-459 GCA_036758045.1 Albidovulum sp.
ATGCCTCCCGATGTCGCGATCCGGCATGACGGCCCCCCCACCCCGCCCCAGCATCGACCCAAGCCGGAGGAGGACCCCATGACCGATCACTACCGCGACCGCCGCAAGATCGACCCGAACCGGGGCGCGACCCTTGGCGACGGCACCCCCAACGACAATGACCGGGTGGAAATCGGGCCCACGCAACTTGCCTTCCGCGAATGGGAGGCGGCTGGGCTGACGCTGCCGAACCTGTCCGCGATGCGCGAGGATCGCTGGCGGCGGCTGGTCAAGGCGCTCGCCGACCGCGACTATGGCGGCATCCTGATGTTCGATCCCCTCAACATCCGCTATGCCACCGACACCACGAACATGCAGCTTTGGAACGCACATAACCCGTTCCGCGCCTGCCTTGTCTGTGCCGACGGGCATATGGTGGTCTGGGAATACAAGAATTCCCCCTTCCTTGTCACCTTCAAC
>DAIOXI010000213.1:479-4745 GCA_036758045.1 Albidovulum sp.
GCGCTCCGGCGCGTCCTTCTTCTACGCCGTCTCGGGCGATCTGGGCGACCGCGACGCCCATGCCTTTGCCGGTCAGGTGGATGAGGTGATGCGCGCGCATGCCGGGGCGAACCGGCGCCTTGCCGTGGACAAGATCCAGATCCACGGGTTGCGGGCGCTGGAACGCGCCGGTTTCGCGGTGATGGAGGGGGAGGAACTGACCGAACGCACCCGCGCCATCAAGGGGGCGGAGGAAATCCTTGCCATGCGCTGCGCGCACCATGCCTGCGAAAGCGCGATTGCCGAGATGGAAGATTTCACCCGAACCAATGTCCCGAAGGGCGGCATCTCCGAGGACGACATCTGGGCCGAGCTTCACAAGGGCAATATCCGGCGCGGCGGCGAATGGATCGAGACCCGGCTTCTGGCCTCTGGTCCCCGCACGAACCCATGGTTTCAGGAATGCGGCCCGCGGATCGTGCAGAACGACGAAATCGTCGCCTTCGACACCGACCTGATCGGGGCCTACGGCATCTGTATCGACATCTCGCGGACATGGTGGGTGGGCGATGCCAAGCCCACGACCGCGATGATTTCCGCCATGAACCACGCGCTTGACCATATCCGCGACCATCAGGCGCGGCTGAAACCGGGCGTGCCGATCCGGGAGCTGGTGCTTGAGGGGCATCAGCTTGAGGACCGGTACTGGGCACAGAAATATTCCTGCAAGATGCATGGCGTCGGGCTTTGCGACGAATGGCCCTATGTCCCCTACCCCGACAACTGGGCCGAGGGCGCCTTTGACCATGTGATCGAGGAGGGCATGGTGATCTGCGTCGAGGCGCTGGTCAGCCCCGAGGGCGGCGATTTTTCCATCAAGATCGAGGATCAGGTACTGGTGACGGCGGACGGATGCGAAAACCTGACGCGCTATCCCTTCGACCCGGCGCTTACCGGGGCGTGACCGGGTGCCAGTGGGAGGCCGCGACATTGCCGTGCCAATCCTCGGGCGCCTCCGGTCCAGGCGCGGGCTGCGGCAGGGTCGTGGCCAAGGTGAGGACCACCAGAACGGCAAGGCCCCCGGCAAGGGCCGGGAGGGGCCGTCTGGCGGCAAAGCGGGGCGTCGGGGCGATCCTGGCGGGCATGGCTGACCTCCTGTCTGTCGGGTCTCTACCGATCAGATAAGGCGGGGCCGTCTATTTCAGAAATGAATGATCGCGTGGATATTCATCACGAAACGTGATCCATTGCCGCGCGCGCATGGTGCGAAAGCATCGTGTAATCCTTGCGCGGCCCCTTCACGACCCATTCCGCCTCCCAGTCGGGCCATCGGGAGAAATCGTAGCGCACCCGGTAATCGTCGGGCGCGCACCAATGGGCGGCCTCGGGCGCGGCCTCGGGGGCGAAGTCGTGAAACGGGCGGCCGTCCTCGAACAGGACCGCGATACGGTCGCCCTCGGCCCGCCACAGATAGCGCCGCGCCGCGCTCATCGGCCTGCCGCCGCCAAGCGCGATCACCCCGCTTTCCGACCAGTCCCAAAGGCCGTTCCCCAGCGGCGACAGGGTCGCGGTGCCGGTAAATGCGCCGCTCTGCCCGGCCAGATGATCGTCAATCATCCGCCGGACCTGCCAGAGCCCTTCGAAATCCGCGATCTTCAGCCTCATTTCCGGCCTGTCATCCTTGCTCCTCGCCGGCGCGCATTCTAGAAGCCCGGCAACCCCGTCACAAGCAAGAGGCCCGCCATGATCCCCCGCTACTCCCGCCCCGAGATGGTTGCGATCTGGTCGCCCGAGACAAAGTTCCGCATCTGGTATGAGATCGAGGCCCATGCCTGCGACGCCCAAGCCGCCCTTGGCGTGATCCCGAAGGCCAATGCCGAGGCGGTGTGGCGCGCGAAGGACGTCGAGTTCGATGTGGCGCGCATCGACGAGATCGAGGCGGTGACCAAGCATGACGTCATCGCCTTCCTGACCCATCTGGCCGAACATATCGGGGCCGAGGACGCGCGCTTTGTCCATCAGGGGATGACCTCTTCGGACGTGCTCGACACCACGCTGAACGTCCAGCTTGTCCGCGCCGCCGACATCCTTCTGGCCGATATGGACCGGGTCCTCGCCGCGCTGAAGAAACGCGCCCTTGAGCATAAGGACACGGTCCGCATCGGCCGCAGTCACGGCATCCACGCCGAACCGACGACCATGGGCCTGACCTTCGCGCGTTTCTATGCCGAGATGGACCGCAACAAGAACCGTCTGGAAAAGGCCCGGTGGGAGGTGGCGACGGGCTCCATTTCCGGCGCCGTCGGCACATTCGCCAATATCGACCCGGCGGTCGAGGAACATGTCTGCGCGAAACTGGGGCTGCGGCCCGAGCCGATCAGCACGCAGGTCATCCCGCGCGACCGCCACGCGATGTTCTTCGCCACCTTGGGGGTGATTGCGTCGAGCATCGAAAACATCGCCATCGAGATCCGCCACATGCAGCGCACCGAGGTTCTGGAGGCGGAAGAATTCTTCTCGCCCGGCCAGAAGGGCTCCAGCGCCATGCCGCACAAACGGAACCCCGTGCTGACCGAAAACCTCACCGGCCTTGCGCGGCTTGTGCGCATGGCGGTGGTCCCGGCCCTGGAGAATGTCGCGCTCTGGCACGAACGCGACATCTCGCATTCCTCGGTCGAGCGCGGCATCGCGCCGGATGCGACGATCACGCTCGATTTCGCGCTGAACCGGCTCGCCGGTGTGATCGAGAAGCTCGTCGTCTACCCGGAAAACATGCTGAAGAACATGAACAAGTTCAAAGGGCTGGTGATGTCGCAGCGCGTCCTTCTGGCGCTGACCCAGGCGGGAGTGAGCCGCGAGGATGCCTATCGTCTGGTGCAGCGAAACGCGATGAAGGTCTGGGAAAAGGGCGCGGACTTCAAGGCAGAGCTTCTGGCCGATGCCGAGGTGACCGCCGCCCTGACCCCGGCCGAAATCGAGGAAAAATTCGACCTTGGCTATCACACCAAGCATGTCGATACGATCTTTCGCAGGGTGTTCGGCGCCTAGGATGGGCAATCCTGCCCATCCCCACCTTGAGGGCCACACGATTGCGTGAAGTGGCTGTTTCTGGCCAGGAAACACTTGCCGCAACGTCACCATGGCTGGCACCCTTCCACAAGGAAAGGAGCATGCCATGACGAAACACGCCTTTGCCGCACTGATCGCCCTTGCCGCTTCTGTCGCCCCCGGCTTGGCCTTCGGGAACTGTTCCGGCCATGACAAGCAGGCCTCCATGTCCTGCGCGGAAGGCACCGCCTGGGACAGCGCGACCCGGACCTGCGTGAAACTGCAAAGCTGACAATCGGCTTTCCCGTAAGCCGCCGTTAACCCGGTTCTGCGACCGTCGCACCAAGGCGGCGGAGAGGACCCATGACGGCAGTTGCACGACAGGCTGACAGCAGCACCGGCAAGACACCCGCCCGGCGCGATCCGGTTCCCGTGACCGGGCGTCAGAAGGCTGCCATCATCGTGCGGTTCCTGCTGGCCGAGGGCGGCAACCTGCCGCTGACCGCGCTCCCCGACGATCTTCAGGCGGCGCTGACCGAGCAGATGGGGTCCATGCGCAGCATCGACCGCGCCACTTTGCGCGCGGTGGTGGAGGAATTCGTGGGGCGGCTCGATTCGGTCGGTCTTTCCTTCCCCGGTGGCATCGAACGCGCGCTGGACCTGCTTCAGGGCCATATCTCGCCCGCCGCCGCGACGCGGCTGCGCAACGCCCGCGCGACATCGGCGACCGGTGACCCCTGGGAACGGATCGGCGCGCTTGAGGATGACCGCCTGATCGCCGTCCTCACGGAGGAAAGCGCCGAAATCGGGGCGGTGCTGCTCTCCAAGCTGCCGGTCGGGCGCGCGGCCGGGCTTCTGGCGCAACTGCCGGGCGAGCGCGCCCGCAGGCTCGCCCATGCCATGGGCCAGACCGGCGTTGTCAAACCGGAAACGGTGCGCCAGATCGGCCAGTCGCTGATCGGCCAGCTTGCCAACGTCGCGCCCCGCGCTTTCGAGGATGCCCCCGAAGCGCGCGTCGGCGCGATCCTGAACGTCACCCCGGCCCAGACCCGTGACGCGGTTCTGGCGGGTCTGGGGGAAGAGGACGCCGAATTCGCCGAACGGGTGCGCCGCACCATCTTCACCTTCGCCGACATCGCCAAACGGATCGAGGGGCGCGACATCCCCAAGGTCACGCGCGGCATCGACCAGGCGCAGCTTGTTGCGCTGGTCTTCAAAGGCGATGTCGTTGCCATGCAC